>JBHHXH010000025.1:0-32692 GCA_046756925.1 Nitrospiria bacterium
ATTGCAGTGAGCCGAAAAGGCATTCTATATGCGGTTGGGGTGATGGTTTTTTTAACGGTTTTGATCGCCATATCATTGGTCGTAGAATCCGTTAAATCGAAAAGAATGCATGAGGCGACAAGGTCGATCGATGTAAAGAAAAAAGACATCCCAGAGGTTAGAAAGGCTGATTTCAGTGCCTTTGAAATAATACGAGGAGGGGATGGGCGCGACATGGTCCTCATCCCGGGTGGATCTTTTACAATGGGTGGAGAGGATGGAGATTTCGATGAACAACCCAAGAGAGTGATTTACTTAGATCCTTTTTATATTGATAAATACGAAGTTACCAATGAAAGTTACACACGATTTACCAAGATGTTAAAACGCTCTCCGGCCATCATTCCCGTTTTTGAGGATGACGTTAATTTACTAAAGGGGGATAAACAACCCGTTGTCGGTGTTACATGGATTGATGCGGTGGCCTATTGCAAGTGGGCGGGGAATCGTCTCCCGACCGAAGCAGAATGGGAAAAGGCGGCACGTGGAGAGGATGGAATGAAATGGCCCTGGGGAGAAACATTCGATCACAAGGCAGTAAATGGCAGGGGGGAAGAAGACGGTTTCAAGTACTCCGCACCCGTTGGAAGCTTCGAGAGAGGTCGAAGCCCTTATGGTATTTACGATATGGCCGGAAACGTTTCCGAATGGGTCGCGGACTGGTATGACCAATTTTATTATAAAGATGCGCCTTTTAAAAACCCGAAAGGACCGAAAGACCCGGGCATTATAAAAGTCCTTTCATATCGCGGTGGATCCTATCATAGTACGTCCCACGATTTAAGGGCCTCAAAACGATTTGGCGGTGCGCATCCGGAAAGGGGTGAGAGCACCGTAGGCATACGTTGTGCGCGCGATTATTCTCCTGAGGACGCCATCGGATAAATATTTTTTTATGTTAAGGCAGAGCCTTTTATTTAAAAGAGCGCTCAAGATTTTTCTGTATAAATAGAAAATTGGGATACGCTATATTGCTAACCTGTCCATGGTCTATGCCTTAAATGATTTCGAGTCATAAGCTAAAAACGTGTTCAATCATAACCGACGTAAATTTGAAAGAGACGTAAGCACAATATACTTACCTTCCACATAAAGGCACTTTCTGAGAACGGGCTTTGTTGAAGCGCCCCTTTCAAGAGCGCGGGAACGAGCGCGTTCTCCGAATCGCATTTCGCGGTTTTAAATGGGAAATCTGGTACTGCTATTGACGATGGTTTTCCTCCTTTTTTTGGCGGCCACATCAGTCAAACCTCCTAAAGATTAACGCGTTCCAAGGTTTATTTTGATCGATTCATGTGCCAGCAAAAAGACCTAAGGCAAACGCACGGATTTTGACAATAGGGACGAAGAACCCTATAATCCGGAATTTCTTCGCATATTATATGATGTCTCTGCAAAGCTATATTCGAAATTTTTCAATCGTCGCCCATATCGACCACGGAAAGTCCACCTTGGCGGACCGTATTTTGGAATTGGCCGGAGCCGTTACCCCGCGGGAATTCAAGGATCAACTGTTGGACAATATGGAACTGGAGCGTGAAAGGGGCATCACCATCAAAGCGCATGCGGTTCGGCTGTCTTATGCTTCGAATGCCGGTCAAGCATATACCTTCAATCTCATCGACACCCCAGGCCATGTCGATTTTTCATACGAAGTATCAAGAAGCCTTGCGGCGTGTGAAGGTGCCCTCTTGGTTGTCGACGCATCCCAAGGCGTTGAAGCCCAAACCATCGCGAATGCCTATCTGGCAATCAAAAATAATCTTGAAATTATACCCGTGATCAACAAGATCGACCTGCCCAGTGCCGATGTCGAAAAAACCAAGGAACAAATCGAAGAAATATTAGGAGTCGATGCGTCATCGGCAATCCTGACAAGCGCGAAAGAAGGAAAGGGGATTGAAGAAATTATGGAAGCGGTGGTCCAATATATCCCATCGCCCTCCGGGCAAGCGGAAGCGCCACTCCAAGGACTCATCGTCGATTCGTGGTTTGATAATTATCAAGGAGCGGTCGTGCTTGTAAAAATTGTCAACGGGAGGGTCCAACGCGGCGCACGTATTCGGCTGATGTCGAGTCAAAGAGAACATGAAGTCCTTTCTCTCGGGGTCTTTACACCCAAACCCATGGAGACCGAAACCCTTTCCGTCGGAGAAGTCGGCTACCTGGTTTCCGGGATTCGAGATGTCAGTGAAGCCAAGATTGGAGATACCATTACCGAAGCCGCGCATCCGGCCTCCGAGCCGATTTCCGGATATAAGGAAGTCAAGCCTTTGGTTTTTTGCGGACTCTACACCATCGACACAGACCGATTCGAAGACCTTCGTGATGCGCTCGAGAAACTGCGTCTCAACGATGCTTCGTTCAGATTCGAGCCGGAAACGTCCCTTGCACTTGGGTTTGGATTTCGATGCGGTTTTTTAGGATTGCTCCATATGGAAGTCATTAAAGAACGACTCGAAAGAGAATATCGGCTTTCTCTTATCAGTACCGCTCCCACGGTTGTATACCATGTGGTGACACCGAAAAACGAAACCTTAAAAATCGACAATCCCGCAAAACTGCCGTCTCCGAGCCAGATCATCGAATATCAAGAACCTTATATCGATGGCGTCATCATTTCAAAAAGCGCGTACCTGGGGGCCATTTTAAAATTGTGTCAGGAGCGGCGCGGCACCCAAAAGGAATTGAAATATCTAGATCCCCATCGTGTGATGTTGACCTATGCCTTGCCTCTCAACGAGGTCGTACTAGACTTTTACGATCGTCTGAAATCCATATCAAAAGGATACGCCTCCTTCGATTACGAACTTAGCGGTTACCACTCCGCCGACTTGGTTAAAGTCGATCTGATGCTCAATGGAGAAATCATCGACGCGCTCTCATTTATCAGCGATCGGAAGAAATCTTATATCCGGGCGCGGCAACTGGCGGAAAAGATGAAAGAGTTGATTCCGAAACAAATGTTCGAAGTAGCGATCCAGGCAGCGATCGGGAATAAAATCATTGCGAGAGAGACCGTCAAAGCACTCAAAAAGAATGTGACGGCAAAGTGTTACGGTGGAGATATTACCAGGAAGAGAAAATTATGGGAAAAGCAAAAGGAGGGGAAGAAACGGATGAAACAGGTCGGCCGGATCGAAATCCCTCAGGAAGCATTTCTGGCAGCCCTGAAGGTGCAGGAGTAATTCTTTCGGATGATCCGAAGGAAAAATCAACTGTCCGCGAATACATAGAGACCTTTTTCATCGCCATCGTTCTGGCGCTTTTTATACGGACTTTTGTGGTGCAGGCCTTCAAGATTCCTTCCGGATCGATGATTCCAACACTGGAAATCGGCGATCATATCCTCGTCAGCAAATTTATCTATGGTGTTCGTCTGCCTTTTACCGACATGGTCATAATTCCTATCCAACGACCGGAGAGAGGGGATATTATCGTCTTTCGTTTTCCGAAGGACGAATCGAAAGATTTTATTAAACGGGTCATCGGCATTCCTGGAGACACCATCGAAATTAAGGAGAAAACACTCTATCTCAATGGCGTGAAACAGGACGAATCCTACATTAATGAAATCTCCAATGACGAGCCTTTACTTAGGATGATTCCCGGGCGCGATAATTTTGGCCCGGTCACTGTTCCGGAAAACGCCTATTTTGTAATGGGAGACAATCGCAACCACAGTCTCGACTCTCGTTTTTGGGGTTTTGTCGACTTTTCAAAAATCAAGGGATCGGCCTTTTTGATTTATTGGTCCTGGGATAAAGAAGGTTCCGCCTTCGACTGGATCAATGGCTGGGTCCGGTCGGAGCGTATCGGAAAGGCAATTCATTAGTTCGCATATGAACCCAACAAGCCAAAACGGAAAGGCCTGCTTAAACCAGATGCTCGGCCGGAAGATCCTCATCCTCGGGGATTTGATCCTTGATCGCTATATTTGGGGGACGGTCAAAAGGATTTCTCCGGAAGCCCCCGTACCCATCGTTGAATTCAATTCGGAATCGCTCCGCTTGGGAGGGGCGGGAAACGTTTTGAACAACATCCTGGGCTTAGGCGGAAAAGCCAGTCTTTGCTGTGTGATCGGCTCCGATGAGGCGGGTCGTTGGTTGCGCGATGAAGTCAAAGCCAAGGAATGCGGTTTGGAAGGATTCATCGTCGAAGAAAATCGTCCGACAACCGAGAAAACGCGCATCATCGCCCACCAACAGCAAGTCGTTCGCCTGGACCAAGAAGAGAAGCATGCAATCGGCAAGGAAACAGAAGACCGTATCATCCGTTTTGTGCTGGAACACCTGCCGCAGGTGGATTGTCTTGCCATCTCCGACTACGCCAAAGGCGTCATCACGGAATCGATTCTTGAAGCAGTGCTCTCGGCGGGATTGAAATACGGCAAACCCATCGTCGTCGATCCCAAGGTCAATCATTTTCCGTTATACAAACAAGTCACCCTGGTCACCCCCAATCACTTGGAGGCCGGACAGGTCACTGGCATCGACATTTCCGACGATCCTTCGCTTCATCGGGCCGGCGAAAAAATCTTAAACATGTTGGCATGTAATGCCGTCCTGATCACGCGCGGGGAACATGGCATGAGTTTGTTCGAAAAAAACGGCGCCATCACCCACATCCCAACCGAAGCCAAAGCGGTTTTCGATGTGACCGGTGCGGGAGATACCGTATTGAGCACGGTATCTCTGGCTCTCGCGGCGGGACTATCTTTGTCTGATGCGGCCACTATAGCAAATATCGCGGCCGGAATCGTGGTGGGTATCGTTGGCACGGCGGCAATTCAAAAAGAAAGGCTAGGCGAGGCTTACGCATAAAAGATGGGTCTATCTTCACTCATTGTCATCCCGGCCCGATTTGATTCCAGTCGTTTCCCCGGAAAACCGCTGGCCGAGCTCAACGGCAAACCGATCATCCAACATGTTTGGGAAAGTGCCATGTCCGCCACACGGCCCGGCAAAATTGTGGTTGCCACCGATGATGAGCGCATCGTTGCGTGTGTCCGCGGATTTGGTGGAACGGTACAATTGACCGCATCCTCCCATCGAAACGGCACGGAGCGCGTCGCCGAAGTGGCATCGGATACTGATGCGGAAATCGTGGTCAATTTACAGGGTGATCTCCCCCTTTTCGAGCCCAAGGTCCTGGACCAACTGCTCGAAGCGAGTATGAAGTGGATTCTTTCGAACAAGGCTGAAGTCGTCACCCTACGGTCGGAAATTCAATTAAAAACAGAACTCTTCTCCCCGAACACCGTCAAAGTCGTGTCAGATCGAGAAGACCGCGCCCTCTATTTTTCTCGTGCCCCAATTCCCCATATCGCCCCCGAAGATTATCAAAAACGTGATCGGGAGATCCGTTTCTTTAAACATTTCGGTATCTATTGTTTTGCAAAGTCTTTTCTTCTTGATATCGTGGCCCGGCCGACGGGTCAATTGGAATCGGCGGAGGGCCTTGAGCAACTCCGTATCTTGGAGCAAGGCGCGCGCATTGCCCTACTCACCCTGGATCCCGTCGCCGCCCGTGCTTTTGTAGAAATCAACACCCCGGAAGATTTGGAAAACGCAAAAGCATTATTGGCATCCTCCGAATTGTAACCTCACTAAAAAAGCCTTCAACTCCGCCCTTTTTTGTCCCATCGACCCCAGTAGTCTTCTTCGACGAACCGATCCGGAAAATCCCAAGGATTTATCCTGGCAATGATTTCCCCTCTTGGCATGGTTATTTCCAATCTCTACAAACCGATGACTACCCCTTATTACCTTGATTTTAGAATGGTTCAATAAGGCCGGCAATCATCTTATTCTATTTCGACATCTATAATATTTACTATGATTCAAACGATATAATCTATGTAACAAATTACATAGATTATAGATCCATTATTTTCAATCATCCCAAAATCTAAATAAATTCCTTCTCTTAAAATCATATAACATATTGATAACTATAATAATATATTCTGAATGTCCGTTAAAAAATAAATGGTATATAAGTTGCTAGTAAACTGGATAACGCATTGAACTTGAGAGGAACGACGAAAATGAAACAAGATGGATTTAGCCTAATCGAAGCCATAGTGACGGTCGCCATTCTCGGCGTCTTGGTAGCGCTGGCCACCCCGAACCTGCTCGCATGGTCGGCCAATCAAAGTTTACGATCCTTTTCCTCGGAGCTCCAAGGAGATTTACAGATCGCAAGGATGACCGCCATCAATCGCAGCGCACCGGTCACCTTACGATTTAACACCCTGCCTCCGAACATTCCAGCCCCCAATCGATACTTCGTATTCGTTGACGATGGAAGCGGGGGCGGTACCGCAAGAGATCTCATCCAAAATGGTTCTGAGCCGACTATTCTGGTCTCAAGGCCCGCTGCCAATGGCGTCAGTTTTAATACGATTAATGTGGCCGGTGGAGGTGTTCTTTTTAACGGGCGCGGACTTCGGGCAAGGCCGGTCCTCAATCCGGCCGATGTCATCGTGCAAAATAGCGTAGGAAAGCAATACCAAATCTTTATCAGTCTTACAGGGGATATCAATGCGAATATTTTATAAAAATAAAGTCCGGCGATCCGTTTTAAAGCAAAACACGGCGGGTTTTACGCTTCTCGAGGTGTTAATCGCCTCGGCTATTTTAGGCATCGGCCTAATGGCCTTCGGCTCGGCGGAATCCTTGTCGGTGGTCAACAGCCGACGCGGTCAAACGGATGCCTGGGCGACGGCGGCCTCCGATGAAATTATCGAACGGATGCGGAAAAATCGTACAGACATTTTAAACTACAACGGCTTCGATACCGCAAATGCCGCCACCCGCCCCACCACGGCCGGTAAGCTTCAAGACGATTACGATCAATGGAAAGCGAATGTCGAAATGGAATCTTTAAGTTGCGGCACGGTGGCGGTGGCGGCCAATACGCCGGTGTCTCCGGTCAATACTGTCACTGTAACGGTACGGCAGCCACCTTGTACGGCGGGGTCTCGTCAGGTGACCGTACAAACGTTTCTAGAAATATTTTAATGGGATACGAGGATATGTTGAATCAAAAAGGATTTACCCTATTGGAAATGTTGACGGCGATGGCCGTTACCACCATCGTCGGGGCGGCGGGTTACACTTTCTTCAACAGATCTTTCGATTTTACGATGGTCCACAGTAAAAAGAATGAGATGCAACGGGAGATCCGCATCGCCGCCGACATGATTGTGCGGGATATCCGTGGAGCGGGTTTCGGTGTGATCAACCCACTCGACAAGGAAAATAATTTTGACGCCGCCGCCGGCTTTACCATGTTGACTTCGAATAATAATTTCGACCCGGATCCCGACGGCGTCGCCAATCAGCTCGATCGAATCGCCATCAGCGGTGCCTTCCAATTGGTCGGGCGTTTGAGCGCGGCGGCGGCGCAAGGCGCCAACACACTCGTCGTGACACCCCTGGCGGGGACAAATCCAACTGCTCCCAGCATCAACGGACAAATCGTCACCATCAATGGTTTTTTTACGGCTGCCGTCACCAACGTCGCCGGACCAAATGCTGCCGGCGACTACACCCTGACCCTTGCGACGACGCTCGATCGAACCTACACAACCTTGAACGATGTCTCCGTGGTTCAGAACATTGTTTACAACGTGGTCCCGGCTGGCCCCGGTCTGGATCTCGTCCGAACGGTGGGAGCCGGTGCTTCATCGGTGATCGCCTCCGGAATCGAAGACTTTCAAATCGCATACCTCCTCAATGACGGGACCGTCGCCAATACCTTAGTGGGTGCTGTCGCATCGGTCCGAGCGGTTCGTGTGTCGATTTTGGCGCGTAACGCGAATCCCGATGGGGCTGCGACCATTTCCACGCGGCCGGTGTTGGAAGACCATGCGGCGGGAGCGGCGGCGGACAACTTTCATCGAAGGATGATTACCCGGGTCGTCGAAATTCGAAACAGTGCAACATAAGCAGGAAGGACAGGATGATGAAATTAATGCGACAGGATGAAAAAGGTATCGCTTTATTGGTGGTCCTTTCCATGATCTCCTTGGTCGGAGCCCTGATGGTCTTGGTCTTGGATATCAGCGGTACCGAGAGAAATTTGTCTTCGATCAATCAACGCGTTGTACAAGGGTTTCAAGCGGCGGGCGGTGGAAACGAGATTTCGAACCAAATCATTAAAGACACCTTAAAAAATATGGCCATTCCTACGGGATATCCCTCAACGGTCGTCGTCGATTCTTCGAACAGTACAACGGTGGGAGACCCCATGTTCCCGGACTTTATTGAGGAGATTCGATTCGGTGGCGGAGCCCTGGCAAATGATGCCTTCGATACCGATCCCGACATCGTCGTGACTTCCCTCAACAATCAGACCATTCAAGTCGATGTCGATTTGGAAGACGGGGATCTTCTGCTTCCCGGCTCGGAGTTGAATGAATTCGGGATCGAACACCATAAAAAAGTGGGGGGCACCGGCTGCACCTCCGGCGCGCTCTACAATGTCGATACGGCATCCAACGGACCGCTGAACACGCAATCCAGGGTGGGCACGGCTTATTTGGATTGTGCTTCTTAAGGAAGGAGAGAACGATGAAAAAAGATCGTTTAAGCAAGTTATTGAGCATCATGGTTTTCGGGCTCGTTTTAAGCTTCGGTACGGTTTACACGACGAATGCCGAGGATTTGCACGATGGCATGCCGACCGATCCCAACCAGTTGCGTGGCGTGGTCAGTGAGGTCGGCCCGGATTACATCATTTTGAATATGGAACGCTTTACCCTGAGCAAGGAGGTCATCTTTAAAAACGAAGAGGGGGGCGAACTGGAAAACGGGATCACGCAAGTGAAGGCCGACATGCAAGTCGACCTGACTTTTGAAGACAATAAAATTGTTTCGATCACCATCTATGGCTTATTAATGCACTAAGGGGGACACCATGAAACGCAATCGTCTATTATTCTCCATTATATCCATCATATCCTTTATGTTGGTTTTGGCGGCGGGCGCAAGCAATCAAGCCGAAGCCCAAACCCTGGCAGACTATAGTGCCCTGCCCCCCTTTCTCGGTGCGGAGATTCCCCCGAACGTGCTGCTGCTCGTCGATAATTCCGGGAGCATGAATCATTGCGCCTATGCGAATAATGGGGTCGACGGTTGCCGATACTGGTGGGGATCGAATCTTTCGAATCAATATGTGAGCACACAAACATACTATGGATATTTTCAGGAAGACAAATGCTACACTTATGCCTCGAATAAATTTTCACCCACCGCCTCGTTTCATCCAACGTGCGCCAATGAATGGAACGGCAGTTTTTTAAATTGGCTGACCATGCGCCGGATCGACATTACCAAGTGGGTGATGACCGGTGGTCTGTGCAGCTCGGTTCGAAGCAGCGCCAACAGTTGCAAGACCATCAAGGGACAGGATAAATTTTCACCCAGCGCATGCTGCCAGGCCTTTTACAAACAATTCGACCTCACCGGCGTGGCGCCCGCAGCCTATGCAGGGCTTCGGTGTATCTGGATCTACAACGGCAATTTCTACATACGCAGCGGCAGTTCTTGCACTTCTAGTCTGGATGCGTCCTTTCGGATCTGGGTCGATGGCGTGGTCAAGCAAACCGGCGTGATCCAGGATGTCGGAGACAAGGCCCGATTCGGCTTGATGACCTTCGATGACGATGGGGATTATCATAACGGCGCGGAGATCCGGAGCGACATCGGAGACAATGTCGTGTCCCTGGTCAATGCCATCGAGGGCATTGTGGCGACCTCCTGGACGCCGCTTTCGGAGGCCTTGTTTGAAGCGTCCCGTTATTTCGCGCAAATCACACCCTATTATGAGGCCACCGATTACAAAGTTGGGGTCAATAACGACCCGTATTGCCTGTCCAACTTGATACCACCATCAACTGAAATCGGCTGTAAAACGAGCACGCAAGGACGTTGGGCGCCCTGTTGTCAAAGTTTTGTCCTTATGTTCACGGACGGTGACCCGACCAACGACTTAAACATTCCATCGTCGATTCAAGACTACGCCCATGTGGCCGCCAGCCATGGCACCAGCACCCACTGCGCTCCGGCGGCCGGTTGCACCACGCCGCATGGGAGTACGACCCATCTGAATACACATCCGGCGGGTTATATCCACGGCACCATGAACGAGCACCATGACCCCTGCACGGGTTATTTCGGCGGTCCGTCCGGTGCATCCTGTTATGCCAAAGGCTCTCACTACCTGGACGATGTGGCCTACTGGGCACATACGGTGGATCTAAGGCCTCCGAAAGGCACCCCCATCGCCGCAATCGGAGAAACCGGGAGCAACGATGACTTGGAAGGTATCCAGACCCTGAATTTCTACCCCTTCTTTGCCTTCGGTCAAGGTTCTCAACTCTTAAAAGACGCCGCCAAGGTGGGCGGATTCGAGGACTTTGATTCGATCGATACAGATGGTGACGGCGTATTCGATACACCCGATGGACTCCCCGGCCCGGACCCCAAGGAGTGGGATGAAGACGGTGACGGCATTGCCGATAACTACTTCGAATCGAAGAATGCTTTTACACTGAAAACCAAGCTGATCGATGCAATTTCGGACATTCTGCAAAAAAGCGCCTCCGGCACCTCCATTTCGGTCTTGGCCAGCTCCAGCGGCGGCGAAGGAGCGGTCTATCAAGCCTATTTCTTCCCGAGCAAACAGGCTTCCGCTGGGGGAGATGCCGCATGGCTCGGCTATGTGCAAGGGCTCTATTTTGATGCCGCCGGCAACTTAAGGGAAGATACCGTCAAAGACGGCGCGCTTGTGCTCACCGAAGACTATATCGTCGAAACGGCATACAATAAGAGCACCCTTGAGACCATAGTGAAGAAATACAAACCCGATCCGACGACGGGAAAGAAAATGTCGAGCACCCCAACATCCACGGGCCCACTCGATTCCCTGCAACCCCTCTGGGAGGGAGGCCGGGTCTTGGCCGAACGAAACCTTTCAACTGACCCGCGTACCATCAAAACATGGATCGATAAAGATGCGGATGGCGTTGTGGATACGGGAGAATTCATCGATTTTTCCACAGCCACGGAACCGGATCTCAGGCCCTATCTACGGGCGACGAGTGCGGCAGAAGGAAAGGACATCATCGACTTCACTCATGGTAAAGTCGTCAGCGGCTATCGGGATCGGAATGTGGATGTCGCTAGCATTTCCCGAACCTGGCGGCTGGGCGACATTATCTACTCGAGCCCCGTTTCGGTGGGTACGCCGGCGGAACGCTATGACCTCAAACATAAAGACAGCAGTTTTACCTACTTCTATGAGAAATACAAAAATCGGCGCAATATGGTCTATGTCGGTGCCAACGACGGCATGCTCCATGCCTTTAATGCCGGATTTTTCAATGAAGGAGACAATCCAAAAACAACAAGTAAAGAAGAACACGGCTATTACACCGAAGATCTGTTAGGCAACCCCTTAAAAACAGGGGGCAAGGAACTCTGGGCCTTTATTCCCCAGGAACTGTTACCGCATTTGAAATGGCTCACGGGGACCAATTACAACAAAGACCAACACGTCTACTTTGTCGATGGTTCGCCGAGAGTCGCAAGTCTGCAGATCTTTACCGAAGAGGCGGCCTGTGCATCGAGCCTCATGAGTGCGGCTTGTGTGCACCCCAAAGGCTGGGGGACAGTGTTGATTGGCAGCATGCGCATGGGCGGCGGCAAGATTTCGGTCACCGATCCGGCCTTTGGAATGTCTCCGACGCGGGAGTTCCGCTCGGCCTATTTCGCCTTGGATATCACCGATCCTTTAAACCCAAATCTCCTTTGGGTGTTTACGGAAAAGGACCTCGGCTTTACCACCAGTTGGCCCGCCATCACACGCTACGACAAAAGCACCTGGTATGGCGTGTTCGGCTCCGGACCCCTAACCTACAAAGGATTAAGAGATCCGTCTTCGGCAGACAATAAGTTCGATGCCAGCGCCAGCGATGCAGGTCAGCTCTTCACGGTCAATCTCAAAGACGGCGTCTTGATCGACAAAAGAGCGGTCGATGTCGGCGGAAAAACCGACAAGCAGGCTTTCATGGGCCATCCGGTTGTCTACGACATGCCGAAGGACTACGTGACCGATGTCATGTATATCGGCAAGAACTATCCGGCCGCATCCGGAAAGAGTTGGCTGGGCAAGGTTTATCGGCTTTTGTCTTTCGGCAGCAAGGATCCCACGAAATGGGTCCTTTCGGAATTCATCGATGTTCAAAAACCGGTCTTAGTCAAACCGACGGCGACCATGGATACCGCCGGACGGTTTTGGGTCTATTTCGGAACCGGACGTTTCTTCAGCAATGGGCCGAACAGTGACGTGACCGATCTCAATCCGCAAGGGCTCTACGGCCTCAAGGAATCGCACCCCAAAGGCTGCTGGGACAGTGATTTAAGAAAGTGGAAAGCGGGCTGTGCCAGCGACATCCCCGCCGCTACGCTTTTAAATGTCACGAGTGTAAAGGTGAAGACGGACAGAACCATTACTTGTTCCGGCTGCGGAGTGGGCACCTTGGACGATCTCGTCAATATCGTCATTAACGGTTCGAGTGGGTCCTCCAGCGAAAGGGGCGGCTGGGTGATCGACTTAACGAACGGGGAACGGGTGCTCCACGAATCCACAGTGATCGGAGGCCTTGTCGCTGCAACGACATATGTGCCATCGGATAATATCTGCAAACCCCAAGGGGAAAACAACGTCTATGCCTTGGGTTATCAATCGGGTTCGGCGGTTCCGGCCAAGGACAAGAAAACAGGCACCGTGGTCGGGGCACTCGGGATCGAATCCGATGGCGTTACCGTCAAACGAGACCGGAACCTGGGGCATGGCATGGCCTCGAAGGTCAACGTGGTCGTCAGCAAAAACACCGTCACGGGCTTTGTCCAGAGCAGTACAGGTGAAATCGTCCAAATCAAAGCAGTGGGTTTACAAAACAAAGTCGATCAAGGGACCAAGATCTTCATCGAAAAACCCGAATAAACGGGTAAAGCACTTTTAATATGAATCGTTATTTAGACAGATTCAAAAGGAGGTCCGGATCATGAAATCGCGTATCGGCATCCTGATTGCGCTCTTGTTGGCCATCGTTTGGATTTTTGGAAGCGGCGGGCCCTTTGGAAGAGAAAAGCCCGAGGGGGTGGTCCTTTCCGCTCCCGCCGACGGGGAGGGGAACCGCCCGCCAAACCTCAAAAAGGTTTCGATCGACCCGAATGAACCCAATCGTCGTTCCATCTTATCGGTTGTGACGCATGCGGACGATCCGGACGGGGACGAGGTAACATTTCAGTATCGTTGGACGGTCAATCGAAAAACCGTGAGTGAAGCGGAAACCCTTCCCCTGAAGCGGTTTAAACCGACGGATATTGTTTCCGTGGAGGTGACGCCCAGCGATGGAAAAGACGAAGGTGTTCCGGTCCATGCCGCCTCCGTTCAAATCGGAAATGCCAAGCCGGTTATCAACAATATCGTTCTTGAACCCACTCATCCGAAGGCCGGCGAAGCGCTTATCGCCAAGGTTGAAGCCCTGGATGCCGATGGAGATATGATCCACTTCGACTACCAATGGCAAGTCAACGGGCAAGTGGTATCGGGCAACGAATCGAATGAACTGCCTCGCGGGTTGATTCGAAGCGCCGATAAAATCGTCCTCTTTGTCACACCCAAGGATCCTTACTCCGAAGGGGAAACCAAGTTGAGCCCGATGATTGCCGTCGATAATCACCCGCCCACGATCGTTTCCGTCCCGCCTGCCGGTCTCAATGATGAGACATTCCTCTATACAGTCTCTTCTGACGATCCGGATGGAGACCCACTAAAATACTACTTATTGGAGGGTCCGCCGGGCATGAAAATCGACCCTCAGTCGGGACAATTGCTTTGGAAGGTTGCATCCCTGACTGAAGGCCATGCGAAGGTGGCCATCGGCGTGGAAGACGGAAAAGGCGGAAAAAGCGAACAGCGTTTTACGATTCAAACCCAATAAAGCAGGATGGATTGCGTGATCTAAGTTTTTCGGAGAGGATTCTATTTTTCGGAACGCTGTAAGACCGCAATCTTCTTTGAATCGTTTTTTAATGACTTCACGAACAACGCAATTTCTTTTTTTAATTCGGATGCAGTCACAGTCTTTCCACCGATCCCTTGCATCCATTTTCTAATCTTGTCAAACTGCAAATCGTGCGCTTGGCTAACTTTTTCCCCTTTACTTTCTGAAATCGCCTCTTTTAAGCCCGACTCGTGAAAAAGGGTAGACCGTGCGGTCATTACGGCGAGGGCCGCCGCAGTGGTCTTTTTTCGCTCCCAACGCGATAAGGCTTTCAGTAAAGCGGTATCGATCTGTTCGACCACCAAGGTCCAGTTCGTATCGAATATCTCCGAAAGATCTCGTTCTGAGTTTTCACTCTCGAAATTGAGATCGACGAATGCCGTTCCTTCAATGAATTCGATCCGACGCAAACCAAGTGCCCTTTCCTGGTTTGTAAGGCTTCGATGCCAGGCATGTATAACATGGCGTCCCGGCGGAAGCTTTCCGATTTCAAAGCGGCCCTCTGCGTCTGTGATCGAAAAGAAAGGCGTGGGCGCGACAAATATCGAAGCCTTCATGTCGGGATGTACCTTGCATCGTATCGGTACAATACCCGGGGCCGTGAACACCTGCGTCTTCACCGTGTTGGGCATGTGCGCCCCGATATCGAAACGGTTCTTCGGGCTCTTGGAGTGGACATTGTGGATATCGTCATCGTGATTTTCAAAACGAACGATCGAGCCGACCGTCACGACGCTGAAAACGGGATCAAAACGATTCTGTGTTTGTATCACGCTTAGATCGACTGGCTCGAGAAAAGGTGCTTTGGCCCCATCTGCAAGGAGATAAACAACCACATTGCTTGCAAGGGCTCCATTGATGCGGACCTTTCCTCGGACAGACCCCATTTCCGTGGAAGCGATCAGTTTCGTCGGAAGCAATACGCCCCAAAAAATAAACGTACCCAAAAACAACAAACAGGCCTTTACGCAGGCCCTACCTGGATCTTTCGAAAGATTCATTTTTTTAACTCAAGTAAAGGACAAATCCGAATATACCCTGCAGTCGACCTGAAAGGCAAGGTCGCTTTGTGTAGATGGTTTCGCGTGTCATGGTTGTTCCTTGCGCGACGGATGGGTTTTATATCGACAATCTCCAATCGGTTTACCGATGGGACTCAAAGGGCTATAATGCGAGTGAACATGAAACATGGACAATTTGAAATATACCCATTAACGGACGGCGTGCTCTGCCTCGACGGCGGAGCAATGTTTGGCATCGTTCCGAAGGTGCTCTGGGAAAAACATCATCCCGCCGATGATCGGAATCGCATCCGATTGGAATTGGGCGTATTGTTGATCAAGGCGCATGGGCATTACATCTTGGTCGATACCGGCATCGGCAATAAAGGTGATAAAAAATTCAGCGAGATCTATGGCATCGAAAGGAAGCCTTCAATCGACCAACAGCTTTCCAAACACCATCTGATGCCGGCCGATATCGGCATGGTCATTAACACGCACTTTCATTTTGATCATGCGGGAGGGAACACAAGAGTCAATGCGAAAGGCCGCATTGAGTTGTCTTTTCCGAATGCCGCTTACTTTATCCAAAGGGGGGAATGGGATGCGGCGAACCATCCAAACGAACGAACGCAGGGGAGTTATTTGCCCGAGAACTACGATCTTTTGACGAAGAAGAAATGCTTGAATTTGTTGGAGGGAGATTCCGAAATCCTCAAGGGCATCTCGGTGATCAAAACCCCTGGACACACCAAACACCATCAGGCGGTTTTTATAGAATCGCAAGGAGAAAAGGCCTTGTTTTTAGGGGATCTGATTCCGACGGCGACACATTTGCCGCTCCCTTATATTATGGGCTACGATCTATTTCCTCAGACGACCCTCGAAACCAAGCGCGCCATACTGGAGCAGGCGTTTGAA
This sequence comes from Nitrospiria bacterium, assembly GCA_046756925.1. Lineage (GTDB taxonomy): Bacteria > Nitrospirota > Nitrospiria > SBBL01 > JAADHI01 > JAJDBU01. The sequence continues at coordinate 16,045 of JBHHXH010000025.1, forward strand.
GAACACTGGCTGTTGATATTTCAACACGACCCGAAGGTGCGGATGGGGTATCTCAAGAAAGATCGTGGCCGTTTTTTATTGGACGAGGTCAAGGCCGATGGAAATACCGCTTAAGGCGAAAAATCAAAAAAGGCAGCGGATTTTGCTTGCGAAGATCAGTCTAGACGGTCATGATCGCGGCATCAAGATTGTGGCGCGTAGTCTCAGGGATGCCGGTTTTGAAGTCATCTATTTGGGACTTCACAACAGCCCGGCGGAAATTGTCAGTGCCGCAATACAAGAAGATGTCGATGCGATCGGACTCTCCATCCACTCCGCCGCACATATGACGCTTTTTAAAGAAACCATGAAGTCGTTAAAAAAAGAGAAGGCCGATGACATCGTGGTCTTTGGCGGTGGAATCATCCCTGAAGAAGATATTGAAAAACTAAAAAAAATAGGGGTCGGCGATATCTTTAAACCGGGCACACCTATACAAGAGATCGTAACCGGCGTGACCCGGATGATCGACCCGTAAAAGGAGCATGCATTGCGTCCTGTTTATATGATCGGCGGCGGAATCACAAAATTTAAAAAGGCGAATCCCGAATACGACTTTCGTTACATGGTGAAAGCGGCTTTCGATGCGGCGTTGGAGGACCTGCCAGACATCTCTCTAGATATGATCGACGGCAGTGTCGGTTCTTATTTCTCCGACCACTTTACCAGGCAGTTAATGGCGGCGATTATGGTGCAGGACTATCTCGGCCTTTGTCCGAAACCGTCTCGGCGCGTCGAAGGAGGCGGTGCAACCGGGGGACTGTGCTTCCAAAGCGCTTGGGAAGCGGTGGCCTCCGGGCGCATGGATGTGTGTCTGGCCTTTGGTTTCGAAACGATGTCGCATGTCAATACATGGAAGGGCAACGAATTTATTGCGCTGGCCTCCGATACCAACTTCGATTATCCGGTCGGCGGATTTTACAGCGGATACTATGCCATGATGGTGCAGCGTCATATGCACGAATTTGGAACCACGACGGAGCAGATGGCCATGGTTTCCATCAAAAACCACGGCAACGCCTGTTATAATCCTTACGCACAAAGCCCGAAGAGACTGACTGTTTCGGATGTACGTAACGTGGAAATGGTCGCAACACCACTCACCATGCTGGATATTTGCACCATGTCGGACGGCGCCGCAGTGGCCATTTTGGCGACTGAGGAAAAGGCGGCGTTGCTTTGCCCCAAGCCCGTAAAGATTACGGGTGTCGGCAGCGGAACCGATGCCATGCGGATGGCGGACCGGCCGCGCGGAGCAGTGCTGTTGCTTCCGCATGAAAAAAAGGAAGACTATCGAAATTTGCGGTATCCCGGCGTGCATTCATTTCGAGGGGGTAGAATGGCGGCCAAACTGGCTTACAAAATGGCCGGCATCCATGTGCCGAAAGACGAACTCGATTTTGTCGAGCTACACGATGCATATACCTCTTCGGAGATTCAAACCTACGAAGATTTGGGATTATGCCGTTACGGCGAAGGGGGCGCATTTGTGGCATCCGGCACCCCATTTTTAAAAAACATCGACTACGGTCTGTCACTAAAGAAGAAAGGAGAAATGCCAGTGAATCCGAGCGGAGGGCTCTTGGCCTGTGGGCATCCGGTCGGCGCCACCGGGCTCATGCAGGCCGTCTTCGCCTTTTGGCAGCTTCAAGGCAGTATCGAAAAACATCTTGGAAACGGCATGCTTCAAATCGAAAATGCAAAGCGGGGATTGATTCACAGCCATGCCGGCACCGGGACTTATATCACGGTAACAATTTTAGAACGCCCCTGAGGTTTTGTCGAATTTAAAACGAGATATTTAGAAGGTCTACCGATCCACGGACGGAATGCTCGGATGCATCGATATCCAATTTAAGACGGGGAACATGAAAACTAAGCATGCCGTCGTTGATCTCGGCGAAGGAACGTGAAGCGGTCTTGGCGATACCGTAGACCGTGCCGAGAATCACACCCACGCCCGCTCCGACCCTCAGATCTTTTAAGTGATCGCCGGGTTTGTCTCTAAAAGCGAGAAATGCTGCACCGACCAAGGTGCCAGTTAGCCCGCCGTAAAAACTGCTTTCGAGCACTTCCATCACCCCGTTGTTCTGCGCGCTGGCTTGGCTTGGTAGAAGGGTCGATAGGATGGAAACGAGAATCGCCGCCACTACAACGTTTTTCATGGTGCCTCCTGGAATGGATTTCGCCTAAAATCGTGGCGATGTTACACGAAGCGATACGAGAAAGCAAGACAGCGTTTTAACGCAAATCACGCGCACAAATGCATCCGCCTCGACCGGGTAATCGCCTTGGTCTTGTCTGTCTGGCAACTGTATGGTTTTCTCCAAAACCCATTGCCGATCTTGTACCTATTCATAGGAATGGAATCATTTCTAAATGAAAAGACCATTGAGTGATAAAATCGCCCTCGTGACCGGCGGGAGCCGCGGCATCGGATACGCCATCGCCGAAGCCTATCTGAGAGCAGGAGCAAGGGTGATCATTTGCGCGAGGGATAAAAAAAAACTTCAAACCGCAACCGACGATCTCCGGGGTGCCGGTGAAGTGCTTGGGATTTCCTGCGATGTGTCTCGGTTAGAATCCGTCTTTGGTTTGGTAGGAGCAATCGTAAAACGCCATGGGAAAATAGATTTGTTGGTCAACAATGCCGCCGTTGGGATGACCTATGGCCGCGTTGCCGATATAGATCCGATACGCTGGGCCGAAGTAATTTGTACAAACTTGATCGGAACTTTTTATTGTTGCCATGCCGTCCTCCCTTATATGATGAAACAAAAGTCAGGGGGCATTATCAATTTGAAAGGATACGGTGCCGCTTTTCCATCGCCAAGGGTAACGGCCTATGGAGCCAGCAAAGCGGGAGTGAAGTCTTTTACGAGATCACTCGCTCGGGAATATAAGGATACGGGGATCTGTGTAAATCTCCTTTCGCCGGGGATTGTAAAGACTTCGCTTTTAATAAACAGGGACGCATCGGCCGAAGGGGCGGCGTACTTAGAAAGGATGCGCCCCTTCATCGATCACCTCGCGCAAGATGCCGATGATGCAGCAAGGCTTGCCGTGAAAATTGCCGAACAATCCATGCAAGGGACAACGGGGAAAGAGTTTCGCGTACGTTCTAAGACAAGCTGGCTTTTTTCCGTAGCGGGATATGCTTTGAAACAACTGGCCAATAGAATCACTGGCAGAACGGCTCAAGATGTAAAACGATAGAACGGTAATCCTGCAAGGCGCTTTTTATGTGGATACGGATGACTTCTTTTTGTTGATATAATCTTCGAATGCTTCCTGCAAATAGTCCTTTTCTTCAAGCAAATCGGCGTCGATTCTCGATGCATAAAGTTGGCGCCCTTCTTCGATTTCTTCCTCTAGAATTTCAAAAAACCGCCCTGTGCTCACCCCCTCTTCTGCTTTGTCTTCGTTATAAATAACGATATCGGAAACGACAATACGAGCGAGCCGCTTGGCGTTTTTAACCGCTTCGGACTCCTCTTCCATTGTCGGCAGATCCTCAGCCGTCTGGGAATAAACCGTCTGTTCTAAACCGGCATCCATTTCTTCCTCTGGTGCAGCCTCGATATTTTGTTCGGGGGATTCGCCTTCGAGTCCCAATTCTTTTTTTCGATTGTGGATGGCGTCTTTAATGGCTTCTTCTAAGTAGTTGGTATGGGCACGTAGTGCTTCGGATACCCTCGATGCGTAGAGCTGGCGCCCTTCTTCGATTTCTTCTGCTAGAAGATTGTAAATATTGTCGCCCTGGATGCCTTCTGAAAATTTCTCCTCATTATAGATCACGATATCCGAAACGATAATACGGGCAAGCCGAATGGCTTCCTCTTGTTCTTTTTGCTCTCTCCCGTCTTCTTCCGTCTCAGTTGCCATGTCTTGTGTCGGAAAGGGCTTGGGAACGTTTAACTCCCCTTCGGGATCTTCAATATTTCCTTTGAGATGTTTTTTTATTTTATCGACCAATTCCTTCCGAAGGTAGTAGCGATCAATATAATCGTCCGCACCGTGAAGGGCAGGTGTGTAATCCCTATATTTCGTGTTTTTTTCGAACATCGATCCAACAAATATAATTTTTGTATCTTTGAGAGAAGGATGGCTTTTTAAATCTGCGATCAGATCCATGTCTTCGTTGGTTTTCAAGGCCGTATCAATCAGGGCGATATTGGGGGGATCCATGTTGGCAGCCATTAAGGATGCCATCTCGGATGGGATATCCAATATATGGTAGCCGGAATCTTCCAAAAGTTCTTGAACCGCTTCTTGGGTTGCTTCACCGTCCAGGCATACCAATACCTTCTCTTTATCGATATTTTGATCGTCTGAAGGAGGGGATGAATTATCTTGAGATGTCTGATGATTATCCGCCTCTACGGGATCTGCTTCAACATCTGTCGAGACGCATGTCTCGGGATCATATGAGGTGGAGGCTTCTGCCAGGCAGTCATTTTCATGTGCTGCATTTTCTTCGTCGGCATTTACATCCCGATCCTCGGGCGAAACAAGGACATCTTCTGAATATGCTTCGGAAGAACTTTCAGAAAAACCCTCATCGATGCTAATATTGATATCTGAAGAGAGAAGGGGTTCGGACGGTCTTACAATTTCAGGCACGATTCTGACCTTTAACGTGGTGGCGCATCCGGCACACACAATATCTTGACAGCCGTCCAGGTGTTCGAGGCCAAAAGTGACTGATCCTTGGCATGTTGGGCATTCGGTAACCATTCTTTCTCCTTTTCCTTGAGCACAAATCCTATGAGGTTCTCCAGGATGCTTCAGGAAGCCGGCTGCCTCTTACCATTTCTGCAGCCCGACTTACAAAATATCCCTTGTCGGTCAGTGACTTTACTTCCTTTAGAAAATGCACATCTTCCTCGCTAAACCTTTGAGACCAACTCAATCCTTGATGTTCCATGATCGGTTTTGCCAGACCGACTAAAATCCAGTATTCGAGTTGGTAATAAGAAAGATTTAATAAGCGGCAGACTTCTTCCGAACAGTAAGTTTTTGTTTCCATTTTCAACCAATCGTAATAATAATAAAAAGAAATGAGATCTTTTGTCGACTCAAGAATGAGCAACTTATATGCCATAAGAGTAAAGCCTTGAATATAGATTATTATATAATAATAATGAATATTTATGGGTTTGTAGCAAGGTAATCTGTAATCGGTTACATAGCTGAGAGACAAAAAATGTCACTGTCGCATGGGGGAAACGCAAAGAGAGGATGACAATGGAGTGAGTGATCGACAGAATGAATGACAAGAAGGTCGGTATGCGTCGGATCGTTCGATGGTTTTTATCGAAAATGAATTTTATCGAAAGAGACTAGCCTTCCGATTCGAGTTCGTAACGGTATGTTTCGATCACCGTATTTGCCAGTAATTTTTCACACATTTCTTTTACCTTCCCTTCTGCAGCATCGGCCGACCCCGATTTAAGGTTGAGTTCCAAATATTTTCCGACGCGAACCCCTCCCACGTCATTAAATCCAAGTACAGAGAGCGCCTGTTCGATCGCTTTGCCTTGGGGGTCGAGTATCCCTTCTTTTAAGGAGACATAAATCTTTGCTTTCATGCTTGCTCCTGGGTTTGATTAAATACCCGGCTGTATGTAAATTCAATATGCTGCAAATATTGCCATGGATCAAAACAATCCTTCAAGTCTTGTCGGTCTGCACATTTTGATATTACGGGATGGGATAGAATCGCATCTTTAAATGAACCGCCGTTATTGTAAACTTCCATTGCGACGGTTTGGACAATCTGATAGGCCGCTTCCCGTTTCATGCCGCTTCGAATGAGGAGAAGCAGAACTTTTTGAGAATAGACCGTTCCGCTCGTGATCGATAAGTTCTCGGCCATGCGTTTTGGATAAACCACGATACGTTCAATCAAGCGGGTAAAGCGATCCAACATGTAGTCGAGCAGGATGGTGCTGTCGGGTAGAATGACCCGTTCCACCGATGAGTGACTGATATCCCGCTCATGCCATAAGGGGACGTTTTCCAATGCAGCAGCGGCGTTGGACCGAATCAGACGGGCCAGTCCGCAGATATTTTCCGAAGCGACGGGATTGCGTTTGTGCGGCATGGAAGAAGATCCCTTTTGACCCGGTTCAAAAGGTTCTTCAGCCTCAAGGACCTCTGTTCTTTGAAGATGCCGGATCTCGGTTGCAAATTTATCCAAGCTGGTGGCGATCATCGCAAGACATTGCATAAAATGCGCATGACGGTCTCTTTGTACGATTTGATTTGCGATCGGTTCTGGATCGAGGCCGAGAGAGGCGCAGACATCCGATTCGATCTCAGGAGAAAGGTGGGCATAGGTGCCCATCGCCCCGGAAACCTTCCCCACAGAGATGATCTGCTTCGCTTCGCGCAAACGGGTCATGTTACGCTTTGTTTCTTCATACCAAAGGGCCAGCTTTAATCCGAATGTAATCGGTTCGCCGTGGATACCGTGAGAACGTCCGATCATTAACACTTTTTTATATTTTTCCGCTTGAAACTTAAGGACACGAAGTAAAGTGGAAAGATCTTCAATCAACAAATTCGCCGATTGCCCCATCAACAGTGCCAATGCCGTATCGAGCATGTCCGAAGACGTCATGCCCATATGAAGAAATCGTCCCGCTTCCCCAACGGATTCCGTAATGGAGGACAAAAAAGCAATGACATCGTGCTTCACTTCTGCTTCAATCGCTTCGATGCGCTCCGGACGAATCACGGCTTTCGAGCGAATTTCCTCCAAGGCCGATTGCGGCATTTCGCCTTTGCGGACCAAGACTTCGCAGACACAAAGCTCGACCTTTAGCCAAGTTCGATATTTGTTGTGTAACGACCAAATCTCGGCCATCTCCGGTCTTGAGTATCGATCGATCATGAGAGATCCTTGCAGGGGGGAGGGATTATGATTAACGGAGTCTGCATCATTCTCTAGGGCCGAATCGAGGCCTTGGGAGGAAACCGGCGGCGTATATATCGGTGTAGATGGCTTGCCCGTTCGCCTTCTTTAACGATAAAGGTCGTCACCCACGGCAAACCCGCATCCGTATCTTCCTTGCCTTCACGAAACGTTTCCAATAGCCGGATAGGGTCCAGCTCTATCGCGGCCTCGGTGTCGATGTCAACGGCAAGCGCATTTATTTTTAAGTCATCGATGACTTCATAAAGGACGGCGGACATGTCCTTGAATCGGGGATAACCATATCGTTTGGAAGTACCGAGCCCCAGCAGGAGGATCTTCGAAACAGGGAGTTTCCCTTCAGACGCCAAGAGAATCGTTTTTCCCAGTTCACCGGAAAAACGATTCTGCATCATGACACGGGAAAGAATCCCGCCATACAGCCAGTCTATCTCACCCGCCAGACCCCGCAGCGGCCGGATATCTTCAAAACAGGTCACTGCAAGCAGATCCGTTTGCAAGTCATTTAACTTTCCGGAAAACATCTCAATGCGCATGGATCAATTTTTCTTGATCACTTCTTCCAATGCATCGCCCTGAAGGAGGCTTTGGTGAATGCGATCCAGGATTCCGTTGATAAAGGCGCCGGAATCCTCGTTGCCGTAGCGTTTCGCAATTTCAATCGCCTCGTTGATTGTCACTTTCGGAGGAATTTCTTCCAGGTAGCACAGCTCGTAAACCGAGAAACGCAAAATATTCCGGTCGATCGTCGCCATTCTCCCTGTTGACCAATGCTCGGTATGTTTTTGAATCAAGGCATCGATGCGTGCTTGATGTTGAATCACGCCATGTACAAGGCATTCTGCAAATGCTTTAATTTGTGGCAGTGCATCTTTATCCGACCAAAAAGAAGGTAGAATATTCTCTTTTGGGATATCATGGGTGAAATCGATTTGAAAAAGCATCTGAAGCGCATAGGCCCGTGCCTTTCGTCTAAAACCCATCACGATCTCCAATAGGGTTCATCTCGGCAAATCTTTTTTGGGGCTGGACCCGTTTCCAGGAAAAACATACGCATTGTGTCGATTTAGTAAACCCTGGTCATCATTGGGGGAGGCCTGCACGGTTTACTGAACGTTCTTATAAAGGTTTGCCATTTCGATGGCCGCGACCGCTGCTTCGGAACCTTTGTTGCGATTGGCGCCGGCGCGCGCGATCGCCTGTTCAACCGAGTGTGTGGTTAAGATTCCAAAGATCACCGGCATATTCAAATCGAGAGCCACTTGGCTGATACCACGGCTTACCTCCGAGCAAATGTATTGGAAATGGGGTGTCTCCCCCTGGATCACGGCGCCAAGACAAATCAAGGCGTCGAATCGCTGCAGGCGTCCCATGTGTTGAGCCATGCCCGGTATTTCGAATGCGCCCGGCACCTTGACGAGTTCGATATTACTTGGTTTTAATCCGCATTGATTCAGCGTGCGCAGTGCGCCGTTTAGCAGCCCTTCGGTAATCGGCCGGTTAAATTGGCTCACAATGAGGCCGATTCGGAGGGAATGGCACTGCGTTCCGCCCTCCCAGGTTCTCATGTCCCGCATGTCGGTTTCCAACAATCCGGTCTTATCCATCGGGCGATCCTCAGGCATTACACGCTGTCCAATAGGTGGCCGAGTTTCTTTTTTTTGGTGCGAAGATAATGAAGGTTTTTCTCATGGGGCACCACTTCGATCGAAACCCGCTCCACCACCTCTAGGCCATAGCCGTCAATCCCAACAATCTTTCGGGGGTTGTTGGTCATCAACCGGATCTTTCGGAGTCCCAAATCGACCAGAATCTGTGCGCCGATGCCATAATCCCTTAAATCGTCTTTGAAGCCGAGATCGATGTTCGCCTGGACGGTGTCTCTTCCGGCGTCCTGAAGACCATAGGCCTTGAGTTTGTTAATCAAACCGATGCCACGTCCTTCTTGGTTTAAATAAAGCAAGACGCCCGCGCCTTCGGTTTCGATCATCGACATGGCGGCATGAAGCTGTTCGCCGCAGTCGCATCGTTTAGAGCTGAAGATATCGCCCGTGACGCAACCGGAGTGAACACGAACCAGGAAGGATCGCTCGGGCGTAATCGCTCCTTTCACCAAAGCGATGTGACACTCATGATCGACTTCGTTTTGAAAGGCGATGGCCTGAAACATGCCGTAATCGGTTGGGAGCGTCGCCCCCGCCACGCGATGGACCAAGGATTCCCGGTTCATCCGATAGGCAATCAAATCCTTAATGGTCACTCTTTTGAGATCGTGTTTTTTTGAAAATTCGATCAACTCGGGTGTGCGGGCCATGGTGCCGTCTTCATTCATGATTTCACAAATAACGCCGGCGGGAAACAGGCCTGCCAATCGGGCGAGATCAACCGAGCCTTCGGTTTGTCCGGCGCGTTTTAAAACGCCGCCGCTTTGCGCGCAAATGGGGAAAATATGACCGGGTTTCACAAGGTCTTCGGGCTTGGCTTTCGGTGCAACGGCCGCGCGGATGGTGACAGCGCGGTCCTTGGCGGAAATGCCGGTGCTTGTTCCATGACGGGCATCGATGGAGATCGTAAAGGCCGTTCTAAACGACGCGGTATTTTCTTGTGTCATCTGCGGCAGTTGGAGCTGCTTCGCCCTGTCTTCAGTGAGGGTCAAGCAGATCAGACCCCGCGCATACCGGGCCATGAAATTGATGGCCTCAGGGCTCACCTTTTCTGCGGCAATCACGAGATCGCCTTCGTTTTCACGATCTTCGTCATCGCTTAAGATGACCATCTTTCCTTTTTTTATGTCGGAGATGGCCTCCTCAACGGCCTGAAGTTCCATGAAGTTTCCATCGAAAATAAACAATCAGCTTTGGATATGGGCTAATTCACTATATAAAAATTGAATAGTGGTGTCAAACACCGGAGCACAAAAAAGGACCTACCCAATGAGGTAGGCCCTTTTTTGAAAATCCGCTTTATTCTCGATACTTATATGTCGTAATAAAGCGCGAACTCATAGGGATGCGGTCGCACCCGGATGGCGTCGACTTCGTTTTCCCGCTTGTAATCGAGCCATGTCTGAATAATGCTTTCGGTAAATACATCGCCTTTTAGGAGGAAGGCATGATCCGCTTCCAAGGCATTGAGCGCTTCATCCAGGCTGGAAGGCATCGTTTGCAGAGACGCGGCCTCCGTCGGTTCCAATTCATAGAGGTTTTTGTCCATCGCTTCTCCGGGGTCGATTTTATTTTCAATGCCGTCTATCCCGGCCATGAGCATCGCACTGAAAGCGAAGTAAGGGTTACATGTCGGGTCGGGGAAGCGTACCTCGATCCGTTTCGCTTTCGGGCTGGTGGAGTACATGGGGATACGAATCGAAGCGCTCCGATTTCTGCTGGAATAAGCGAGGTTGACCGGTGCTTCGAAACCCGGTGTCAAACGCTTGTAAGAATTCGTCGTCGGGTTGGTCAATGCCGCGAGGGCTTTTGCATGTTTCAAGATCCCTCCGATGTAAAACAAACAGGTCTGACTGACCCCCGCGTATTCATCACCGGCAAATAAAGGTTTGCCCTCTTTCCAAATCGACTGGTGAGTGTGCATCCCCGATCCGTTATCATCGAACACCGGTTTTGGCATAAAGGTGACCGTTTTGTTGTGCCGTTTGGCGACATTTTTGGCGATATATTTGTAAAGCAAGAGTTTATCGGCCATCTTGACCAAGGAGTCGAAACGCATGTCAATCTCGGCTTGGCCCGCGGTCGCCACCTCGTGATGCTCTTTTTCGACGATAATGCCGGCTTTTTGCATCTCCAGCACGATCTCCGTTCTGAGATCTTCAAGGCTGTCGACCGGGGGAACCGGGAAGTAGCCTTCTTTATGACGCGGCTTGTGGCCCAGGTTTTCTCCCTCTTTTCCCCGGTTCCAAACCCCCTCTTCGGAATCGACGTAATAATAGGCCGCTTGAGGGGTTTGATCGAAACGGACATGATCGAAAATGAAAAACTCGGCTTCCGGTCCGAAATAGGCGGCATCGCCGATACCGGATGCCTTGAGGTAGGCCTCCGCCTTCTGGGCCACATAACGGGGATCCTTCTCGTAATTTTGATTGAGGATCGGGTCTTTAATATTGCATACGACCGAAAGGGTTGCCGCTTTCGTAAACGGATCCATGATGGCTGTTGTCGGATCCGGGATCACAAGCATGTCGCTGTCGTTAATGGCCTGCCAACCGCGGATGCTCGAACCGTCGAAACCGGAGCCTTCCTGAAAGATCGTTTCGGGAAATTCGCCGATCGGCGTGGCAAAATGCTGCCATGAACCTGGAAGGTCGACAAATTTAAAGTCAACCATTTCCGCCTTGTTTTTTTTCGCAAACTCTAAGACTTCTTTTGGTGTCATGCTATTTTCTTCCTCCTTTTTTTTGTTGTGGAACTGATATTTTTTCCTTCATCTGCTTGGTAATCTGTTCCGTACCGGTTGGTAATCGGCATTCTGCGATCCTTGCCGAAGGCCCGCGGCGAAATTTTGATACCCACGGGCGCCTGTCGTCGTTTAAACTCCGACGCGTCGACAAGGCCGATGACGTTTGAAACGGTTTCAGGCTCGAAGCCCAAAGCGACGATCTCCGCAATGTCTTTGTCTTGTTCTACATAGGCCTGTAAAATCGGATCGAGAATATCGTAGGGTGGAAGGCTGTCCTGATCGCATTGATTGGAGCGAAGTTCCGCGGTGGGCGGTTTCTCGAAAATACTGGACGGAATCGGTGCGTCGGCCCGTTTGTTCCGGTATCGCGCCAGACGATAGACCGAGCCTTTCCAAAGATCCTTGATGACGGCAAAACCGCCAGCCATGTCGCCGTACAAAGTCGTGTAACCCACACTCAATTCGCTTTTATTCCCGGTCGTGAGGACAAGCCAGCCGAATTTATTCGAAAGGGCCATCAGGATGTTGCCCCGAATCCGAGACTGAAGGTTTTCCTCCGTAATATCCGTTTCCGTTTCCGCGAATACGTCCGAGAGAAGCGCGCGTGTCGATCCGAAAGGCCCTTCGATCGGAAGGACGATGAGACGAATGCCTAAATTTTTGGCAAGCGTCTTCGCATCCTGGGCGCTTTGGTTTGAAGTATAGCGGGAGGGCATGAAAACAAGAACGACATTTTTCCGTCCCAATGCATCGGCTGCCAAGACGGCCGTGAGGGCGGAATCGATTCCACCGGAAAGTCCCATTACGACTTTTTTAAAACGATTTTTCGAGACATAGTCGGAGAGACCCAGTGTCAAAGCACGGTAAAGCTCATCTTCCCAAGTCCGTTTTTTTGCGATCGAACCTTTGGTGAGCGTCCGGCGGCTTCGGAGTCCGGCGGCCTGAAAGATCCATTGGTCGCTCCCGGAAACAACTTGCGTCGCGCCCTTCCGATGCCCAAGCGAGAGGGGAAGCGTTGACCTCGCGGCCCCATCGAAGGGGAGGTCCAGGAATAATAAAGCTTCTTCAAACTGAGGCGCGCGCGCCAGGCGTTTTCCCGCCTGATTGAAGACGAGGCTTCCCCCATCGAACACGAGTTCGTCTTGTCCTCCCACCATATTGACATAGGCGATTTGGACCTGGTGATCCTTGGCCCTTTTTGCCAACACCGCCTCGCGCGCTTGTCCTTTCCGGAGATGATAAGGAGACGCATTGATGTTGACAATCAATTCGGCGCCTCCGTTTTCCACTTGTTGTTTGATCGGCCCATCCGCATGCCAAATATCTTCACAGATATTGACGCCAATGCGGATGCCGTTTAATGAAAAAACAGGGGCGTCTTGGCCCGCCGAAAAATACCTGTTTTCGTCGAAAACGCCGTAGTTGGGAAGATGCCACTTGTGGTAAACAAAGGCGAGCGTACCGTCGTGAATGATCGCCGCCGCATTGTATAGATCTTTTGTACGGTCGATAAAACCGACAATCACGGTCATTCCCCGGCCCATCGGGATCATCGCATCCAGACCCTTTCGGTTCTCATCGATAAAGTTCGGTTTTAAGAGCAGGTCTTCAGGCGGATAGCCCGTAATTGCCATTTCAGGGAAGGCAATCAGATCGGCCTGACGGCTCCCGGCTTTTTTTATGGCCTCTTCGATCTTTTGTAGATTGCCCGAGAAATCTCCCACCGTGCTGTTCATTTGCGCCAAGGCGATCCGAAGGTGTTTCATCTGCCCTTTTAACCTCAAGCATCGGGGATTGATGCCAAAAAAAAAAGAATGGCGTCTCCCCCAGCTTGGAGAAGACGCCATCGTCTTCTGAGAGATTCTCACTCTCAAACGAGGGTCATTATGCGTATTCTTACAGAAATTGTCAAGCGCAATATCGCATCAAAATGGAGCTGGCCGGATTTCTTAAGGAGCCACGCGTATCATTCGGTTTCAGCGGTCAGCGCTTTTAATGCCTCATCGTAACGGCGGCGCGTCTGCCTGACAATCGCTTCCGGCAAATGGGGTGGGGGCGGTGAGCCGTTCCACTCGATGGAAAGAAGGTAGTCCCGAACGAACTGTTTGTCGAAACTTGGCTGAGCCTTGCCGGGGGAATAGGAGGCCTCCGGCCAGAATCGGGACGAATCCGGCGTCAACAATTCGTCGATAAGCAGGAGGTCTCCCGTGGCCGGATCGAGCCCGAATTCCATCTTGGTGTCGGCCAAAATGATTCCACAGGCTTTTGCTTTCTTCAAGGCTCTTTTGTAAATCGTGAGACTGATCTCCCTGACTCGCTTGGCTAAATCGGCTCCGATCATCGATTGCATCTCTTCGAAAGAGATGTTTAAATCGTGTCCTCCCACGGCGGACTTCGTGGAGGGCGTAAAAATCGCTTCCGGCAAGGCCTCAGACTCCATCAGGCCGGGCGGCAAGGTTTGTCCCGAGATCGAACCGCACTGCAGATAGTCCTTCCAACCGGACCCGGAGAGATAACCACGGACGATACATTCGACCGGAATCGGTGTGGCTTTCCGAACCAGCATACTTCGACCTTCCAAGATCGGACGGTAGGCATTGCAATCCGGCGGGAAGTCTTCAAAAGCCGCCGTAATGAGGTGGCTGCGCGGCATGTCTTCCATTTTCGAAAGCCACTGAAACCAAAAGAGGGAAAGCATCGTCAAAATGCGTCCCTTGCCGGGAATGCCTTCCGGGAGAATGACATCGAAGGCTGAAATTCGGTCGGTGGCGACAAAAAGCAAGGCATAACCCAGATCGTAGATATCCCGAACTTTGCCTTGATGCAGCAATTCCAAATCGGACAACCCGGTTTCGAGGACGACATCCTCCGATAAACCCATAGATCTCTTCATGCTCCTTACACTTCTTAACTAATGAAAAAAAAGGAGTTTATCACCCTTCAGCAAAGAAAGCCATCGTGTTTTTTTAAACCAAATAATCGCGTATAAACCCATGTGCCTTTAGGGCGTTCACATCCACCACCTCTTTTTTAAAAGTAGCAGAGCATGCCAAAACCAGAACAGCCCATCAAGTCTAAAAAAGGAATATCCTCGCCGCCAGTTGCAAGCGGTGGGATACATCGATTGGATGCTCCTTAGATGAAAAGATACTCGTTTTGCATGACGCTGTAATAATGAGAGGCAGGCCTGCAAGTGGATTCGATGTTTCTCAATATATCATTCTTAAAGAGATTGCATCCAATTGCGCATGTTGTCTCCCAAAAGGATCAAGGCGTCGACAAGCTGTTTAAGGGGGGAAGAAATGATCTCAATCATTCCAATATATGACAAGAAAGTAATAACCATCAGGATAAGAGAAATGAAGCCAGCCATACGTAGGATCAAGGATTGCCTCCAATAATAACGGGAAGTACTTTAACACAAATCGAAACCCGATGAAATCGTTCTTAAGAAATACCTTGGAGGTTGTGTGTGGAGTAAAAAAATGTCGTCATTTCGACGTGATCTGAAAAATTCTGGTTTTGAGGAAGTTACTCTCAGGTCAGACGCCCCCGCTATTGGATTGTTGCGGGTAAAAGGACATCCACCATCTGGATCGCTGCCGGCTTTTTAAAGACTTCCCTGGACGTCAGGCCGTAGCCAAGGGCTTCAGAGGTGAGATGGCCCCCTTTTCATAATCAACTCCTCCAGCGTGACCGTCACTTTTCCTCCATTGCTTTGAATGAATGCAATGACGGCAAGAAGCTCTTGTTCTGAGAGCCCAATGGGCGGTTTGTTGGCGATAGGCATGCGCGCTGAATAATAAACCGGTTTTGCAGGATGGAAGTCTCGTTTGACATAGGTGTCCGGCTCTATCAGCGTCTCATAGATAAACTCACGTGTGAGTCGCGCCCCCACCCCGGAAAGATTGGGACAGCGACCTTGGCTCGCACCAATGGCGTGACACAAAGCACACTGGCCCTTGCGATAGAATATATTCCGCCCCATCTGAACCAAATCATCTTGGGTTTGAATTTCCGTCAGATCCAAGGCCATCTTTTCTGGGGGCAAGCCAAGCTTCTGTGGCACCTGGTAGCCGATATATGCGTAGACGCATAAAAATACGCCTACAACAGCAAGGACTTTCGGAATCACAAAACGGGGACGCCCGAGATCCTGTGCAGTCTCTTTCTGGTGTTCACCGAAGAGATCGACAAGATACATCAAGACGGAAGGAATGAAGAAATAGCGTGTCGGAAAGCGATTGTAGCGTATCGTGTGAGAAGTCCAAAAAACAATACCCGCCATAAGAATGAAAACGGCGGTACAAATCACAAAGAGCAAAGACGCGACACCCAAGGTAGGGGTATATCCATAGGGGGAGGTATCCTCCAGCACACCATAGATATGCCAGTGTACACGCGATGCGGAACGGGCATAACCCATCATGGACATGGTTAAAACGACGAAGACCGCATTGATCACCAATACATATTGGGAACGCTTCGGCATCACGCCCCATTTCATCTCATGCGTCAGTTTTGCCGACCTAAGCGAAAGGGCGGTCAGCGGCGTGATGGTAAAAAGGACAAAGAGGACCGCGAGCACCTGGGCCACTGAAAGGACATTCACGCGATAAACCGATGGAACGAAATAACCATAAACTCCGAGCCAGATAATGTAAATCACTGCGCCTGCGATCAGAAAAACAGTTAAAATATCCGTCGCCTTCGCCCATTTAACCGTCACCAACTTGTCTGCACGCCAATAGAGAATAAAGCAGATGAATGTCGTGATAATCATCAGGTTCACGGCGGTCAGCTTGGCCGACATCACCCCGAAAACCCCAAGCAAGGGATGATGCGCCCCCCCCATCGCCCTTTCCTCGGTCACGCTTGCGACAAGAGAATGGGGCGTCAGCCAGACGGCAAAAGAGCCGACCAAGACAATCAGCATTAAGATAATGGCCGTCTTATATTTCGGGGCAGCGTGCGTGCGATAGGCAATGCCCTGCCAGAAGTAGTAGTTTGCACCAAGGAAAAGGACTCCGACGAGCACTGCCTGGAGGATGAACAGCCAGGAGAGGATCCCTCCCATGAGCATAATTCCCATCTGTTGGTTGTATTCATAGACTTCGCGCATCAGGTAATAGCCCGCAAAAGGCATCGGGAGGATCCCGAAAATGCCGATAAAATTTCCGGTGTAGCCCATCCAGTCGTAATGCTCCCGCTCTTCCTGCGTCTTTGCGCCTAAATACGCAACCCCGGCATAAGCGCCGC
>JBHHXH010000026.1:0-32285 GCA_046756925.1 Nitrospiria bacterium
AGTTGGGGAACGGCCTTGGCCAGACTGCTCGCAGAGCGCGGGCATGCCATCTCCCTTTGGGTTTATGAGCCGGCCCTGTCGGTGACGATCAACGAACAGCATGAAAACCGACAATATCTTCCGAACGTCAGCCTTCCAGAATCACTCCAAGCCAGTCCAAGGATGGAGAAAGTCGTGGCTGGGGCGAAGTGGGTGGTGTTTGCGGTGCCCTCTCACGCCGCCCGGGAGGTCCTCGAAACCATGCGGCTCTATCTTTCTCAGGATATCCCGATCATCAGTGCGACGAAGGGGATCGAAAGAGGGCGTTTGATGCTGATTTCGGAAGTCATCAGTGAGGCGCTGGGCCGAAAATCGAATCATCGCATTGCCGTTTTGTCCGGGCCCAGTTTTGCCAGCGAGTTGGTCCGAGGACACCCGACGGCCGTTTCCCTCGCGGCGGTCGACCCGCGCCTTGCCGCAAGAATACAGATGGCGTTTACAACCCCTTATTTCAAGCTTTTCTTAAGTCGCGACTTGGTTGGCGTACAACTCGGCGGAGCGCTTAAAAATGTAATCGCCATCGCCGCCGGGGGATCCGACGGACTGGGATTCGGCCACAATACCAAGGCGATCTTGATGGCCAGAGGGCTTGCGGAAATGGTCCGTCTCGGTGCGGCCATGGGCGCCGATGCCAGTACCTTTTACGGCCTATCCGGGATGGGAGACCTGTTTTTGACCTGCAGCGGCGCGCATTCACGCAATCGGCACGTTGGGGAAATGATCGGCGCCGGAAATACGCTTCAGAAAATTCGACAATCGATGCAGACGGTCGCAGAGGGGATCTACACCACCGAATCGGCTTACGCCCTCTCTCAAAAATACCGGATCGAGATGCCGATTACGCGCGAAGTCTATCGGGTGCTTTTTAAAGGAAAGTCTGCCAAGACAGCCGTTTTAGACCTCATGGAAATGGCGCGGGGTGAAGAAATGCCGTCGGAGATCCAACCAATAAAAGGGTCGTCCTAACACCGGAGGCCGTCATCCGATAGCCGAGGATGGGAGGATGATTTGGATCTTCCGCCATGCCCGTTCGCATGCGATGCCGTCTTGCCGATGGATTGCTGCTTGCTTTTTCGCCTTTTGAGGGGTAATATCGTTACAGTATGCCATCCGGATTCGCGTCGTTACAAATTCATCCTTCCGTTCTCAAGGGGATTGAAAAACTTGGTTTTAAGGCCTGTACGCCGATACAGGAAGAAACGCTGCCCCTAACCTTGTCCGGAGGAGATGTTGCCGGGCAAGCGCAGACCGGAACGGGTAAAACGGCGGCGTTTCTCATTTCTCTCTTCTCCCGTCTCTTGAATCGGAACCCAAGCATCGCCTCCAAGCGATCCTCTCCGCGGGCCATCGTCATCGCTCCCACAAGGGAACTGGTGGTTCAAATTCAAGACGAAGCCAATGAAATCGGGAGCGAAACCGATTTTAATATTCAGGCGGTCTATGGTGGAATAGACTATGAGAAGCAACGCGATCTATTGGGCAAGGGGGTCGATCTTCTCATTGGGACGCCTGGACGGTTGATCGATTACTTTAAGCAAAAGGTCTATGACCTGCGCCGGGTGGAAATCCTGGTGATCGATGAGGCTGACCGAATGTTCGACATGGGCTTTATCGCCGATCTCCGTTATCTGCTTCGGCGTCTACCGCCCTTTCATCGCCGGCAATCGATGCTTTTTTCGGCGACCCTGACTTATCGGGTCATGGAACTGGCTTACGAACATATGAACAACCCGATCAAAATAGAAGTCAGCCCGGAACAGGTCACCGCCGAAAAGATCGAACAGGTCCTCTTTCATATCGAAAAGAACAAGAAATTCTCCTTGTTGCTCGGTCTGCTAAAAAGAGAGCCTTGGGAACGCGTGTTGGTCTTCGTCAATACGAAACATCAAGGAGAAACCTTGTCCCGGCGTCTGAGCGATCAGGGCTATCAGGCCAAGGCCATCACCGGGGATCTGCCGCAAAAGAAGCGGATGCGTTTTTTGGAGCAGTTTAAATCCGGTCATATCCCAATTCTTGTGGCCACCGATGTCGCCTCGAGGGGACTGCACATCGATGGGGTCGATGTTGTTTTCAATTACGATTTCCCGCAAGACCGAGAAGCCTATGTCCATCGTATCGGACGCACGGCGCGTGCCGGAGCGGGCGGAAAGGCCATCAGCCTGGCGGATGAAGAATATGTATTGAGTCTTGAGGAGATCGAGGCCTATATCGATCAGAAAATCCCGGTGGAATGGGCGGACGACGATCTTCATATTCGTCCAAAACGTGCTTCACATCGCATGGATCCACAAAGAAAACGTCCTGCCGCGCGTCCGCGCCGAACGGGAGAAAACAATCGACCCCGCCGTCCTAAGATCAATAAAGAAAAGTCAAAGACCTCTTAAGGAACCTCTGATTATGTCTCGGTCGAGCGCGCCGTGTGTTCAACGGATCATTTGAAGCCGTTGACGCGTTTGTTTGGCGCGAAAAGAGGCCTTTCTTGCCGCGGCCAACGCCAGTTTTAAGTTGTTTTCACGGCCGAACCGGACCGCCTTTCTTGCCATTTCCAGCGTGCCTTTTACAGACGCAATCAACTTTCCCTTTTTCGTCTCAATGGTTTTGACGTCGAGCGCTTCGACCGCTTCCAAGAGCGCTTCGGCCCGTTCGATCATTTTATGTCCATAGGACACGATTTCATCAACATGGCCTTCGTCTCCATGCACCACCATATCCTTTGCACTGATGTAAACCAGGTTTGCAAGGTGGCGTACCGGCTGGAAAGCGTCCTCGGCGGCCCGAGCCGAAATCGATAAAGGACCGACGAATAATAAGCAAAAAATTGGAAGCATGACTGGAAGTATAGGTTTTTGCATTTGGCTCTCGGATGGTGTAAAAATATCATGAGTCGCGATAAAAGATCAATCGTCGAAATAGGAACCGATGGTCATGAAGAAAACATATACAAGTGTTCTCGCCGTGCTGTTGTGGGTGATCTTGCTGGGAGGAGGGAGGCTTTTCGCCGCCGATCTCGACGAAATCAATCGATGGCGCATCGAACAGGGGGAGGTCAGTTCTACGGCGCTTTGGGGCGTTCATTTCGTTTCTAAAGACAAGGGCTGGGCTGTCGGGGCGACTGGTGTGATCCTCCATACCGCCGATGGCGGGCAGCATTGGCGCGCGCAGTTCCGGAAGCGTGGAGAGCGGTTTTTTTCGATTCACTTCCCAGATGAGATGAACGGATGGGCCGCCAGCTGGTCCGGGAGTATTTACCACACCAAAGATGGCGGAAAACATTGGGCCTTGCAAGCGAGTCCGAAAAAGATCTGGCTTTGGCATATCCATTTTAGCGATGCGAGAAACGGCTGGGTGGTCGGTGCGCAAGGCACGGTGATTCAAACCAAGGACGGCGGTCATACCTGGATCCACCGGAATCTCGGTTATAAAAACGGCCCCCTGTTGGAAGTGTTCTTTTTGAACCGGCAAAAAGGATGGATTGTGGGATGGGACGGAAAAATCTTTCACACTTCCGACGGCGGCAGCCGCTGGGTCGAGCAGAACAGCGGGATCAAGATTCCCCTCGAAGGGGTCCATTTCGTCGATGAAAATCACGGCTGGGCCGTCGGCCGCCGGGGGGTCATTGTGCACACCTCGGACGGCGGAAAAAATTGGTCTCCACAGGAAAGTCATTTCAACAAATCGATGCTCCTCAACGTCCGGTTTTCGACGCCACAAATCGGCTGGATCGCGGGCGGATCGGGTGTTTTTTTAAGAACGGAAAACGGCGGAAAAACATGGTCGCCGATCGAAGTCCCAACGGATAAAACGATGGAAGGGCTTTCCTTCGGCGATACGCAAAATGGCTGGGCCGTCGGCTGGGGAGGATTCATCATTCATACCGCCGATGGCGGAAAGACTTGGGAGACGCAAAACTACGGTCTGCCGGATCGTCTCTTTAAGATCCATTTTTTTGACGAGCAACACGGCTGGATCGTCGGCGAGGCCGGGACCATCCTCCATACGGCCGATGGGGGAAAAACCTGGAACTTCCAGGAGAGCGGTACGGAAAAATGGCTTTTCTCGGTGCGTTTCACTTCCAGAAATGTCGGTTGGATCGTAGGAGCGGAAGGCGCCTTCCTGCATACGACCGACGGTGGGAAACATTGGAAAACCTTGCCGAAGCTGACCGAAGGGAGCTTGGAAAATGTTTATTTCTTGAAACCGGACATCGGCTGGGTCATCGGCGAGGCGGGCATGATTTTTAAAACCGTGGATGGCGGAAAAGAATGGCGTCTGCAATTCAGCAACGTCATCAGCAATTTTACCGACATCGTCTTTCTCGATGAAAACCGGGGCTGGCTTGCCGGAAGCCGAGGCACACTTTTGTTTACCGAAAATGGGGGAGAGGCGTGGAAGCCCTTTAAGCTCCCATTTAAAAAAATATTATCCAGAATCGTTTTCGATGGACCCAAGCGGGGGTGGGTCATCGGGGGATCCGGTTTCCTCCTGACCACCGTGGACGGCGGCGTCCACTGGACGCCCCGACGGACGGGTACGGAAGAGGGGCTCTGGGACATTGTGATGAATGGAAACGAAGGGTGGGCGGTGGGAGACTTGGGTGTGATGATTTATACGAATGACGGCGGTTTAAACTGGATCCCCGTCGAAAGCGGCGCCGTCCAAGGGTTGATGAGTCTACACTTTTCCGACCGAAACAAAGGATGGGCCATTGGGAAGGGAGGCCTTATCCTAAGATACGATCGGGGGTCTTCGAAATCAGCGTCCCATTTGCCGCAGATGACGAACCGCTAGACGAGATGGATTCCTTCTCCGATCGCCGGTCCGAGTGGTTTGTCCCGCGTTTCGGCCCCTTAAAATTCCGGGTATTCGTCGGTCTATTGTTCCTTCCTTATACCGGAATGGTGTTGGCCTATGCCGTGCTCGGATCCATGCTGGCGAAGCAAGTCTATTGGGATCGCGTCGCGGCGATCGGTTTGATCTATTTCCTGGGGCTGGGGCTTTCGGCCCATGCCCTCGACGCCATCGGCGGTCGGGGAAAGACGAAGCCCTGGGGAAATCACTTCTCGAGAAAAACCCTCTGGACCATCGCGGTTTTCGCCCTGATCCCGGCTTATGCCATCGGGATTTATTATATTTTATTTTGGACGCCCTGGCTTGTCGTCGTTGCCCTGCTGGAAGGGTTTTTTCTCTTTGCCTACAATCTGGAATGGTTCGATGGACGCTTCCATACCGATGCTTGGTTCGCTTTTTCGTGGGGAGTGCTACCCGTATTGGGAGGATTTATCATCCAGACGAACACGCTCTCTCCGTCGGTCTGCGCCCTGGCCGGCGCGATGGGACTCTTCAGCCTCGTCGAAATCAATGCCTCACGGCCTTATAAGGAAATCAAGCGTTCGGGCGAGAAAGCCGGGCAAAAATTTCAGAAACGATACGAGCAAATCTTAAAGGGAATCAGTTTAGGCGTGATCTTGTTGGCGATGGCCTTGGTTTGCTTTAGGCTTGGGTTGTAGGAGATGATTCACTAGCCTTTTTTGTCGTCAATTTCAAATTGACCTATTCGGTTTTCCTTCTTTAGCGACTTTCACAATCGCATCGAGTTTTCCTACGATTTCAGTGTCAATCCTATCTTTTGAAACCAAATCCGCTAGTATATGATAATCCGATTTTCTAAAAGTAAGGAGAAGATTTTGTTTCTTGAAGAAAAGGCGAAAAATCCGATCAAGGACCTGATCAGTTGCTTTCACATCTGGAGACCATGGATCAAGTTCGTCGATTTCGAGCAATGTTGTCACTTCGGAAATCGATTCCTTCATGGATTCTCTACGTTTTTCAGACTGAGCCCAGCCAAAAAGATCTTTTGAAAGATTGTGTCCAACATAGGCCAATAAAACATCTTCCATGCAGAAATAGTTTTCGATCTCATATCGTTCCCACATAAGTTCCATAAGTTGGCTGTCTTTATGTAGTTCCGCATTGAGCCGGTCGAATATGGCGATGCCCTTTAGATCAGGCTTGGCTTCAGCAAGGCCATAAAAATGCTCTCGCGCCTTCTGAGGCAAGTTTGTTGCCACATAGTGTACAAAAGGGCACTCAAGATAGTTTGTGGCCGGGTGCTCCAAAGTCTTAGCAAAAGATTGTAAGATCTTGAGGTCAGTCGATCCTTCCAAATACAGAACCCACCCGGTTTCTTCCGCCTGGTAATATTGATCCCAGCCTATGCTGCTCAGAGATTTTAGGACTTGACTCCCTTTGTCATTTATCGTGTGCGGCTTTCCAACAAACGCCACAACCTTTCCCCTGCCTGCGGCTTCCCCCAATACGACTTCGGAGTGACTGGCCGCAATGATCTGCGAGTTTTGTTGTTCTGCAACATCGGTCAGCAGACCATAAATTTGTCGCTGTCTTAGGACTTCGAGATGGGCATCAGGTTCGTCAAGCAACAAAACCGTTTCGGGGTTTGCATAAAGATGGGCGAGTAATAGAAGCGTCTGCTGTAGACCTCTTCCTGCACCGGAAAGGTCAAGGCGGATTCCGTTTTCTACATAGCCCATCGTAATTTCGGACCGTTCCGAAATAAACTGAGGTTCGAGTAGTACGACGCCAAACAAGGATTGGAGACAGACGGACATCTTTTCCCATGACGCCTTTTTTTGTTGATAGATCTGGTAACAGAGATTTCGAAGAACCTGAGCCGTCTGTCCCTGCCCGATTAGAAAATTAATCTCTCCTTGTTGTTTGATGAATTCACGATCGATCAGCCCTGACATCGGAGGAAGGTAGGCAACACTTACATGAGCAGCCTCGTTGGGAATCTCCGAAAACTCGGCCTTAGCAACAGGCTCGTTTCCATATCCTTCCATACGTGCCGGGCGACATAGAAACGATTCTTCATTACTGTAGTCAAATTCGAGCCCACAGGACCAAGTTTTCCCTTTGAAGATCCCTTCGACGATCACGTCAATGCGGATATTCCTTGTCTGTGGTTTGCCTTTGACCTTTGATGAACCACGGACATGCAAGCCACGCCAAAGCAAATTTGCGGAGGGAACGGGTATGGAAACAAGATCTCGACGGTTGATGGTCACACCAGGTCGACTTTTTGGAGAAGTTTTTCCTTCACGTTTAGAATTCCATTGACGAAGGCCAATGTCCCATAAGGCGAGGGCTTGGAGCACCGTCGTCTTCCCGGAGTTGTTTGGGCCTATTAGGACAACGGACTTTCCTAGTTCGACTTGGGCATCTTCAAATCGTTTAAAATTTCGGAGCCTAAGTTGTGTCAACATACACTTGGTCTTTCGGCGTATAAAAAAATATGCCAGCCCGGAAGCAAGAAGTTTTTACTCCACCGGTTTCCAAAACTCTTCGAATTGGCCGCCTTTTGTAATCCAAACGATATAAGGTGATTTCTTGACGTCTCCCTTTTCGTCAAATTCGACGTGGCCCAAGGCGCCATCGTATTTCATGTTCCGGATCGTCTCCGCAACCGTTCGTCCGTCGGTGCTGTTCGATTCCGAAAGCGCTTTGAGCAGGATGTTGGCGGCATCGTAAGAGTAAATGGCATAGGGCGCCAATTCGTTGCCATATTTGGCTTTGTATTTTTTGAGAAAATCGGCAGCGTGTGGCATCTTTTCGGGATCGGGGGTAAAGGTCAAATAGGTGCCTTCCGCGGCATCGCCGGCAATCTCGATGAATTTCGGATCGATCACGCCGTCTCCGCTCATCATCGGCGCGTTAAAGCCGATCTCCCGGGCTTGCTTTGCCAAAAGGCCCCCTTCCGGAAAGATGCCGCCAAAGTAGTAGAGATCCGGTTTTTGTTCCTTTAAGGTCGTGATAATCCCGCGGAAATCTTTATCCCCCTGGATAATACCGTTGAATGAAATGACTTCAATGCCTTGATCGGCATAGGTGGACAGGCTTTTCCGAAGCTCTTCCGCAAGACCTTGGCCATATGTTGTCTTGTCGTGTAAGATCGCGACACGCTTTACCTCCAAGCGCTTGGCGAGAAACTCGGCCGCCACACGGCCTTGTTGGTCGTCCCGACCCACCACACGAAACACGTTCCAGTAACCCTGCTCGGTCAACTTCGGGTTGGTGGAGGCCGGGGTGATCATCGGTGTGCCCGCATCGTGATAAACGGAGGAAGCCGGGATCGAAGCGCTGGAGTTAAAGTGCCCCACCATGCCGGCGATACCGAGATTAATCATCTTGTTGGCCACCGAGACGGCCTGTTTCGGATCGTGCTGATCGTCGCCGATTTCAAGGCGGATCGTCTTGCCGGAGATGCCCCCTCGGGCGTTCCATTCATCCACGGCCAGTTGTACCCCGCGCTTGAGATCGCCGCCAAGCTTACTTTGATCGCCGGTCATCGGTCCGGCGACCCCGATGATGATTTCTTCTTTTTCGTCCCCCTTTTTTTGGCATCCGGCCGTGATCAAAAAGAGAAGGATTAGACCGATGACGGCCATGCGATAGGAAAAACGGTGTCTTGTTAAAAAAAGAACTGCTTGATCCATTTAATGATGCCCTTATCACACGATTTTGTGGGTTCCGTTCCTTTGATGAAGGGTTCGTTTCGTCCTTCCTTCTCGCAAATGATGCCATGGGGATTGACCGATTTTATTATTATACCAGAGGGAATCTCGAAATCGCGTTGCAGTTCAAAAGAAGCCTTTTTCATGAAGGATGTCCAAATCGGGAGTGCGGCCGAGGATCCCGTGAACCGCCCTGCCTGGTTCTGGTCGAATCCGACCCAAACCAAGGTGACGAGATCGGGAGTGTATCCGACAAACCAAGCATCCCGAAGTTTGCTGGTCGTTCCCGTTTTTCCCGCAGCGGGGCCTTCGAAGCCCAGTTGTCGCACCCCGCGTGCGGTCCCTGCATCGATGACCCCTTTCATGAGGTCCGTTACCAAGTAAGCGGCTTCGGCGGAGACGACTCGGCGTGAGTGGGTCTCGTCGGATTGTTCCCGTTCGATGGGGAGTCCGCTTGGATCAAAAATTCCGGATAGGAATTCCGGTTTGTGCCGGATTCCTCCATTGGCCAAGGTGCTGTATGCGATTCCCATTTCGAGCGGCGTGACTTCGATACTGCCGAGCGCCAGCGACGGTACCGGTTGAAGCGGGCTTTCGACACCGATTTTGTTGGCCATGGCAACAATCGAATCGATTCCGATCTCTTGGGAGAGACGAACCGTGGCCGTATTGCGCGACCCTTCCAAAGCGGCTCGGAGGGTCAGCGGGCCCAGATATTGTTTGTCGTAGTTCTCGGGAGACCAGTCTTTTCCGCCGACATGAATCGTGATCGGCGCATCGTCCACCTGGCTGACCGGGGTATAGGCGGTCCCACCTTTGGCGGTCTGGTCGAATGCTGCCAGGTAAACGATCGGCTTAAAGAGGGACCCCGGCTGGCGTTTTGCGTCGGTGATGCGATTGAACTGACTGGTCTTGTAATCGCGTCCCCCCACCAGTGCGCGCACCGCCCCGTTATCCGGGTCGATCGCCACGATGGCGCCTTGCAGCTGTTGGTCGGGTTCGAATCGTTTCAGGCGCGGGTGATCTTTTTCCAATCGTTCAAGACCCGTCCGAACAGAGGCTTCCGCCGCCCGTTGCATTTCGACATCGAGGGTTGTGAAGATGCGGAGACCGCCGGAATTTAAGATGCGCGGCGGGTAAAGATTGACGAGCTGACGCCGAATGTGATCGATAAAATATGGGGCTGCATTGAGCCGCTGTGCGATCTCCTTGTCGGTCACCTTTTCGTTTCGGGCCTGAAGATAGTCCTGTAAGCCTATTTTCCCTTCCGAAAACATTTTCTCCAGCACGAGATTTCGGCGTCTGATCGCCTTATGAATGTCCTTTGTCGGGGAAAAAATATTCGGTGAACGGATAATGCCAGACAATAAGGCCGACTCGCCAAGGCTGAGGTCGTGCGGGGCCTTTTCGAAATAAAACCAAGCCGCCTGGCCGATGCCGTAGATGCCCATGATGCCGTTCTGTCCTAAATAGATTTCGTTTAAATAGGCCTCTAGGATCTCTTCTTTCGAGTAATGACGTTCCAGCAAAAGGGCCAGCAGGGCCTCTCGTCCCTTTCGTCTCCAGGTTTTTTTCCCATCGAGGTAAAAGTTCTTCACCAATTGTTGGGTTAAGGTACTGCCGCCTTGGACGATCTTTCCCGCCCAAAGGTTGACCCAGGAAGCCCTGGCAATACTTTTTAAGTCAATTCCGGGGTGATCGAAGAATTTCCGGTCTTCCATGACCAAGACGGCGTCGATCAAGGCCTGGGGAATCTCCGTCAAGCGTACCAAACGCCGCTCTTCCCATTCCGATTCGTAAAAACCGCCGATCATTTCCGGTTCGACAACAAGATGGTCCTGATCGATCACGAGAGATAAATCGATGATCTGTTCGATTTGTCCTCGATTCGACATCGAAATTCGGAAGGGAGTGCCGGTTTCCAAGTAATCGGGATAGGAAAATTCGTGAAGATAGAGTTCCAGGTGTTGATTTGTGAGATAGTATTCCCCGCGCTTGCGCACGGGATGGTTGACCCGCCGATACGCCAATCTCTTTAAACGGGGGATCAGCCGGGCTTGATCGATGTCGGTGCCGATGGAAAGTCGAAAGGGGGCGGAATAGATCTTCGATGGGAGCTTCCAACGCTGCCCTTCGAATTTTTTGACGGCTTCTCTGTCGATATGCACCACATAAGCGGCAGAGAAGCAAACCCCGAGAAAAACGAGCGCCAATGCCGTACGGAGAAGCAGTGCTCCTCTTTTTTTACCTTGGCGCTTCGATCGCTTCATTGGATTATTGTATACCACATTTCATGGGGCCGATCAACGCGGCGGGAGCGGAGATTGCGTCGGCGGAAAAATGGATGCTTGATCCATAGGGGAGGGTGCTTTTTCAATGATTGTGCATTATATATTGTGCATTGTATATGGCACGCATGGTGATCGATTTTGTGAATATTGTTGTGGCTACACCGGAAAGAATACAAAAGGATAGGTGACGACGATAATACCCTTGTATAGTTTTGGAAACTTCCACATCTTGATGCGTTTGGCCACCGCTTGTTCTAAACCGGCATCATGGAGAGTGCTGGTTGTAATATGCGCCTCGACGACCCTTCCGTTTTCCGCGATGGAAAACTCAACAGTCAGGGTCCCTTTGAGCGTGGGTTTGTTTCGAAGCGCCTTGTTATACAGAAAAATGAGGCCCCCTTTATACTTCTCGACAACGCGGGCGATCTCATCATAGTTGATGGCTTCCCCGTTTGATCCGCTTCCGTGCAAACGTACGCCGACCTCTTTCCCAAGGGTGTGGGTTTTTCCGCCAATGGTATCTGAGGCAGCGTCTCGGCCGTGTTGTCCTTCGAGTTGCGTGAGCATCACCGCTTCCCTTTTGGCAAGCGAAATCCTCTCTCCTTTTTTGAGCGTTTCAATATCCGAGATTTGTTCATCGGCCAAACGATTCCTTGTTGTCGTTCTCTTGTTGACCACCGGACGCGGGGGTTCGTTTATCGCCGTCGAAGCGCTTACGATCTCGACGTGAGACAGTGCTTCATCCAGGTGGTCGTCTTCCATAATCGCACTCAGCGATCCCTTATTTTCCTCTTCGATAAAAGAGGCCAGCAAACCGCTCCGACGAACGATTTCCCGATTTTTATCGGCGGAAGGCCGGGATTCAATCGCCTTCTTCACTGGAGCGGGTTTTGGTTTTGCTTTGACCATTTCTTTTGGTTTGGGTTTTGTGTTTGTCTGTTGTTTTGCTTTGACCGTTTTTTTTTGTTTGTGTTTTGTGTTTGCCGGTTGTTTTGGTTTTTTCTCCTTTTTGGATTGCTTCTGGATTTCGGGTGTTATTTCCTTGGCCGGTGCCGGGGCGGGGGGAGATTCCAAAGGGTCCATGATCAGCTTGGCCATCCGCTTGGGGAGATCACGCACATCCGGGTGCTCCAGCACCGGTAGACGAATCACCGAGAGACCAAGACCCAAAACGAGATAGAAGCCAAGGGATATTTTCAGAATCTTTCTAAACTGCCCATCGATCCGATCCGCCATATAAGACATCAAGCGATCTCCTCTTTTTGGATGACGGCCAGGGAAATATTCGAAAAGGCCGCCCGACCACAAGTATTCATGATCTTCTTTAAGAGACGGAATGGAATTTTTCGATCGCTCATAATCGTGATCTTGCCGGCAAAGGACACGGAAGCGTTTCGTTCCGCCAGGTATTCCGTACGCTCGGCCAGCCGGTCCAATGCGGTTTTGATGGGTTGAAGGATGGGCGCCTGTTCGGACAAGGCATCTTTTAAGCGCATGACCGGCGCCTCATCGATGAAAATCCCTTGGTCCCGAATTGTGAGGATGACCGTCGGGTTCGGAAGGGTCTTCGATGTGGAAACGGGCAGTTTCAATCCCTCGCTCTCCGGAAGCGCGACGCCCTCGGATCCGAAGTGCAACAGGAGAAAAAGGAGCAGTATGGTGAAGATATCCATCATGCTGATAATCGAAAGCTGTACGATAGGACGGGTGCGGGATCTGGTTTGCTGACGATGCAATGCCTTCATATCGCCTTGACCTCCCCGATCGAGATGTCGGGAAAAAGCACCGCTGCCTGGTCTTCCCGGCAGGCGTCCATAATGGCGATGAGCGATTCGTAAGGAATCTCGGGCTCGCTTAACAGAATCATTGATGTTTCTTGTGGGTGCTGTTGTTTCATCTGTTTCAGAATGCTTGTGAGTCCGGCGAGATCGTAGTTCCCTTTCTTGAAGGGCAGCTGCGTTTTTTTTATCCCGCTTCCTAAAATGGTCAACTCCTTTTCACGAAGCGTGACGATTAAACGGAAAGGGTCTTTCTCTGCCTTGATCGCCGATGTCGCGCTTTGTCCGGTTGGGAGTTTCATTTCCAGAATGGCCAAGCGCGAAAAGACAATCCCGGACAATAGAAAGGGAATGAGAACGACCATGAGATTCATGAAAGGCGTGATGTTTAATGAAACACCCTCCACGTTCCGGCGTTTTAAAGAACGTCGCATGTTATTTGACATGGCTCATGCCCACCGCGGCCTTCATCTCTTTTCCGCTCCATCTCGGCGTCTTCGCGCTCTTTTTCTCCGTTGACGGTCGTTGTTGTACAATGGTTTCCTGATTCATGTGTCCGGAAAGGTTTAAGAGCTTCAAGGCATACTCGTCGATGGCGTCGATAATCCGGTCTGATCGTGATTGAAGATAGGTATAGACCAGTACCAGGGGTATTGCGACCACCAGCCCGAAGGCGGTTGTATTCATGGCCATGGAAATTCCTTTGGCCAGTAGCGCGGCTTTCTGCGATGGATCCGCGACGGCGACGGCTGTAAAGGCTTCGATCAAACCGATGATCGTCCCCAAGAGTCCCAATAGGGTGGCGACATTGGCCAGATTGGGCAGATAATGCAGTCTGGCCTCTAATTTCGGTGTGACCTCCAAGACCGCCGCATCCAGTACCCCTTGAAGCCCTTCCCGGTTCTGCCCTTTTTTCATGCCTTTGATCCCCGCGCCCAGTACATGATGCAAGGGTGTGTTGAAGCGCGGGCCGTAACAGTTTCGGAGTCCTTCATCGAACTGACGGGTAAGAAGGATCGGTGAAAGCCCCTCCCAAAGTTGAGGCGCGTTGACCCGAGCACGCATGAAGACCAAGAAACGTTCGATGACGATGGCTGTCCCGACCGCCAAGATAAACAGGAGTGGATACATAAATACGCCACCCGATTGAAAAAAACGAATTAAACCGGTGATATCAGTCATTGGTTTCGTCTCCTTTTGAAGGTTTGGAAATATCGCTCCATTGATTTTGGAAACGGTCGTAATCGATGTTCTCCAAAATCTCGTCTTTAAAACTTCGATCGAACATCATGTCTTGTTCGTTTGGGAGGGGCGTATCTTTCCATGGGACCAGGTACACAACATGGGGTTTCTCGATCGTTCCCTGTATTTCGCTGCCGCCCATCGTGAGCCTCTCGACGGAAGGTGCATCCGCCGCATCTTGTTTTATGGTAGGATCCGCTTCCAGGGCCCCAGCTATATCGAGTGTGGATAGCAGTCCAACGCCAAGCAGGAAGACGTAAAGCATGCTTTTGTTCATTGGGTCTCCTTGGAAACCGCCAATCTTTTTTGAAGGCTTGCGATCCATAGTTGCATTTCCGCATTTTCGCCTTCGACCGATTGACTGTAAAATTGGTAATGGACGAGCGCTTTGGCCGGGTCGTCCAAATAAAGATCGTACAGAATCGCCAGGTTGTAATGGGCGTCCTGAAAATTTGGAGACAGTGCGATGGCCCTTTGATAAGCCGCTTCGGCTTCACGGAACTTCCCTTGTTCACGCAGGACGATCGCCAGGTTGTAATGGGTCGCGGGATCGCGCTCCTGAAGTGTGATCGCCTGCCGGTAGGCTTGCGAGGCGGCATCCAAGAGCTCCAGACGCCGATAGGCGATGCCGAGGTTGATGTGAAAGACACCCACATCGGGATAGCGATCTCGGAGTTCTTCAAAATGTTCCCTTGCCAATTCGGTCTGTCCGCTCTCTAAAAGGCGGATGCCTTCTTCGAAGGTCTTGAGAAGCGCCTCGGTGTCTTGGGTTTTGGTTTGTAGATCCTCCGAGGCGGTCGATTCCTGTTGGATGGACTCCGGTTTTGATTCCCTGGGTTGTGCTTGTGGCGATGTCTCGGGAGTTGCTTTGCGTGCGGCCTGATTCGACACATCCGGTCCAAGGTCGATGGGTTTGGGTGCCGATTTCACGCATCCGCCGGAAAGCGCTCCCGCAATCATGCAGATAATGGTCAATCTCATGTACATCATCCTTCTCAAATCCGATTACCTCCGGACAAGGGCCTTTTTTTGAATAGCGTCGACACTTTGGGAAATTCGGGTGTCTTTTTGAATGGCCGCGGAAAGCACATTAGGATCTATTTGAGTAATGATTCGCTCGCTCCGCTCTTTTCGACGATAAAGGACCGGGCGAAGCGCGGCAAGCCGGTCGTAGCTCTTTTTTACCCAGTCGTTAAAAAAGCCGGCCGTGTGCTGCGCACGCTTGACATTGCTTTCGTAGGCCCGAATGGCTTTTTCCTCGAATGGATAGGCCTTCTCTTCCAGTTGAAAGAGATATTCCTCCAATTGCTCCTCGTTTAAACCCTCGGGGCGTTCGGCCTCAAGCAGTGCCGTTTTAAAAGACTCGAAGGCCTCCCCCAGACGGAAGGCGGAACCCGTGACAAGATCGGCCTGGCCGGTTTTAAGCGTCCGGGTATACAGATCGACCACGGCCTTTAAAGCCTGGGTTTTCTTGCTTAAACTCTTGGACAAGGGGGTTTTCAGGCGAATGGATTGAAATTGAGCGAAGCGCCGTTCGGCCAATTGAAAGCGCGCCGGGGCATAGAAATCCGTCTTGGGGCCTTTGTCAATAACCGCTTGATATAGCTTTTCTGCCGCATCGTCTCGGCCTTCCTTTCTTCGGGCTTCCGCCATCTCAAAGAGGGCTTTCGGAATATGCGTATGTTTTGAAAACCGCCTGATAAAAGTGAGATAGGTGGACACGACGCGTCTCCATGCCTCCTCCGCTTTATAGTGCAAGGCCGCGCTTAAAAGGAGGTTTTGAGCTTGTCCTTCATCGTCCGTCCGTTCGGCTGCAGAGACAAAATCGGCCGCCGCCAGAGATCGGCTGCCCAATTGCTCGTATAATAGCCCTGCGTTTTGATAGGCCTCGCCCGAAAGATCCGATGTGGGGTAATCGTTAGAAAGGCGATGGTAGAGGACGATGGCCGATTCAGGGGCTTCAAGGGATTCGTGCAAGGCCGCGGCCTGAAAGAGCGCGTCCGGTGACAAGGGGCTCTCAGGATGCGAATCCACAAGGGCCTGAAAGCGGTCCGCCGCGGCCGAGAGCCGGTCCGCCTCCTTCATTTGTAGCGCTTCTTTGAAGGTCGCCGTCGCCAAAAGTTTAGAAAGGGCGCCTCTCTCTTCTTTTTGCGCCGGGGGCGTTAGCGAAAGTGCTTTGCCGTAGGCCTGTTGCGCTTGATGATAGATTTCCGATTTCATATAACTGTGTCCCGATAGTTTGGCGGCGGCAGGGAGAATGGTATGTGTTGGGAAGTCGGCCATGATATTTTCAAATACAACAGCGGCCTCAGCATACCTTCCGCTGGAAAAGAGGAGCTCGCCCGCCTTCAATAGCACCGTGGGGGCGTGGCCGTCCCTTGGGAAATGTTGTGCGAATTGCTCCGATGCCTTCAGGAACGATTGCGATCCCTCCGGGGTTTTCAGTTTTTCGTAAGCCACGACGGCGGCGTAAGCCGCTTTTCGGCCCTTGACCTTATTCGGATATTGATAGGCGGCGGCTTCATAGGCGGCGCCCGCTCCGGCAAAGTCCTTAACGTTCATCAGGGCTTCCCCAAGAAGATAATGGACTTCCTGCGCTTCCGGGTCTTTAGAAAATTCCGATAGATATCGCCGGTACCACTTCGCTGCCCCAAGATAGTCTTTCGTTCGATGATCCTTTTGCGCCGCGGCATGGGCGGAAAGCCCCAGGCGATGGAGCTCCGATTTGATCAGTGGTCGCGAAGGTGCGCGCGATTTTCTATTATTTTTTAGATACCAGGGACTGTCGAAACCGTAGTCTTCCACCAGCGCGATGCGTGCCGCGTCGGCGGCCGAACGATCTCCCAGTTTTTGATAGGTTTCGGCGATATAGGAGGCGAAAAAAGGCGCCATGGGATCATCGGGGTGTGAGGCGATAAAGGTTCTGTAGGTTTCGATACCGCGTTGAGGTGATTTTAAACCGACATATTGATTGCCCATCATGAGGTAAAGATCCTTTTCGTAAGGACGGCTGCCTTTATTTTTAAAATAGGCTGAAACTTGGGAAGGCCCGCCGAGGGCGCGAAAGGCGCTCGCGACATAGGTGAGGGCTTCCCAGACAAGGGACCCTTCCTCCGGTGCGAAGACAGACGTGTTTACTGTTTCCCGGTCAATGACGGCCAGAAAGCGGTCGATCGCCTTTGAGTAGTCCTTTAGGTTAAAAAAGGACCAAGCGAGTTTGTAATTTGCTTTGTCTTGAAAAAAAGGGTCTTCTAAGGAGGCCGCTTGGTCGTATGCTTCCGCCGCCCGCGCGTAGTTCGAGCGATCGAAATAAAATTCTCCCAAGCGGAAATGGGCTTCCAATCGATGCGGACTTTCCGGAAATTCCGAAGCGATGGTTTTCAGGAGCGGAATGGCCTGCGCACCCAAGCCGGTTTCGGAGTAAGCACGCGAAAGCGCGTAGAGCACTTGGTCTTTTTGGGCAAAATCGGGTGCAGTACGAAGGAGTTCACCATAAGCTGAGATCGCCTCGTCATAATTGACCAGTGGCGGCGGACCCTGGGGATGCTTTTCGTAAGATTCCATTTGATCAAGAAATTGCCGGTGGGCCGCCTTCATGGAGAGGTCTCCCGTGCGTTTGAGGGCCGCTGCCCGTAGGCGCGGATCCGCATCTTTGTGACGCTCCAAAAAAAGCCGATAACGCATGAGGGCTTCTCCATCCTTTGAGATGATTGCTTGGTTTTGAAGCGATGCGATCCGTCTCGACAAGGCTGTCAAGCGATCCGGCGTTTTCTCGATGGCGTCATGCTTTGCGACCACCCGGATGAATCCATTCAAGCTGCAGCCGAACTGGAGGGTCAGGATCAGGACATAAAGACATGTTGAACGTTTATGGTTTCGGGAAATCCTCATGGTTGTTCCGTTGTTCCATGCAGGTCTAAAATCCGTATTTGATGCAGCTCCGCCGTGGCCGACCCCATTCGGACTTGATTCAATCGCCGATGTAGGCCATCCAAAAGCAAGGTTTGGAGGGAGGGTAACATCTCACTTTGTATGTGCAAGGCCTTGTCCCGCATTTTCGTCAAATGCGAACGGATGCTCGCAACCCGGATTCTAAAACGGGCAATCTTCCGTTCCATCGCGTAGAAAGATCCGGTCAATTGCGCCTTCGAGACGTTCATGCGGCGCATATCGGCGGTGACCGCCCTCAATCGTCTCCGGAGCTCATCCGCTCTTCCCGGAAGACCGGTCGTCAGTTTCCAGACCATTTCCCCTTGAATGATCTTGAGCAATCGATCGGTATTTCGCCATGATTTCGCGAGACCGGGATCCTGTTGATGGGTGTTCTGGAGTCTGTCAATGTGTGCTCCCAATGAAGCGCTCTTTCGAAGCGCGTCATTCAACATTTCAAGTAAAGCGGCTTCTTCGGGAGAGGCCATGGCGGAGAACCGTTCCGTACGAATGGCGCCATCGACATGAGCTTCCAAATCCTTGACACGGCGGCCGATCGTCGTGAGGGGTTTTTCATCCAAGGTGCGGTCGACGATCGGGAGGAAATTGCGAAAGACGGTTTCACGGTGATCGACCATGACCTGGAAAACATCCATATCACTCAACCGACGATCCAGATAAGCGATCAACTTGGAAAGCTGCTTGTATTGACGAATCCAGCTGCGGGACCGATCGCCGACGGCGAAGGCCGGCAGGGAACTGTTCCCGTTTTCACGATCGGCGTTGATGATCGAAGTCAATCGAACCGTATCTTGAATGGTCTCTTGCAGATTTCGAATCTCCCCCTCTTTTTCGGAATAAAGACGCATTGCTGTCCCATAACGCTTGACCGCCTCCGGATAGGCCTTGAGTTTTCTGTAGCCATGACCGAGGGCGGTCATGGCTTCCAAAGCGTAGGGATGGTTCGGTTGATCGGCGATCAAATCCTGAAAGGAGAGCAGGGCTTTGAGGTCCTTTCCATCCTTGAGTTCAGCCCATCCCTTGACGAAAAGCGCATCCGGATAGAAAGGGCTTTTCTCCGGGAAAGTGGCAAGGACGGCCTGGGCCGCCTTGTAACGTTTCTCTTCGAACAAAAGTTGTCCCCAAGTCAATCGGCTTTTTTCGATGAGTGGCGACGAGACTGGAGCGCCTTCCGGATCGAGACGACTCAATGACCGGAGGTGGTCGAGCGCACGGTCCGGATCGTTCATTTGAATATGGGTCTTGGCAAGAGTGAATTGGGCATAGGGGAAATAGGCGCTGTCCGCGTGGATGCGTTCTAAAGCCTCAGCGCTTTTATGATATGTTTTGAGGGCGTAGTGGCTCATTCCTGCGAGATACGTGGCTTGGTCCGGGGCTTCGGCATTCACCCTCGAGGCGAAGTGGCCGTAAGTATTTAAGGCGCTTCGATACAAGGTTCGATCGTATTGCATTTTTTGTAAAACCAGAAACAGCTGGTTTCGTTCCTTGCCGGGTGGAAAGTGCGTGACCAGTTCCGTGAACATCTTCGTTGCCGGCCGGTCCATTTCCCAGGCCATATAGAGGCTGCCCAAGAGCACCCTGGTTTCATGCAGCGCCTTGAAGTCGCCGACAGAAGCGGTTTTGCGCTCGAGCATCTTCAAATAAGTTGCAGCGTTCAAATAATCTTCCAAGAAAAAATGGTAATAGGCTTCTCTCTGTAAAACCGCCAATGTTTTTTCCGTATTATCGTGGCCGGACTCCGCCCAGAGAAGGTTCCCTGAGGAAAAACTCAGGATCATCATCGATAGAAATCGGAAAAGGGACTTATTGATTCCAAGCTTCATAGGTAAATTCCGGTTGTTTTTTATTGAGATCGTCCCGAAGGATCAGTTTGACAAACGCCGCACCCTTCTCTTTATTGATTAAAAAAGTCTCTGCCCGTTTGTAATCCGTTCCTTGCGGGCCGACACCGGTAAACACCGCCACCAATCGGTGTTCTCCCGTTTTAAGATTTCCGGTATAAAGGCGTTGTATGCCCCCTTTTTGAATTGCACGGACCTCTCGATCCGTATAGAGATAGCTCGAGACCATCGTATCGTTCAAAAGGATTTTAACCGAGTCGAGTTTAAAATAATGGCCGCCCTCGATACTGAAAAAGACCACGATGGAGGAGTCTTCCGGAAAAAGAAGGTCTTCCTGCAGTTGAAACAGCAGGGTATTGAGTTCCAATATTTCTTCCTTGAGATCTTGGATTTCCGGATCGAGGCTTTCCAAAGATATTTCCGGATCTGTCTCAGCATCCGATATCGGCGCTTCTTGGGCCCAGACCGGTTTGATGAGAAAGAGAAACAAAATCGTCGTCAAGCATATGTGTTTCATGATCAACCTC
The DNA here is from genome assembly GCA_046756925.1 of Nitrospiria bacterium. Taxonomy (GTDB): domain Bacteria; phylum Nitrospirota; class Nitrospiria; order SBBL01; family JAADHI01; genus JAJDBU01. The sequence continues at coordinate 20,198 of JBHHXH010000026.1, forward strand.
ATTGCGTAGCCGCCGCTGCGGGTTTTGAATCGATAGTCCTCAGGCCCGATGAGAGGTGGACCTTCCCCCGAGGACCGATGATGATTCCTTCGACGCCCTCCAGTGCTTCGATGAGGGCCATGCCCTTTTGGGGCCCCAAGACAAAGACCGACGTGGAGAGCGCGTCGCTGGTGGTGGCGTCCTGCGCGAGTATTGAGACGCTTCGGCTTTGATCGGCAGGAAAACCGGTCCGGGTATCTAGAATATGGTGATACCGTATCCCGTCCTTGATAAAAAAGCGTTCGTAATCGCCGGATGTGGAAATGGCCTGATTTTCCAATGGGAGAACGGCTAATATTTCGTTTTGATGGTTCGGATTTCGTAGACCGACCCGCCAGGGGGTATCGCCTTTTTTGCCGCGTATCAGCATGTCCCCACCCGCCATGACCACGGCATTCTTGATGCCGAAATCCTCTAACACCCGTATGGCTCGGTCCATGGCATACCCTTTGCCGATGCCGCCAAGACCGATTTCCATGCTCCCGTGGGGAAGGAAGACGGCGCTTCGCCGGGCATCGAGTCGAATGTTCCGATAGTCCACAAAGGGGAGCCGCGCAGCAACGGCTTCGGCAGAGGGGACGATCCGTCGTCGAAAACTCCAAAGTTTGCCTACCGATGCGAAAGAGATATCGAAAGCCCCCGCCGTTCGTTCTGAAAAAGAGATGGAGTTTCGGATCAACTCAAAAAGTTCCCGGCTCACGGTGACAGGGGCTTCCCCGGCATACCGATTGATTTTAGAAAGTTCGCTTTCCGGGATAAAACTGCTCATGAACTGTTCCAATCGCACGACCTCGGCAAAGGCGGCTTCGATCGCTTCATCGATCCGTTCGGCGTCCGTTCCGAAGACTTTGACGATCACCTGCGTTCCCATCAGCGCCCGTTCCCTGGAGACCAGCTGGCCGGTCTTTCCGACACCCTCTGCGAGGACGGGATGTATAGAAAGGCAAAATGTAAGAAAACTAATATTTAAAACCGAAACTGATTTGAATAACATTCGCTTCCCAAGCATGGTTGTCTCCGCTCTGGAGATCCGTAAAATTATCGTAACGAAAAAGGATAAAGCGGTAATGCGTTCGAAAGAAGGGGTTTTGAATGCCCCCCCACCTTTTTCGGTCCGGTTCGAATTGGATGTCTGCACCGAACCAATGATCGGAAAATCGAGAGAGTTCTTTGTCTCTCGCCTTGAAGGTTTGATCGACCGGAAGCCGGTCTCCATAAAAACTGGCGGCGTTCTGCCGGTAGTACCGATAGCTTCCGCCGATCAACCAATTCGACGAGACATATTTCTGGTAAATAAATTTAGCAGTATGCGAGTGGATGTCAAATGTATCTTGATAATAACGGTAATGGAGTTGGATCGTACTGCCGATCGCCTCGTCTCTTTCTGGTGTTCCGAATGGTGATCGAAAACTCGTTCGAACAACCCAGGCCTGACCGGTTCGAGCCTCCGGATAATGTTCCGGAACCCATGCCATGGCCTCTGTCAACGCATTGCGGTAAGGATTGCTCAGATGCCCTTCGTCGGCGGTGAGCTCATAGCTCAACTGCGTCAGCCAGCTCGGATTGATCGATTGCGCCAAACCGACACGGTAAGTCGATCGATTGTAGTCTTGCAGGCCAAAGGACGGATCTCCGTTTTTCCCCACCTTGTCCCAGGATCGCGACATGTTCAAATCGATAGTGAAGTTCTTGTCGAATAAATCGTGCGCCAAGTCGAAGGCGAGGGTATCGGAGGTGTAGTCCGATTCGTCGCTGTGGGTATAATGCGTCGAGATAAGCGTTTCTCCGAAAATACGGGTGCCGCCCAAGTTGTATTCTTGGCGGGTTTCAGTGAATTGACTGGCTTGGGTAACGACATCGATCGAGGCGGAACTGACCATGTCGACCCGCGCCCCCGCATTGATTGCCGTGTGTCCTTTGATTTCCTTACGGATGATCACGGCCGGTCCATGAACGGTCATCCCTCCCCCTTCGAACAGGTTGTAACCGACGAAGGAGCGGTCCTCCGGGGGATCGATTGCCATTGCGATTTTTGTTGAATAGTCCAATACCAAACAAGTGTACAATAGTGTCAAAAAGGGACGATTTATCGACAACCGCACCCTCCGCCTGAGTCGCTGAATCCCCCGCGGCTCCCTTCCAATACCTCCTCGACGTGAAGATGCCACCGGGTTTTAAGAGGGTCCGGATCGAATTGCATCGTTTCGTCCGCAAGATACTCTCGTTCCCAGGGTCGGACGCCGGCGCATCCGGAGATCCCGAGGAGGGAAACGATCATTGCGATGAAAAAAAAATGGGAGATTTGCTGGGTCATGTCTTTACTCCTTGAGCAGGGAGCGAACTTCTTTTTCGTAACGTGCGGGCTCGTTGGGTCCGAATCCCCAATGAATATGCCGGATGGTGCCATCCTTTGCGACAATATAAGTCGTCGGCATGCTGCGGATTCGGTAAAGACCCGATATGGTCCCGGAAGGATCGAGCAAGACCGGGAAATCCAAGCCCATCGTGCGGGTCATCCGAACCGCCTCCGAGCGTGTTTTGTCGATATTCACTCCAAGAATTTCCAGCCCGACGTGCTTATACTTTCCATAAAGTTCGTTAAAATACGGAAGTTCTTTTTTGCAAGGCGCACACCAGGTGGCCCAAAAATTTAATATCACCACGCGGCCTCGCTGCTCGCTGAGCTTGATGTTCTCGCCGCCAAGCGATTTGACGGTAAAATCGGCCGCTGTTTGGGGTACTTGCGTCGCTTCAACCGGACCGAGCGATCCGAACAGAAGGATGATGACACAAAAGATATTTCGTGCGGATTCCAAAATTTTCATAGTGGATAGCACTCCGGTTGTCCTGGTTGTGGGTGGCTATTAAAAAAAGATGGCGATGTGGATCCTTCCTTCCATATTGTAGGTACGCTCCTTGACACCGGTGAGGTCTGTTTCAAAGGAATGCATGACGATCCGAAAGCCGGCGTCCAGCCAATCCGTAAAAAAAACCTTGTAACCGGTGCCGATGTTAAATGTGAAACGATTTTGATTGTCGAATGTCGTCTGACCAACCCCGCCACTCAAATAGATCGTCGAATTCAAGGTTTTTTTTCGAGACAGGAAAATTTGTCCGGGAAAGAGGTTGTAGCCCAAGTTGATGCTCCAATAGACGACATCCTTGTCGGTGAGGAGCACCAAACCGGTACGAATTCGAAAGGCCTCCAGGTCCGCAGTTGTCATTCCAAAATTTCCTTCGAAAAAAACGTCTTCACTCACATGAATGGCGGTGATCGCTCCATAAACGACCGAAGCATCGAAGCCTTCTACGGAATACAATCCGAAAAAAGGGGCGATTTCAAAATTTTCCTGATCGATCTTTTCCTCCGGAAATTCTTTAATTTCCCCCGGGGGCGAGATTAAAGGGTCTTGCGTTTGAGGGAATTCGCGGCCTTGTCCGTAGGTGATCGCGGATTGGCTGAGTAAAACCACAAAAATCGATGCCCTCCATATTATTTTGCGCATATGAATAAAACCATCAAATGCATCGTGTGCGGATCAGAACCCAAACATAACCCCGAGGCTGTATTCTTGGACTTCTCGGTTCCTTTCAGGACCGATGAAGAGGGTGAAGTTTCGGAAATCGCCCCGAATGGACAAACGCTTTAATAAGGGTGCTTGAAATCCAACACCGGCATAGGCTGTTTCGAAGCGATCTCTTTGGGCATTGACCAATAGGTTTGCTGGTTGGGTGGTGATCCATCCGCCGCCGATCGTGCCGAATAAAGAAAACCATTGACCTTGCCAAGGGCTGATCACCAACCCCCCGACATAGATGTCGGTTTCTCCGAGGTCACCGGATGCAAAGCCGAAGTTTCCTTCCAATGAAATCGTTTCGCTGAAAAGATACCGCATGCGGACATAAAGGATATCGTCCCTTTCGAAACGGCCCCATCCCCATCCGATTTCAAGTTGATCTTCGATGTAATCGTCATAGATCCGTTCGCCCAAGCCCCTTTTGTGCCCGGAAGCACGCAGTGTTTTTTCAATTTCATGGCGATGCACCCATCCGACACGCTCGCCGGCCAGCCGCACCTGAACCCAGTCCGTTCGTTTCTTGATGAGGATGAGCCGTTCTCCCTTTTCGGCGATGTAAAAAATCGGGTAAGTTCTCCCGGGACCCGTTCGTATTTCCAGAAAAGGCTCGATCACGGTTGCACGCGGGTTGCCGTTTTCTTTCGCGGTGACGGTTGAACTTGTCATAAAAACAATTGCTCCTATCAATAATGGTGTGAAACAGCGCATTGCCAAATCGAACATAAGCGCTCGTGTCACAATGGACTTTGTATCCAAGCCAATACCGTTAGATAATCTGATTCGGTCGTCGCTTGAAAAATTTCTCCGCCGAGATGTTGCGAGCCCCCTTGTGCCAAAGCGAGGGGTTTGGTCAAAAGCTTGCTGTCGGCGGGGTTGACGAGGTTTGCCATGCCTGCTGCCGAATCGTGGTTGGCGCGAAATTGATCGGGCGTGCAGGCGGTCGCCGCACATTCAAAAAGGCGAAGACTCCCGCCGGGACCACCCGTATTCGGATCATCCTTTTCCCGTCGGTGGCAGCCGGCGTCCGAACAGGACCGCTGGTCTAAGATGGCTTGCACCGATGTTTGAAATAGGTTGTGATCCAATGTCCCTCCCGATCCATCGTTGCCGGGTGTGACTTGGCCGCATCCCAGACCGAAAGACATAAAAGCGGCCAAGAAAACAGCAAGCCCGAAACTTTTCGCCTGAGAATCACGAGCCGGTATTTTTAAAGTGATCGGCATCCTTGCCTCGTAAACCCCTTCTAGTTTGCCGCCGTAATCCAATTTAAAATACGGGTGTAGTCGGCGTCCGACGTCGATAGTGGGGAAGGGGAAACAGGGGCCCCTTGGTTGATCATATCGACTCCGCCGCCGCTCAAGCCGATCGCTTTGAGAAGCAGGATGCTGTCAGCGGGCGTGGTGACATTGACTCTGGAAGCCACGGCGCCGAAATCGCCTTCCGAACTCCCCGTGAGGACAAAATCGCTTGCCCCTCCCGCCACATGACAAGCACCGCATCGCGTTGTCAGTATCGGTAAAATGCTTGTCTCAAAAACATTGCGATCCAGATTTTTTCGACCGGGATTGCTGATGGTTGTCTTGTTCGAAAATTGTCCGCCCAAATCGATCCACTCGACCATCCGAAGCTTCTCGTCCGTCGTTAATAGGGTCGCGTGATTGTTCGGATCGGATGCCGGGAGACCTTTTCCCGCGTGGAGTTCTTCGCCGAAGATCCGTTCGATGAAATGACTTTGACGCGATTCGCCGATCGAGACGAGGGCGGAGTCCATCATGTCATCGACCAATTGGTCGTAGGAGATGGGGAATCCGGCTCCCGATTGATCGCCGTTTAAATCCAGACCCGCGGCCGGGCCAGTGCCGGCAGGATTCGAGATCGAATGACAGGTAATGCATTTTGCATCGAAGATCGGTTGGAGATGACTCAAGTAATCGATCACCGCAATGGTCGGCGGGCTTAAGGGGGATGCGGCCCGGTTGAGGGCAATCGATTCTGTGGCCAGTCGTTGTGGATTGCCGCGCCGGGGAGAATGACAACCGTTGCAGGTTTTGTCTTCTCCAGGCCGCACCTGAAGCCAATTTTCCTTGACCTTAAAAGAGCGTCTTTTCGAATCGACCACGTGCAAGGTCAAGGCGGTATCGGCTGGGACGCTGACGCGGAAAGAACCGTCCGCCTCTACCGGGGCATAACCCAGAATCTTTTGCCGTTCGAAATTCGTTGCGCCGATATCTTCTCGGCCGACACCCGACATGCTTGGGACGGCCGCAATGACCCGAACCTCCTTTACGACCTGTAGATTCGAATCGGCGAGCATTGCAGAGAAATCGATGTTGCCGTTGACGGTTCTGGGGATGGAAACCCCCAAGACCGAATCGGAAAGGGCGCGATTGGCCTCGGAATCGTACACACTGGCCGCGCCCAAGGTGCCCGTTGTGCCGAATGAAGACCGGTTGGCCGCTTTCGTCGGCTTCGCTGTTTGGATTTGTTCCGGAGAAACAGCCATTAAGGGGATCGCCTCAAGAAAAACGTGATTTGTCCCGGGATCCGGCAGGCGGATCGGTTTGAGGGTGCCGTCTGGATGGAACATCCAGATGCCGTAGGCAGGGGGCTGTGCCGCTTCCTCGCTCTCGCGGTTGTCCACGACGCCGCCCAAGGAATAAGAGGTGAGATAGCGATCGGAACCATCCGGAACTTGATAAGCGCTGTAGTAGCGGCCCATCGTTGAAGCAGACCGTCCGGTGGGAATGTTTTGTTTGACGGTCAGCTGCAGTGAAGACGTATTGGGATTATCGGCTTCCTTGGCCACATCTAAGACGCCGATGGCCCCTCCCTCGAAGGTGCCTGTCAGCGGCATCATGATGGCGGTCAGATACCCGTCGGCCCTCTCCCGCGCATCCAGGAATGAATTGACGCCGGAGTGAGAACCGTATTTTACGAACAAGTCGGTCCCATCCGGTTCCATGGTAAAGAGCGAAAACTTGTTGACACGACCCAAATGCTCCCATCGGCTGAAAAGGATGCTCCCATCCCGCATGACGCTTGGGTTTCGGTCGTGACTCTGGTTAAAAGAGATTTGTACGATTTCTCCGGCATCGCATGCCGCTTGGCCCGCGAGACGAACTTTGCTTCGATCCAGCATATGGAGCACTGCCGATGGTCTTCGCTCGTATTCGTCTAAATGTCCAGGCCGGTCCGAGGAGAAGACAATCCGGCCGTCGGGGAGATAGGACGGATCGACTTCGTTCGAAGATCCGCAAGTCAGCTGTTCCGGTTGCGTGGCGCGACTGCCGTCCGTATTCACGGCGACTTCGTAGAGATGCCAATGGTCCCCTGCGTTTTTTTTCATTGAAAAGACGATCCGGAACCCGTCCGAATCCGTTTGTGGAAAAATTTCCGGGTCCGACACATCGCCGACACCCTGGGTGAGGTCCTGGGTCAGATTGCGGAGTTTGCCCGAAGGCGTCCCCGGAACGAGGGTCATCAAATCCCCGCCTGCCGCGAACTCGATCGGGTCCAGTGGATCTCCCAAGGCTTCGACGGCGCGTGTGACAAAAGCGATACCTGGAAGATTGTCTTGAGCCGTCGGACTGGTTGTTGTGGACGTTCCGCAGGATAGAAGATAAAAACCGGTGAAGGTGACGATCAGCATGCCGATGAGATAGCGATATTTGCGAAACAATATATTCATGTAATCTTCTGGTCCTTTGAACAACCCTCGAACGGTTGAACGATCCTCGAGCAATTTCTGTGTGTGAAGATAAAAAAAGCCGCCGAAGGAAATTTCCTTCGGCGGCTCGGCGGACATAAAAGAAATAGGGAGGGGGTCCTATTTCTTTTGTAGTCCCGTGACTCTGCGTCCCTGGGGTTTCCCCCGGTTTGCTCTGATCAAAGGATGTGTAAGATCGCAATCTCGACTTTGAAGCGTGTGAAGAATATCTGCGACCTTCTCGGATAGTGATATCCTGTATTTGGTTTTGGGAAAGGAAAGCAAAGCCCATGCCTTGCGAGCTTAAGAAAAAAACACCCGTATTTTCAAAGGAGAGATAGGCCGTGGCCTAGTATATTGTGCTTGCTTGGGTAAGGAAATACATATTTTATGAACCCGGTTTCCTTAGAATAAGGGCCTGCCCAAAAAAATGATGTATTGACTGCCTCATGCTGAAATCGGCCACACCAAACGAAAGGTAATGATGACCGAGGAGGGGATGAATATCAAACTTGCGATGTTCGGAAGGCGTGAGAGTACGAATAAGAGGTGAATAACTGGATCTCGGATCGTATCCCACGTTATATTGACGGGCCGTTCTAGGTGCGGTGGACACGGCGATAGAGGATTCGGGCGTAGATTGAGAGAGTAAGGGCGACCACAAAAACGCCGATGGCCGTTCTCCCGGCAGGTGTCATCCCTTCCGGGTAAATGATCCGCACCAGATAGTGTTGGATAAATCCGCCGGTATAACCGGCTTCGCCGGCGGCACGCCTGAGGCCTTGCTCGAGCGGTGTCAGCGGGCAGGTCAATCCCTTTAGTTCGATCAAGACGGCCCAAGTTGCTGCGGGAAGATGCAAGAAGCACATCCATCCCCATCGAAGGACAAGAAAACCCCCGAATACAACAAACAGAATAAACCCCATATGAACGATGACGATAAAATCCGCAGCGATTCGATACAACATGATCTGGGCCAAGTTTCACTGGAAACATCATGATCGGGGGATAATAACGCGTGAGCCTCGTCTTGTGTTCTTAAAAACCCGATCCGGTTTCAAACAGATATTTTAATGACAGAGATCCAAAGCAATGTCAATTTGGGAGCTTATTGGCGTTTAAGCAATGGCGGAGCCGTGGGAAACGGAGGCGGTTTTACCTCCGGCCCGGAAGCGTTTTGGATGGCATCCGCTCGTTGCAGGTTATATCGGTGTCGTAGGGTGTCGTCAAGCCATATGGGGCGAACCCTTTCTTGGGCGACATCCACCTCCCACCACCAGCCTCGTAATGTGCCGTTATTCTCATCCGATTCATTAGCCAGTGTATAGCTCATGAGGTAAACATCTCCGTGCCATTCCGCATACCAACCATAGATGCAGACACGCTTGCCCCGCGTCCAACACGCTTCTCGTTCCACGTAGGCGGTCGAATCCCCTGGAAAAGGCGCGGTGGCGCGATCGATCATCTCTTGATACGCCTTCTGTACCATGGACATGGCGATGATCGATTCCGGTTTGAGAACCTGCGTGGGGAGCAGAAAGGTGAGCGCCGCGCCGCTGAGCGCAGCAAACAAGCCAAACAGGACGAGAGAAGGCAGAAGTCGAGATAGGAGGCCTTTGGGTTTTTCTTTTATTTCATGACCCATATCCGTTGTTTCCCTGATTGAAGGACACGGTCCGACAGGCCGGGTCGCAATACAAGCAGATCCTGGATACGGCGACCCAGCGGCATAAAATAGTAAGAGCGAGGCAGGATAAAAATCAAGCCCGTTTGGAAGACGAAGTGAAGGACGGGTTTGCCAGGTCCATGTGGAATCTTTATAATCGTCTTCGACAGCGTTCCATCGAATGCGGATAAAATGGAAACAGGTTCTCGAAAATGTTAAAGGTCAGTGTTGTCATTCCCAGCTATAATCGTGCACACCTGATTTCACGTGCGCTCGATTCGGTGTTTGCGCAAGGTCATCCCATTCATGAAGTCATCGTGGTTGATGACGGATCCGGTGATGGGACACACCTCAAGATTCGACGGGATTACCCCAGTGCACATCTGATTCGCCAAAGACACCGCGGCGTCGCCGCAGCGCGGAATCGCGGCATTCGATCGGCGACCGGAACCTGGATCGCCTTGTTGGATTCGGATGACTGCTGGGCTCCCGAAAAACTCTCCAAACAAGTCGAGGAGGTCTTAAAGCATCCGAGGCATCCGCTTTGTCATACCAATGAAATTTGGATTCGCAATGGAGAGCGTGTCCATCCCCTTAAAAAACATGAGAAAAAAGGGGGGCGCATCTTTCGCGATTGTTTGCCCTTGTGTATGATTTCTCCCTCTTCCGTCTTGATCCAAAAACGGTGTATCGAAGCAGTGGGATATTTCGATGAGGGCTTTCCCGTTTGCGAAGACTACGAACTGTGGTTGAGGATCTGTGCCGGATATTCCGTGAGTTACATCGATGAACCTTTGACCGTCAAATATGGGGGGCATAATGATCAGTTGTCTAAAAAATATTGGGGGATGGATCGTTTTCGGGTCCAGGCGATCGATCACTTGCTGTCCTCATCGACCGTCTACGGTGCCGACCAAGACGCCGCAATAGAGATGCTCCATGAAAAATGCGCTGTTTTAGTCAAAGGTGCGGTCAAATATCGAAATCACGCAATATTAAATGTTTGCCGCCACCTGATGGCCAAGTTTCCATTAAATGATATGGCCATGAATCCGAACACTTTATATCGCCGCCCGGGACCGGTCGCCAGGGCCATGAGACGATGAAGGTGCATCTTGTTGTTGCATTGATCCATGAAGCGAAACCCCTAATACGGCGATACCGCATGGTGCGCTTGAAGGGAAATCACCCCTATATGATTTATACGGGCGACGCGTGCATGCTCGTTATCTCGGGGGTCGGCAAGATTGCCGCCGCCGGAGCCACCGGATATCTGCAGGCGCTTTCCTCGGAAATGGGATCGAATGCCTGGCTGAATTTCGGCATTGCGGGCCATGAGTGCTTGGAGGTCGGCACCGGTTTTGTCGCCCATCGGGTGTCCGACCGTGCGACGGAAATCAATTTTTATCCGCCCATGATCTTCCCTTTTTCGTGTCCCACCAGCGATTTAACAACTGTCGATCAAGCGGAAAATCGCTATGGTCGGGAAGGCGGTTACGATATGGAAGCCAGCGGATTTTATAAAACCGCCCTCCGCACCGCCACGAGTGAATGGGTGCATTGTTACAAGGTGGTTTCAGACAATCCAAGGCAACCTGTTGAACAATTGTCCAAAATTGGGGTCACGGAACTCATCTCCAACAGGACCAATGAAATCGAATCGATCATCTCGATGATGCGCGCCGAATGGACCCGTTATAGAAGGCGGGTCAAGCCCGGCCGTCATTATGATAAAATCACACTGCGATGGCATTTTACCGACACGCAAAAAAGACAACTGGCGAGGCTCCTGAAGCGTTGGGACGTTGTCTTCGGAGAAGACACTTCGTCCGAAATAAAATTCAATACATACCAGGGGCCAAAGACGCTGCTGGCCGATCTTGACCGACGGCTCGGGACTCGCCGCCTGGTTATAAAATAGTCGATGCCGCCTTTCTCCGCACTTTATATTGAGGAACAATGCCGCGATCTGCCGCGCGTTCGGGACATTATTCGTAAATGCTCCGGCATTCCGTGTATCTCATGCGGCAATTATTCCGAGGTCTTCAACCCCGTCGCCCAAAATTTTCGCTTGCAAAAGAGTCGGCCGGGATTGATCGTGGCCAGAAAACGTCAGGGCTTCGTGTTGCCCGCGCCGCCGGCCTATGGCTTCGGGAATGGGCACAGTTACTATTTTTCGCACATGCTGAATTGTCCCTACGACTGCCGTTATTGTTTCTTGCAGGGGATGTATCGTTCCGCCCACTATGTTTTATTTGTAAACTATGAAGATTTCGAAGCGGAGTTGGCCGGCATTATTTCGGATTTGCGGGGAGAGCGGTGTTATTTTTATTCGGGATACGATTGCGACAGTTTGGCCTTTGAGTCATGGAGCCGCTTTGCTTCCCATTTTCTCCGGTTTTTTGAAGTCTACCCGCAGGCCACCTTGGAATTGAGGACCAAGAGTACGCAAGTCCGCACACTACTGAGATGGGAAGCCCTCCGTAACTGTATCGTTGCAATGAGCTTTACCCCGGAGAATGTTGCAGGGGCATTGGAGCACCGTACGCCCTCCATTGATAAACGGATCAACACTCTCAATCAATTACAGCGAAAGGGATGGCCCGTTGCCTTGCGCTTCGAACCCTTGATTTACCATGAGGATTATCGGCGGCACTACCAAAAATTGTTTCGCTTGATTTTTAATGCCTTAAATCCGGATACGCTGCACTCGGTCAGTCTCGGCATGTTTCGGATGCCCGAAACCTATTTTAAAAATATTGTAAAACGTTATCCCGATGAACCACTGTTTGCCGACAGCTATGTTCAGAAGGACGGGGTGATGTCCTATTCGATGGAGATAGAGGCGGAAATGATCGAGGTTTGCGAAACCTTGTTGTTCGAATATATTCCGAAAGAGATCTATTACCGTTGTAAAAAAGATTAAGGAAATCGCACATCACATGCGTACATTGCTTCTCACAGGGGCGTCGTCCGGTATCGGCTTGGCCACGGCTGAAAAATTACTTGATCAAGGCTATCGAGTGATTGGGATAGCGAGAGCCGTTCAGCGGGCGCCTTTTAACACCTCGAATTTTATACCGATCAGCCTGGATCTCT
>JBHHXH010000027.1:0-31205 GCA_046756925.1 Nitrospiria bacterium
TTCTCCTTTTAATACATTCTATACTTACCATAGACGACATAAAAAAGCAAAATTCTAATTACCATTAGGACTGAAGTTAATCAGCAAATCTGTCTTTCTATTATACTGAACTTTATGCTTGTTATTTTCGTTTAACTATGTTAAATTAAGACCATGAACAAGCTGGCATTACAAAAAAGAACCCAAATCCTTCACATGTTAGTGGAAGGTTCTTCGATGCGATCTATTTCAAGAGTTGTAGGCGTGTCGATCAATACCGTGACGAAACTCTTGGTCGATGCAGGTATGGCATGCGCCGACTATCATGACAAGCATGTTCGAAACGTGAAAGCGTCCCGTATTCAATGTGACGAGATTTGGTCATTCTGCTATTCAAAACAAAAGAACATACCCGAAAATAAAGTAGGCCAAGCCGGAGATGTTTGGACTTGGACAGCCTTGGATTCCGATCACAAGCTGATGGTTTCTTGGTTGGTAGGTGGTCGCGATTCCGATTGTGCAATTGAATTAATGGATGATCTTAGAAAACGATTAGTGGATCGAGTACAACTGACTACAGACGGGCACAAAGCCTATCTTGAAGCAGTGGAAGGCGCATTCGGCGGAGATATCGACTACGCTATGTTGATTAAGCTGTACGGAGAACCCGCAAACAAAGGCCCAGAACGAAAATACAGCCCTTCTGTCTGTAATGGATCAAGGAAGAAAGATATCTCAGGGAACCCAGAGCGTGAATTTATCAGCACATCGCATGTCGAGCGTCACAATTTAACAATGCGAATGAGCATGAGACGATTTACCCGCCTGACAAATGCTTTCTCAAAGAAGCTAGAAAACCACTGCCATGCACTGGCCCTGTACTTTGTCCACTACAATTTCGTGCGGATTCACAAGACTCTAAAGGTCGCGCCCGCAATGGCCGCCGGTGTTTCAAGTCGCCTTTGGGAGATGAAAGATATTGTGAGGATTATTGATGAGCACGAAAGAAAAAAGAAATCAAACTGAGACACTACCAAAAAATGGCATTCCTTGACAGTCTTCTACTAAAACGGTATTTTATTTCACCATGCGCTTACATATTCTGGAAAAACGGCGCTTAAACAGTCTCCTCAGCCGAGAACGCCACCGTCGGCCGATCGACGAAAATGCCCCGGCGCTCGACTTGATACTGAAAGAGATCGTGCGCAAGGCAAATCAATTTGTCCCGTCCGAAGCTGGATCGATCTTACTGGATGATCCGATCAGAAAAAAGGAGAAAAACAACTTTCAAGAACTGGTATTCGTCGCTTGCTTCGGCGTCGGCTCGTCCGCGCTTCCCGGCATCCAACTCCCATTGAATGCCGGGATCATCGGTGCAACCTATCTTTCCGGAAAACCCTATCTAGGCAAAAACCTCACCTCAGACAAAACGTTTGTTTCCAAACGTGATCAGATCAGCCGATTTAAAACGCGCTCGATTATTTGCGCACCCATTATTATCGAAAAGTCGGTTTGCGGAATCATCGAGTTGATCAACCGAAAAGGGAAAAAGAACTATTCGGAAGAAGAACTCAAGTTGCTGGAAATATTTGCAGGCTATACCTCCACCTTGATTCAAAACGTTTTATACGCCAAAACACATATCGAAATGTCTAAAAAAGACGGATTAACCGGTCTATACAACGATCGTTATTTTTACATCAAGCTGGACCAGGATATTCGGCAGGCGAAAATACGGCGGGACCACGATTTGATCCTCTTGTTCATTGACATGGATCACTTTAAGTATGTAAACGATGCCTTCGGCCACCTGACAGGAAGCCGTGTTCTCCAGGACGTCGGGAACATTTTAAAGAAGGTCGTCCCATCCCAAGGCACCACCATCGCACGTTACGGCGGAGACGAATTTATTATCATCTTTACACAGATCCCGCTGGCCGAAGTCTTACGCGTCGCACAGGCGATTTGTGATGCGATCCACAAATTCGAATTACTAAACCGGCCCTACCTTCCAAAAGGAACAACCCAGCGCTTAAAGAGAAAGCTGACCTGCAGCATCGGCCTCGCCTCATTGAAAGATCACACCGATTACAAATTAGAAAGTGCCGATATCCGCCAAACACTGATTCAAAAGGCCGATGCTGCAATGTATCGCGCCAAGTTAAACGGTAAAAACCGTGTGTGCATCGCATCCCCTGGATAAAGACATCTTTTTCCAAATTTAAAAAAATTTCCTCCACCCATACTTCCGCATCGAACCCTGCACGCCCTTATTGCAAAACCACAAACGGTGTATATGGTTTATAGGCCTGCCCACAGTCCAGGCAAGAGTCTATTCCATATTCACAAAATTCCATCCCACGACATCCTTGATGAATCATGAGGAAAAACGTCGATACCATGTGTTTTTTTAATCACATGGTATAATAGAAAATAGAAACGTTCTCAAGAAGCGCCCAAAAATAATGAAAACAAAACATGTGTTAAAAATAATGTGTATCCTATGTTACGGTTCTGTCGCGGCCTGTACAACAATGGATATCCATAAACCCTTAGAGAACATTATCGTCCGCGAAACGGCATCGTGCGAAGCAGCCTGTAGAATGGTCCTTCCGGACGGCTCAACCTATCTCGGCCCACTAAAAAATGGACGACCAAACGGTCAGGGAAAACTATCATGGCAAAATGGGAGCCACTATGAAGGAGGTTTTGAAGACGGACAAATGCATGGAGACGGAATCCTCACGGCCGATAATGGAGATAAATATGTGGGGGAATTTGTCAGAGACATGCTCCAAGGAGACGGCATTTTCTCCTTCGCAAACGGATCCAAATATACCGGAACATTCAAGGGAAATGCTTTCGACGGCTATGGAATCCTGACAAAACCCAACGGCGATGAATATGTGGGCGGCTTCGCGAATAATCTATTCGACGGCAATGGCATCCTCTATTTTAGCGATCCCCAGGGCAGGAAAAGGCAATTGGCAGGAACTTGGGATCAAGGTCGGTATGACACCCAACAGGGAGAAATCGACCAAGCCAGTGCCGCTGATGATTTGAGTGCGGAAGTTGTCTTGTTTTATCAGCATCAAATGTTGAGTCAGCTCTCGGAACAAATCGCGACATCTCGGCCGGGTATCACCGATTTATATTTTGTCTCCTTCGGGAGCGACGATGATCAAGATGTGTTCATGAAAGAAGTGATTTTTACGAAAGAGCTGTTCGAATCCCAATATGGATTGAAAGACCGGATCGTGCAACTCATCAACAACAAGGCAGTCGTTCACGACATACCGATCGCCAGTATCATCAACCTAAAGATCGTACTGCAAATGATCGCACAGCGGATGGATGTCGAGGAAGACATCCTATTCCTCT
Organism: Nitrospiria bacterium; assembly: GCA_046756925.1. Lineage (GTDB taxonomy): Bacteria > Nitrospirota > Nitrospiria > SBBL01 > JAADHI01 > JAJDBU01. The sequence goes on from JBHHXH010000027.1 coordinate 3,361, forward strand.
ATCTCACCAGCCACGGATCAAGGGATCACACGCTTTCCATCCGGCTCGGCGGCATCCCATTGGCCAATCTGCCGGCAGATACCCTCGCGGAAATTTTAGAGGAATCGGGCATTCAGTGGAAAGTCATCGCCATTTCGGCTTGTTATTCCGGTGGATTCATTGATCATCTTAAAAACCAAAAGAGCATGATTATGACGTCCTCCCGTGCGGACCGCACATCGTTCGGCTGCAGCGACGATTCCGATATGACCTATTTTGGCCGTGCATTTTTCCAGCATGCCTTGGAACCGTCAACGACGTTTGTTGACGCTTTTACGAAAGCCCGTGAAATTGTCGCACTTTGGGAAGAACGGGACGACTTCATCCACTCGGAGCCGCAAATCTACAGCTCACCCCTCATTGAAGACAAGCTCAAGGCATGGCGGAACACGCTCGACCAAAAGGTCGCTGCGGGCAACAGACCCAACTGACAGCGAATAATTTCCCCTTCATTTAATACCTGTTAGAAATTAATAAAGCATGTTTTGCGCTCGCTAATGCACAGTCTTAAGAATCCGGCATTCGACCGTAGCATGAGGTCGTTTGTCCTGCCGTAACAACAAACTCGACGCCTTAACGATGTATTGCGCCTAAGATAAAATCGGGGGTTTTTCGCGATTCGCGTGGGTTCCTTCTCCAATCTTTCCTCCATTTTTCATCGTGTTCTTTTCCCAAAAATATTTTTTGTCGATCCATTTTATTTATAAAATAAATCCTTGACACTGTACTTTAGTACGGAGTGTATATTCACGATAGGAGGAATCACAAAGACAATGACCATTGGTAAAAACGCAAAGCAAAGTAGTGTGGGCATTGGAACGGTTCGCTTTTACGAACAGAAGGGGTTGATTGTACAACTGCATAACCAACCACGGGCGGAGGACAAACTCGAAGAGGTCACACGAAAAACCGCTCAAATGAAGCGGATTCAAAGGGCGCTAAAAAGGCTGATTCCGACTTGCCTCGGCGAAGGACCTTTGCTGGCTTGTTCGGTCATTGAAGCCCTTGAAGATCCTGTGATCCTTAAGACAAGGGAAAAAAGGATGACATACTATGAGTAAAAATCGAAAAATAGAAATTTTCAGCGCGGGGTGTCCGCTTTGCGAAGAAGCGGTTTCCCTGGTGATGCGCTTGGCTTGTCCATCCTGCGAGATCAGTGTACTGGATATGAAAACACCAGTTGTGGTGAAAAAAGCAACAAGGATCGGTATCGGTTCAGTGCCTTCCATAGTCGTGGACGGTCGACTTTCGGAGTGCTGCAGACAGGGAATGGATGAAGAAACGCTTAAACAAGCCGGCATCGGACAGTCCATAGGAAACTAAGAAAGCATCCAATCTTTATGAAATCCTGAAGATATAAGGGCTCCCGAACGGGAGTGGCAATGCGGGAGAGCGTATCATGTCGGCAAGACACATGATTACGATAATGACCTCCATCAATGTGATCTTGCTCGGTGTCACCACGTCCAAGCCTTTGTCGGCGCACGAACCGATCGTTATGATCAGCCATGAAGCCCCCCCTTCATTTCGATCGGTTGTCCTTTAGAAACATTTCTCCATAAATATTCCGAGTTGGTTTTCGTTTTATTGGCAAACGAATCCCTCAGCATAGAGTTACCGCCCCTGCAACGACAGGATGAAATGCACCAGGTCCCATGCGCTGTCCTCTTCTCCTTTAAACAAGTCGCTATAGCCCGGCATGGGCGTGCCGTCAAGCCCCGTCATGATCGTCCGGTAGATGTCTTCGTGAGAGGTGCCGTTTCCAAAGGTTTCCTGTCTTGTCAGATCGATGGGATGGACCAGTAGCTTCCGTTCATCTCTGAGATCGGTCCGTCCGGCCTTTCCGTCCGCTCCATGGCACTCATTGCATTTCATGATGCCGTAGAGGAGTCTCCCACGCATCACGGATTGGGCCGAATAGGTATAGGGGCCGACATGCTTGACATACTTAATCGTCGTCGTGGTAGGGAGTTCCTCTCGAATAAATTCCTTGGCGATATACATCGCAACCGACCTAATCCCATCCTCGCCTAAGTTTCTGAAGGAGGGCATATATCCCGGAATGCCTTCACGGATGGTCCGCATCAGGTCGTTCAGCATGGGAAGCGCACCCGATTCGGTCGAACGGAATTTAAAGATGCCCATCGTAAAATTATTCGGTCTGGGATGGGAGTAGGGACCGAGAAACATCGAAACCGCCCCGTCTCCTTCTCCCTTTGCGCCGTGGCAGAACACACAGCTCATGGAGAAGATCATCTCCCCTCTCATGACGGCCATGGCGTCGGCGTCGTTTATGCCGTCCATCTTTTCTATCTCCTGCGATTGCACAAAGGTTGATAAGAAAAGCAGCATCAAGAGGGCCGGAAGACCGGTATGTTTAAACATTTTTTCTGATCGATTCATCATTGCCTCCCTCAATTAAAAATCGAAATCGATTCCCAGTGCGATCAGGTTCCTGAAGTTTTGCAGCGGGTTGTCGCTGACCCTCCCGACATTCACACTGTCGCGCAAAAAGAGGGCGAAGTTGTCCCGGATGTAGTTTCTGAGCTGAAGCGTCAGTACTTTCCCACCGGCCTTCCGGCTCCTAAATCCGCCCGCCTCCATCTGATCGTATCGGAGCGAGATGAGACGCCGATCGGTCATGATAAAATCGCCTTCGATTGTCAGTCCAAAGGCCGTGTCGTCAAAGGTGCCCGCGGTTGCTGTCGGCAGCCCGCTGATTTGATCCCAGATGACGGCCCCGTAGAGGTCGAGCAGTTTGTACTTCACGTTTCCTGCAAACCCGTACCGAACCCAATCGATGAGATCCTTCCCAACCCTTGCCGTATCGTTCCCCCAATGGATCAGGGCGGAGGCGCTGCCGGAGAAATATTTCGCACCCCCGAAATTGACCCGTGTCATCAGGTAGGGGTCTTTCTTTTCATTCACATCAGAGGTGCCGGCTTCGATCCCTTGCATGATCCCGGCCTGGAACATGAACCGTCCGATCATGGCGTGGGTGTCGATGCCGAAATCCCCGGCGGTGTTGTAGAGGACCTCTTTGGTGACTTCGATCGCCTCGCCCTCTCCGGTATTGAGGCCGAAGAATTTGGAGGCAAAGGCATAGGGTGTTAAGGTCAAGCGTTGTATCTGTCCGGAATCCTGATCGACCCGACCCGGGCTATCAATGATGAACTGTCGGTTGGTCGGGTATGAAAAATTGGTCGAAGGGTCGATTTTTCCGACCATGATCATCGGCCCCATGATCATCGGGCCCATCGGCATCGTCTTTCCGCCGTCGTCGGATACATCTTTCCGCAAAAACGGGCCGAGATCGAACATGAGGAAAAATTCCTTGCCGAGGCCGAATTCGGACTTTTCCTCAAAATGACCATGACCGTGACCATCGTCATCCAGCCCCTCAATCGCTTTTTCCTCGTGACTCAAATTGAAAAAATAACTGATGTTATCGGTAAAGGTTCCGGCAAAATAGAATTCAATTTCCCGGGGAAGGACCAGGTTGCTCTCGACCGGCTTGCCGCCGGAGATCGACTCGGCAAAGTGACCCGTCACCCGGAGTGCGAAGATATTCAGCATCTCAATCTCGGAATTGATCCGTCCGATTCGGCGCTTGCCGCGCAGCTCGCCCTCCTGGGTTTGTGGAATCTGATACCCTGCCATATGAAAGGCCTCGCCAAAGGCATTGAGCCTCGGCGGCTTGGTGTGGCAGGAGGTACAGGACAGATCGTATTTCCGCCCGAATGCGGGGATCGCCTTTGCGGATGAAGGAAACATCGCCAGGCTAACGAGACCCAGAATAAAAGCCGGAAAGATCCGCTTCAATAGATTCAGTAGGACCTTTGGTTTTTCAGGCATTGCAACCTCCTTTCCTTTAAGATAAATGGAGCCTCTCTCGACCTTCGTAAAAAAGGTGATATTTAATACGCGTTAAGACAACGTGCCTCCTGCTTTCCATGATGCTACCGAACGGTTCTTTTTTTACCCCACTCATAGCCATTGATTTTCTCCGATTTTGATTGAAACCGATGTGCAGACCGACATCAACATGTTGACCTTTAAGGTCGCGCCGTCTTCGAATCACCGCCGTACATCACCGCTGTGCAAGAATTCGGAAGCGCTAAGGCCATATTTTGAAGAAGGTTATTAAAGACGGAGGGATTGATTGCGTTGATAGAGACTTGAAAAAGGCTTGAGAAATGCGTGCGCCCGTAAACGGCCCAATGGAAGAGGATCGGGCGGCTCGAAACGGTATGGGACAGCGACCGATAAAGGGAAGTCGTTTTGAGGAAGGGGCTTCAAATTGTCTGTCCGCCCAGTGGACTCCTCCTTAGAAAGAGATGCCGACATGGTACAGCTATGTTCTCCCCCCTTCGAAGCGTGGTGGGTATCGTCCATCTCCCGGTGTCCGTGCCGAGCATGGGCTCCACCGAGGGCCTGGGCGGCCACGGAAGCATTGTCCCAGGGACAGACACCCCAGACAAAAAACCAGACCAAGAGCAATGCGGATATCGAAAATCGCTGTTTTGAAAAGTGAAAATATCTCACGCTCAAATTATAATCCTTCACGTGAGGATGGATCAAATACGGCTGCAACGATCATCCATAACAAGATAATTTTCGTTTAATAAACCATCACGGGGTCTAAAGAAAAAGACACATTGTGCCATCATTAAGCCGGTGAAGTTCCGGCGTCATGGTTTCTTTCCTAACCTTCCTCCGGCGCCTTGATGCCGAGAAGTTTCATTTTCCTGTAGAGGTGCGTGCGTTCGATTTGCAACAACTCGGCGGCTTGGGGGATGTTCCAAGCCTTCATCTCGAGGGCAGCAAGGATATGCCGTTTTTCGAATAGGGATCGCGCTTCTTTTAATGGAGAAGGCGGCGCTTTTTCGGGCTTCAAGACGTTTTCTGTCGAATCAAGTCCTTCCTTTAGAAAAGCGGGCAGGTCGTGTGAAGAAATCATCGGCGTGGGTGACATGATCATCAACCGTTCCGCCACATTCCTCAATTCACGGACATTTCCCGGCCAATGGTATTTCTTTAGCAGGTTAAAGGCTTCGGGTGTCAAGCGTTTGGGCCGGATGCCTTGTTCTTCCGAAATGGATTCGATGAAGTAGGCAATCAAAAGCGGAATGTCGTCGACCCGCTCCCTTAAGGGGGGTGCATGCAAGGGAATGACATTTAAACGATAGTAGAGATCCTCTCTGAAGTGACCTTTTCTAATCTCCTCGACCAAATCCTTATTTGATGCGGCGATCACCCGTACATCCACCCGAATCCGTACATTGCCGCCGACTCGGTAGAATTCTTGTTCCTGAAGCACCCGCAGCACCTTTGCTTGTGTCGACAAGCTCATATCGCCGATTTCGTCCAGAAAAAGCGTGCCCCCGGAAGCAAGCTCGAATTGCCCCTTCTTTCTTTGCCTCGCACCGGTGAAGGCGCCTTGTTCGTAACCGAAGAGTTCGCTCTCGATGAGGTTTTCGGGTATGGCCGCGCAATTGATTTCAAGAAAGGGGGCATTCCGTCTCGGGCTTTGCTCGTGAATAAGCCGGGCAACCAGTTCCTTACCGGTGCCGTTTTCTCCAGAGATCAACACCCGGCTTTGCGAGGGGCCCGACATCCGGATTTGTTCCTTTAACCGGAGGATCGACCGGCTGGCGCCGACCATCTCGTATTTTCGTTCGACCAATTTCTTGAGCGAGCGATTTTCTTCCTTTAAATGGAATTCGTTCAAGGCATGTTTGACCATGAGGACGACTTTTTCGAGAGACAGTGGTTTCTCGATGTAGTCGTAGGCACCGAGTTTGATCGCTTTGACGGCTGTTTCGATGGACCCGTGACCGGACATCATGATGACGACGAGGTCGGGAAAGAGGGTCTTGAGCTGTTGCAAGGTTTCAATACCGTCCGGTTCCGGCATCCATATATCGAGCAAGACCAGGGCGGGAGGCTGCGATTGCACCATCGGGATGACATCAAGACCGCTTTCCGCAACGAGCACTTCATAGCCTTCATCGGACAAAATGCCGGAAAGCGTAGTTAAGATTGCCGGTTCGTCATCGACGATGAGGATCGTTTCAGGCATCGCCGTCTCTTTTGTAAGTTCCTTGCGGTCTGTGAAGCATTCTTACTAGAACCCCTACAGGGAAAACTCGATCGAAAAAGTCGTGCCCTTCGGCAAGCGCGGTGAGACACGAATTTGGGCGTTGTGATCGTTGACGATTCGATTGACAATGGCAAGGCCCAAACCCGTACCGGATTTTTTTCTCGAAAAATAAGGCAGAAACAACTTGTCAAGATCTTCCGGTTGTATTCCGATCCCTTCATCCGAAACCTCCACCCGAACCTTCATTTGCGCGCTGTCGTACACCGTAGAAACGCGCAGGATACCGCAATTATTCATGGCTTCAACCGCATTTTCAAAGAGGTTCATAAAAACCCGTTTTATCTGTTCGCGATCGAGATTCATTTCGGGAGTCGAAAAATCGTGGCTGACATGAATATCGATATCCTTATGTCCTGTTTTGTATAGCGAGATAACTTCCCGCAATATCGGATAGATCCGCTGCGGCCGGCAATGGGGTGGGGGCATTCTTGCAAAATACGAGAACTCGTCGACCAATTTTTTTAATCCATGTACCTCATTGATGACGATTTGGGTCGACTCGTCGAATATTTTATTGAAATCCTTGGATTGTTGAAAATATTTTTTTCTTAAGCGCTCGGTAGAGAGTTGTATGGGTGTCAAGGGATTCCGAATTTCATGTGCAATCCGGCGCGCCACTTCCTGCCAGGTCGCGAGTTTTTGAGCGCGGATCAATTCGGTGAGGTCATCGAATACGACCACATGACCGAGAGATCGTCGATCCGAACCGTGTAACACGGAGACGGCGACCCGTAATGTGATCATCTGCATCCGGACTTCGAGCGCCACTTCTTCTTCAAGGGATTCTTTCCCTTGGCGCTCGATCTTTTGAAACGGGTCGGTCATTCCCTCCAACTTGAGGGAGGAAAAAAAGTCGATGTAGTTTTGGTGTATGGCCTCTTCCGCCCGTACATCGAGAATATTTTCCGCAGAAGGGTTGAAAGTGGTGATGACCCCTTTTTCGTTGATCGAGATGACGCCGGCCGCAATATTTTGCAATACGCCTTCCAACTCCCGGTTAGAGGCGGCGAGGGATATGGTTGTATCGCCGATCTTTTTCTGACTTTCTTTTAAATTAAACGTCATTTTGTTAAAGGAATCGACTAAAATGCCGAGCTCGTCACTCGCGCGGACATCGATTTGGAAATTTAAATCTCCATGGGCCACGGCTTGAGTCCCTTCCGCAAGTTTTTGAATCGGTACGGTAATGTTTCGCGCGAGGTATAGACCGAACCATGTGGCCGAAAATATGATCACCAGTACGATAATTAAAAACGAAAGAATATAGCTCCCCTTAATTGGGTTTTTAAAGGCTTTCAGTTGTTTATATTCTTCGACCGATTTTTTGATTCCCTCCATTTTCCCAACCAGTTCCAAGGGAATCATGGAATCGACGATCAGGATCGCCAGGATTTCCCCCCTTCGTTTTAGAGGACGTATTTCCCGGACCAAGTCTCCAAGCGGTGTCGATACGATGGATGGGAGCGGATGCGCTTCATTGGATCCATCGGCTGCCTCAAGGGCCGATCTCACAATTTCCGGATGCGGCCGAAATGAATCGAGTATGGCTGTGGACTGAGGTTGGGAGGTTTCGGCCAAACGTTTATAGTGTGGCGTCAGTAGGTAGATGTTGTAGAGGCCGTGTTCTATTTTTTGGGTTTCCAGGAATCGCACAAGGGTCTGTTGTGATCCGCTGAGACGCCGTCGTTGTAGTAGCTGCTTCCCTATTTGCTCGGATACGGCGGCAATACTTCTTTGTTTTTCTTGGTAATGTCCCTGTGCGACATCGAGAGATTGATCCAGTGAGTTTTCGACTTGAATGGAAAACCAATTTTCGATACTGCTCGTGAGGAGCCCGCTTGCAACAACAAATAAAAGGATCGATGGAATCATCGATAGACCAACCAATGCGGCAATCAACTTACTTTTTAGACTTGAGCGATTCGGTTCACGTTTTCGCTCAAAATAGAGTTTGATCAAGTTCCGAGAAAGCAGGAGTAAAAGCAGGATGGAAAGTGTGATATTTAAATTGACCAGCGTGACCACGAGGATGTTTGTTGAAAAGAGCGACGGGCTTTCGACCCCTTGGAAGAAGAGCACGGTGAGAGAAACGGATAAGGCCAAGAAGAGGGTGGTAATCCATACGGCACGGAAGCTGCTGCGTGACTCGGGTGGTTTATTTTCGTGCTCGGGATGTTTTTTTTGAATCAAGCTGTTCAATGATTTTGCTCCACATAACTCCGGTCATTTTCGCTTGATGCGTTCACTCGGTGAGGCCTTCCAAGGAAATAAGAGGAGAATCGGCCCAAGGCGTATCAAGTTCCAAGAAGGGAATAAAAAAAAGAAAATAGTCCAAATAGAAAGGCAGCTCCGCAGCCTTCATTTGCGATTTAAGGGACACATAATATCGATGCCGCGGATTCAGCAAACTTGCCGGGGCCAATTTAATTTTGTGAACCCGGGAGACGATATTTTTCATTTCCTCAAAGTCGGTCACGTGTCGTTCGACTATTCGTGCTCCGTCGCTGATGATCAGGAGGTAGTCCTTTTTCAGCGTGTCATACTTCACCGAATATCGTAGTGTTTTTGCATCGACTTCTTCGTCAAACCAGTTTTTTTCTTTTTTCTTTAAAAGGATGTAATAATAGAAATCTTTGGTGATGCCGTTTTGTATGTCTTCTACGGTCTTTTTATCAAACCCGCCTCTTAAATCGGCGGATACGATGATATCCCGGTTGACGATTTCGACCTCGACGTTGCGAATACGTTCTTTTCCGTCCGCGGAGAAGGGTAGAAGAAACAAGAAGCCCAAGCAACACATCACAACGAAAAAACGCTTCCTTATAAAACCGAAGATCCCTTGGCGGATAGAAAAGGGGGGGGAATAATATCTATAGAGTGTATTATCTAAATCGATTATGGATTTGGACCGAACATATCGTAATGATTGCGAAAAAAAGTGATAAAACGTTTTCCATGGCCGAGAAAATTTTATCACCTGTCCTAAGTACAGTCCACGGAAGATTTGTCCCGCGTTTCCCCTTCGAGTCGTATAAATCAACAATCCATTCAAAATGTATGACCCAGAGAAAAGTGAATCGCTGAAGGGTCCTCGTCTTTTTCGCGATCAAGTTTGTATCCCCAATCGAGACGAAAGGGACCGATCGGCGTATTGTAACGTAGACCGGCGCCGGTGGTGGATTTGATCTCCGAGGGATCAAAATCCCGGCGCTGCCTCCAGACGTTTCCATGATCGAAAAAAAGGACTAGACCGAAGGATTTGGGGAGCTGAATGCGCAACTCTTCGTTGACAACCAACATGATATTCCCCCCGATAGGAATGCCATTGACCAGGGTATGCCCTTCGATGCCCAATTCATCTTGATCATATCCCCTGACAGTGTTCCTTCCGCCGAGGAAAAAGCGTTCCGAAATATGAATGCTTTCCGTTTTTCCAAATCGATCGACTGCACCGGCGCGGGCGGAGAAGGCGAATACGGATTTTTTGGGAAGGGGAAGATACCACTTGCTTTGTAGAATGAGCTTCAACAGCTGGACCTCCGAACCTAAAAACGTATCCGCGCCTCGAAATGCGATGCTGTTGAAGGATCCTCTTGTCGGATTGAATACATCGTCTCGGGTATCCCGAATCAGACTTGTATTAAAGCTCCCAATCTCGACCTCTTCGATATCTTCGGGCCTAAAGGATGCTCTGCTTTCGACATCCGAGGCTTCTTTTTGCTCGAATTGATATAAAAAAGATCCCTTCACCTTCTTGGAGAAATCGACGTCGAACCCGATGATGCCGCTGAAAGTTTTTAGGTCAAATGAAACTTCTTCGAGATTGAGATAAGCCACGCTTGTGCGTGCGGTCAGATTTTTCCGAAAAAACCACGGTTTTTTGTAGTTGAGAAAATAACGCTCTTCTACGCGGCTTGCTTCCGCACGCGCGCTAATTTCTTGTTGTCTTCCCCAAAGATTTCGGTGAGATACTTCGATCGTGCCGCGAAACCGTTCCCGGTCTCCGTATCCCACACCGAGTTCAAGGGCAATGCTCGGTCTTTCCACCACTTTGAGTCTGAGGTCCTGAAGGGGTTCTTTTTTATTCAAATCGGGCGGCTCGAAACGGACCGAGGAAAAAAGACCTGTTTGAGAAATTTTTCTTTGACTTTCCAGAATTTTATCTTGATCGTAAGGATGCCCGGTTTGTATGGCCAGATTTCTCGTAATCACATGAGGCTTTGTCCGTTGATTTCCATCAAGTTCGATTTTCCCAACGCGGACTTGTCGGCCTTCGTTTACATGATAGGTGATAATCGCGCCGGTTCGATCGACGGAAAAATGGGCGGCGGGAGAGACGGATACATGCAAATAACCTTTTTTAGTATAAAATTTTATCAGCTTGCGCGCGTCTTCCTCGACCTTTTTATCCGTATAAGGCGTTTGCGTTTTTATCGACAACATTTTTTCCAGTTCATCGTTCGAAATGATTTCGTTTCCGGTTATTTTTACATGGTCGATTCGGGTTCGAATTCCTTCATCTATCTTAAATATGACCGAAGCGGCATTGCCGGATCCATCGTATTGGACTTCCGGGTCGATCGATGCGTTTCTAAAACCCGCCTCTCTATAAAATTGTACAAGGGTATCGATATTTCTTTCGTGGTCTGTTTCGACATAGTAACGCTTCTTAAATATGCCCGATATTTTCATGTCTATTTTTTTTAGGAGGGTGTCCTTTGAGAAGGCATGATTTCCAGAGAATCGAATGGTCTCGATTTTTGCGCGGGAACCGCTTTCAATAACGAAAAACAGTTCTTTTCGGTTGTCTTCCGGGAAATTTTGAGAGGTGTAGGTCGCGACCGCGGAAGGATATCCTTCACGATGGTACAAGTCTTCAATCCTCCGGGCGCTTTCCTCCAATATCTCCTCGCTGTCGCTGCGCTCACTTTCGATCAGGATGCGTTTTACCAAGCGCTTTCTAGAAAAAAGATCCTTTCCTTGAAAACCCAAGTCGATTTTATGGTGGGGTTGTATCGCGATATCGATGTCCACCTTATTGGAGGTTTCGTCATATCTGACGAGGGACGGACCCACGGTCGCCGTATAGTACCCTTTTTTCGTGTAATAGGCTTCCAGAGCATAGAGATCGTCCAATAAGTTGCCCGCTTGGTAATATTCCCAAAATTGCGAGACCATCCGGAGCTTCAGTGTCAGGGACGAAAAGATCTTCGGACCCCGAAACCGTACTTTTCGGATTCGGGCGCGCATTCCTTCACGTATCTGTACCGATGCCATTAATGCATGCCTTTCTTCTATTACCGGTGTGAGCTGGGAAGCGGTTTTCACTTGAAAATACCCTTCCTGCCGGTATCTCGATACGATGTTCTCGAGTCCACGTTTCCAAGCCTCTTCGCTAAAAGGGTCTCCCAATGAAAGGCCCATCGCCTTGAGAATTTCTTCGTCCGTCAAGACCCTGTTTCCAGAAAGCTCGATCGAGCCAAGAATCCGATTTTCAACCCAATGAAATCGAAGCAGGAGGCCAACACCGGCAATGTTTTCGACAGTGGCCCAAATTTCTTGGAACTTTTTCGTTTCGTACAGTCGAGACACCGCCTCCCGGATGTGCCGCGCGCGAAAAGGGTCTCCGGGACGAATTCGGATGATCTGATGCAGTTTTTCTTCGGAAAAGGGGGCGGAAGGGTCAAGCTTGATCTCTTCTATCCTTTCTCCTTCCCAGGGTCCAGCGCGGGCCGGGAGCGGGAGATGGATCCAGCAAAAGATCAAAATTATTGAAATTCGAATCGAAATCGAATATCCCCCCCAATTTGTCCGTTTTCGTCCCGGTTTCCGACCAAGGAGATATTCTTATTGATCTCGTATATCATGCGAATCAGGTCTTCTTCGGAAGGATCGAGAGTCGTGGAATAAACCACCAACAGACGTTCTTTCAGCAAGTGTTTCTCAGCAGTAAGGCGCGTTCCGGTATTCGAGCGGGAATCCGTGCCATGAAGATAGGGCTCGACTTGAATGCGTGTCCCAGTCAATTTTTCCACCGGGTCTTCGACAATGCCTGTGATCTGCTCCACCGAATCCGATAAGAATTGGTTTACGGCAAAACCGGTTGCTTCACCTCCCGCGCCTCCCTTGACCCTATCGAGGTCCGCCGTTGTCTTACCGATTGTGAGTAGCGCAAGGATGTCGTCCTTCGGAAGCGTTGGGAAGGAATTTAAAGTGAGCGTGATTTGTGACAGCGTTCCGGAAAGGTCTAAATCGACCTTGTAGTTCCGTTCGGTCATGACATTTCGGATATCGGTGGTTGCTTTGATGACGAATGTTGGGTCGATACGTTCCGGGTTTAAGAAATCGACCGATCCGGAATCCACTCTAAAGGTGTTTCTTTGAAAATAGATGGCGCCCTTCGGCACGTTGACACGCCCAATCAGGAGGGGTTTGTCCATAGTTCCTTTTAACAACAGGTCGACGGCAAGTGGAATATTGGCGAGATTATTTTCGATTTGTATGTCCTTATCGCCGCTGATATGGATGTTGAGCTCGGTTCGGCGCATCATACCGGAATCCGGGGTGCGAATGGGGACTTCCTTGTCCCGAAAGTCTCCCACGATGGTTTTGAGGTCGATCTTTTTTTTGTATCTCAAGTTTTTGATCAGCAGATCTCCCTTGAGGGTTTGACGGTTTTTTTGTCTTTTCATTAAAAGTTCTCCCGCAAGGGTCACGGGAAAATCCGTCGCCAGATGGACACGCGCATTGTCGAGGTTGAGGAAAAAACCGAAAGATGCTAATCCGAAGCCGGACAACCTTGCCTTCCCTTGAGCGGAAACCCTGCCGCCGCCAAGTTTTCCTTCGAAGGTTTCCAGAATCAATTGATGTTCGCTAAACAAGACCGAAAGCAATTCGATGTGAAAATTTTGAGGAAAAACCGCGGTGCGAATTCGACCGTCCGAGAGAGTGATCTGACCTCTGATCTTTGGGGAGAGCCATTGTTCGGACACCGCCAAATCGAGATGAACCTTCCCTCGGCCGGATTCGACTTCTTTGGAAAAAAAGGTGATCAAGCTGAGATCGGCTTCTCCTTTTAAAAATAAGTCCCATTGTTCCAGGACTGCAATACGGCCGTCTAATACGAGTTTTGTGTTGTTCCCTTTAAACCGGGCCTTATCGAATGTGAACGCCCCTTTTTTTGCGTCGATGGGGAGCAATCCGTCATTCTCTACGGTGTAATCCCCAAACCGAGCGCTCATATGGGTAAGCAATCCCGAAAGATTTATTTGGTCGAGCCGATCGAGGTGTCCGTCGCCGTTCATCGTGCCTGTCGCTGTGACGCGGAGGTCTTCGGCCGGTCCGGAAAGGATTTTCTTGAATAGGGGATCGATTTGAAAATGATCGAATCGGCTTTGGAAGGTAAACGGATAACGTTCCATTAAAGCGATCTCTCCCGACAACGAAACGGCATTCTCGGGAAATGTTCCCTCGATGTGAAGTGTTCGATGCTTCCATTCCGCTTTGATTGTCCCTCGCGCCGCTGCCAATTCGGCATATCGAATCCCGGTGAGATTTGCGTCAAACTGAAATTGGAGGCGCTCGAAGCGACCCGCTCCGGTAACGGTCAGTGCAACATCGCCTGCAAGAGTGGGTGCGCGGGATCGGATAAATCCGGTCTCCTGTATGCGAAGGTTTCTTCCTTCGAGCGCAAGACGGTAGGTTTTGTCGTAAGCAATGGCGCCGTCTCCCACCAGGCGGCTGTCTCCTTTTCCTAAAAAGGCATCTTTGAGGGTGACTGCTTTTTCATCTACGGTCAGATCCACCCGTCCTCGGTCGAAGGTTTCTCCATAAAGGGATCCTTGAGAGAGTGTCAGGGGACCCTTCACGAAAAATTTTTTTGGTGCGCCTTTGATCTTGAGATGCCCTCTTGCGGTCGTATAAAGGGGAATCGGCAGGCGCAATACACGAAATACCTCCTGAGGATTTCCGGATAAGACATTGACTTGAAAATCAAATTCCGGCGAATGCATGGCTTCTAAGTTCAGGTTTCCCGAAAATTTATAGTCGGAGGGGGGAGGATTCCATGCTTCATTTTTAAGCGATTTTCGTCCTTTCAGGACGCCTTGTTTCAAAACGATTCGACTCCCGAGCAAGTCAACCGCTGCGTGAAACTTTTCCAAGGGAATATTGTAAACTTCCGCACGTTCGAGTGACACGTGTCCCTTAAAAGCAGGCGTGTCTTTTAGGCGAAAGGTGCCGTTGATCTTCGATCGGCCGCTCAAAGGGATTTGAATGGCGTTGGCAAGGCTTCGCATCTCCTTGCTTTCCATTCCCATTTCAAGCACCCATCCTTCGGCTCCTTGCCAGCTTCCTTGAAAGCCCACGTGCGTATCCTGAAAAAAAAGAAAACCCTCCGACAGCGCCAGATGATTTTCAGACCATCGCCAGGCCGCATTGCCTTTTTGAAAGACGGCGCTTAGTTGGCGAAGACGACTTGCCCTAGCGGGTACGGGCGGTGCGAAGAGGGTCTGCGTTTCGGCCTTTATCCGACCTTCGGCCGTGAAGGTTTGGGTTTTCAATCCTTGCCTGGAAAATGAAAAATCACCGCTGAGAAAGATTCCTCTTAAGAGTTCTATTTCTTCAAAAATTTTCTTGTCTTCGAGGGTTTCCTTGGGGAGCATCGTTACGATTCGATAGATGGGGATTTGTTCGTATTGCAGGTTGCCGTCAAAGCCAATCGATGAGGGTTCGCTGGGAGGTCCTGGCGTACCACCGATGTCCGCCTCTACTTTCCCGGATAGCGTTCCCGAAAAAAGGTTGCCCGAAAGCGACGAAACGGAGACCCTCCCCTCTCGATAAGCCACCTCCGCTGTGAGCGCCCCGACTTCCTTGCCATCGGAGGAGAGTTTCGTCACAAGGGCTTTTCCTTGCAAGGCGAGCTTGGGATAAGCCCCTGTGACGTCGCCATGAAAACCCAAATCCCCAGAGATCTTCATGTCATGAAGGATTGGATGGCTCCCTCCGGCAACCCGAAGGGAATCGAGGGTGTGTAACGGCATCTTCAGATCGACATTGAGATCGATCAGCGCCTCCGGCAGAAGGATGTTCCCCCTTGCAATGATGGACGTCTGTTCGGAGACGAGATGCCCCATTTTTAAGTCGATTTTCTCGGGATGAACAATCATCTTTCCCTCGAGTCGATCGAGCGTTCCCGTCATCCCTTCGATCGCGTAATGACCTTCGTTTCCTTGGAGTTCTATTTCAAAACGATCCATCTCCAGGTTCGGTTGGATGACGCCGTCGATATTCGATAGGGAAAACGCCTCCACAATCTTTGCTCCCTTGAATCTGAGCGTCCCTCCGTTTACATGGAGCGACCGAATCACCACCGCCCTGGGGGGACCGGCAGACGTCGTATTTGTTTGTTTTATAAATTGGGGGTCTTTTTTTGGAGAAGCGGGTGCCAAGACAATAACGGGTTTATCGATTTCGATTTTGTGGATCAAGAAAGTTTCTGTAAAAAAAGATGCCAGGCCGAAGTTGACTCGGACTTCTTCGGCCAGAAACGAGGACGGAAGCGCCGCCGTGTTGGATTTTGTGGAGATGTCGCTTAGGACGAGAGCGGTTGAAATGAGCCGGAGACGAATGTCTCCTATTTCAACCTCCTGTCCGAGGGCCGCTTCCAGTCGAGTTTCGACAAGCCTTCTGATCTTTGTTGAAATAAATCGGCTATGGAGCAATGCCTGGGAGGCGAGGGCGAGTATTACAAGTAGGATGCAAGTGGAGATGACCCACTTTTTGGACAACGTGGCTCCTTATTTCATACATCTCTCAAAATGAGATCTTTCCAGTATTGGAAAATGGAGAACGCAAAGCGTTCATTATTTATTTAAGAAGTTCTAGACTTAGATGCGGTCGCCTTTTCCAGGGAGACAAACTTCATTCTTAATGTATAGAGCAGTTGGGAAATCAGGTTTTCTTCCTCTGGGCTCAAATTTCCGGTGGTTTTTTCTTCTAAAAGCGAAATGAGATCGATCGCCTGTTTTGCATTTAAGATATCCACCGATTTTCGTCCTGTTGAAGGATCGGCCTCTTCACCCAAGTGGATCAAGGCGGAAGTGGCCAGGGAGAGGATAAAGGAAGAGAAATTAACCGGCACCTGCTGCCCGCTTGCTTTCTCTGAGGTCCCTATGTCGCCCTTTGGTTTCTCAGCGGTGTTTTCCGGGGGTGTTTGGGAATCGTTTTTTTGGGAAACCGCGGGCTCTGATTTTTCATCAGACACGCCGGCGCGCCGGTCTCTTATAACAAATGACGATCCGTCTTCCATGGTGCCTCCTTTATTAAAATACCCCTCTACGGGTTTTTTAGTTTAGCATAAGCATAAGCGATATTTCAATGATCGTGGAGGCGCCGGAACCTTTAATCTAAGGCTTTTTCGATGATGTCCAGGCCTTCCGCCGCTTCCGTTTTGGATAGATTGAGCGGCGGCATGATTCGGATGACAGCCTCCGCGTGCAGCGTCCACCCGAGGAGCAATCCGGCTTGATGCGCCCGTTTCACAAAAGCTTCCGCCGATCGTGTGCTGTCAAGCTCCAGACCGATCATCAAACCCACCCCCCTGATATCCCGGACATGCCCCTTACGACGCTTCATCTCGAGCAAGCGCTCCCGGATTTCTTTTCCCAGGGTTTCCGCCCGTTCGGGAAGTCGCTCTCCAACAATCACTGTCAAGCTCGCCAAGCCGGCCGCGCAAGAGAGTGGATGGCCGCCAAATGTCGTGACATGCGAAAATGGCGGGTCGATTGAAAGAACCGTCATAATTTCCCGGCGCGCGATAAATGCGCCGATCGGCATGCCTCCGCCCATCCCTTTTGCAAATACTGCGATATCGGGAATGATATTCCAATGGGACATGGCAAACAAGCGCCCGGTGCGTCCGAATCCGGTCTGTACTTCGTCGAAGATGAGAAGCGCACCCACCTCGGCACATCGAGTCCGAAGGGCTTTGAGAAAGCGGCCGTCCGGTATTCGAATACCCGCTTCCCCTTGAATGGGCTCGATAATCACCGCTGCAACAGACGTGTCTATTTCGTTGAAACGTTCCGTTGAGTTGAACGGGAGGAACGTGACACTCGGAAGGAGCGGCTCGAAGGGTTTTCGGTACCGCTCTCGGCCGGTTACCGAGCAGGCACCGTGTGTATCTCCGTGGAAGCTCCCTTCGAAGCCGATCAATTTTTTTCGACCTGTATATTTTTTAGCCAGCTTGAGTGCCCCCTCGTTGGCTTCCGTTCCACTGTTGGTAAAATAGACTTGGTTGAGCGGCGGCGGGAGGAAGGAGATCACCTTTTCAGCAAAATCGACTTGAGGCGATAAAATGTATTCGCCGTAAACCATGACGTGCAAGTATTTCTCGGCCTGTTTTTTTATCGCCGCCACGACAGCGGGATGGCAATGACCGATATTTGCGACACCGATCCCAGAGATAAAGTCAAGATAGCGTGCACCGTCATTTGTATAGAGATAGGCACCCGAAGCACGCGCGATCTCGAGTCCGATCGGATGGGAAGAGGTCTGGGCGATGACCTTTAAAAAATCTTCTTTCCGACCGCTCATGGATTTTCCCAATCGACAAAACGGAGTAGGGGAAGGAGTCGGAACCGGCCGTCGTGATGCCAGGTGATGGGTGGTGTTTGCATCTGCCCAATCGGGCAGATGCGACACCCCCCCATCAGTGCTATTTTGGGGATGAGCTGCGCTTGCATTTCCTCAGGGAGGGCAAATCCGATCGCTTGTATCGATTCACGAATGGCTTCGAGGTAGGAGGGAACCTCGGTGAGGTCTCCGACGGGTTTTATCCAGATGGTCCTGGAAAGGGGGGAGACGTCGAATGCGGGGTCGTGATCGAATAATACGGTCCAATCGACGCCTTTGGGGCTCGAAAAAACCCGCCCTCCTTTCAGTGGGAGGCTTCCTCGGAGTTGCTGAATCTTCGCAGCCTGTTCGGCCAGAGATTTTCCTTTTGGAAATCGGCGTGATACGGCATACAGGGCTTGCGCCATCCATTGTGCAAATGTCTCGGCAGTCGTTTCTCCGCCGTCTTCCACATAAAAGAGGTGCGGAGAAAGACAGCCCTTTTGGTCGTAGCACGCAATATCGATGGCCGCCTTTTCTGCGAGATCTTTCCGAATCGATTCCCGCGCGATGATTCCCAAACTCAATTTGTGTCCGTAGAAGACCGTTCTTTTCGTGGGAGGAATCATTTTCCCGACTGCGGTAATTGTCTCATTGTTTCCATAGACAATGGCGACCTCCGCGTTTTGAAAAGCCGCTTCGGTCATGTCCGTTTTGTTTTTATCCCATGTGACGATACCGATACTCTGTGCCATTTCGGGCCATAAGGCGCGAAGGGTCTCGGCAAAAAGGACAGGAAGCAAGGCTTCCCTGGGGCTGACCCTCAATAAATTGGCCGACTTGGCCAGCATGCCGCAAACCAGGCTGGTGACTGAAATGACGGAGATATTTCCAGGCAGGATATGGGTGATTAAACGAGGACCAAAAGCCCGCGTAAACCCGATCCCCGTTTTTTTTGGGCAAAAACGATCGAGGCATCTTACGTCGCTCAATTCCCCTTCAATAAACTTTAGGAGAACGGGTCGCCTGAGGTTTTTAAAGAGATCGTCGAGGGCGGCATGCAGCATCTCGACCGATATATTACTGACGATCGGAATGGTCGCTTCGGCCTCCTTGCGTATCGAATCATTTGGGTCGGCCCAACGTGCGGAGGCCTGCTCGATCCAGTCCACGATAGTGTAAATCGATTCTCTCGCCAGTTTCTCCTGCGCATCGACGAGTTGTTTTGAAATTTCGATGCATTGAGATGGGACCAATTTCGCCACGGCCAGCCGAATCGTTCCAAATCTCTCTTCTCTTGCCTTGACGGGAAAGTTCGGTAAAAAATATCCTTTCATTTTGTTTTTTGCGTCGTTACGGTGGTTATTTCCTCCGAAGGCGGCCTCCTCATTCGGTCGAGACGTGAAAGTGTACCTGGACCCTCTCAGGATATGCAAGGTTGGATGATTGACGGAAGCTCTGAATCAGTCATGAATATTTATTCGTGAGATAAAATTTGAGCGGTAAGGGAATTGAATATTGAAGGATTGGATGGCGGTTCAAATCGATTCCATGCCGCTTAGAACGGGTTTTATCCCTTGAGCGACATGGGATCGGGTGTGTAGATCCGATCGCCCTTGCTGAGCATGGTTTCGAAGCAATCCGCTGAAACCGGCTTGCTGATTAAAAATCCCTGTGCGGAATCACAACCCGATGATTCGAGCCACTTCAGGCAAGCCGATGTTTCCACCCCTTCCGCGACCACCTTCATTTTCATGGTTTGGCCCATCTGAATGATGACTTCCACCAGGTGCTGTTTATTGATATCGGTTTCGATATGGCTGATAAAGGATCGGTCGATTTTGAGGTAATCGATGGGATATCGCCATAAGTAGCTTAATGAGGAATAACCGGTTCCGAAGTCGTCGATGGCAATTTTTACACCGATTTCCTTTAGTTTTTGCAATTTTTTGAAGGGATCTTCCTTTGGGTCGAGCATGAGGCTTTCCGTGACCTCCAAGGTCAGGCGCTCGGGAGGCAGTCCACTGTTATTTAGGGCCTTGATCAAGGCCGCTTGAAAATCGCTGTAGACAATTTGGCGTGTAGATACATTGATATTGATCGATCCCTTATAACCGTGTCGCGTGCGCCATTGATTAACTTGCCTGCAACCGGTTTCCAATATCATTTCACCCATTTGGCTGATCAGTTCTGATTCTTCTGCGATGGGGATGAACTTGCCTGGTGGAACGAGCCCCTTGTTGGGGTGATTCCATCGGATCAAAGCTTCCAGGGTGATGGTCCGTAGGGATTTAATATCGACAACGGGCTGATAGTGGAGGATAAACTCCTTGTTCAGCAAGCCTTTTCTTAAGTCCCACTCCATCAGCGCATGCGCCTTTGCATCCGTTTCCATTACCGTGTTAAAGAAGCGGTATCGATTTCGTCCGTCTTTTTTCGCTTTGGAAATGGCCAGATCCGCATTCTTCAAGAGACCGAGGACTTCACTGCCGTCATCCGGTATGATCGTGACTCCGATGCTGGCACTCAAAAAAATATCCCGTCTATCGACGTGAAAGGGATCCGACATCGACGTAATGATTCTTTCGGCCACTTTCACCGGCTTGTCGCGGTTCCGAGCGTCCGGCAGGATAATCAGAAATTCATCTCCGCCGATACGGGCAACGGTGTCGTCTTGTCGGACACAGGATAGCAGCCTTTTCGCTACTTTTTGTAGGATCTTGTCTCCACCGGAATGGCTTATGGTATCGTTTACCTGTGTGAAGCGATCCAGGCCGACGAGAAGGAGGGCGGCTTTGTCCTTGTTTTGAATGGCGTTAATTGTCTTCTCCAACTCTTCCAGCGCAAGGGTCCGGTTCGGCAAACCGGTCAGTCCATCAAAGTTGGCTTGAAAATAGAGCTTTTCTTCGTCTTTTTTCATTTTGGTGATGTCGCTAAAGAGAGCGGTATAGTGCGTGATTTTTTCATGTTCGTTTTTAACGGCCGTAATTGAGATCCAGCTGGGATAGACCTCTCCGCTTTTCCGCTTGTTCCAAATCTCACCTTCCCAATGACCGATAGAAAGAATGGCGTTCCACATTTCCATGAAAAACACCTTGTCGTGCTTATCGGATCGAAAGAGGCTCGGTTTTTTTCCAATCACCTCTTTTCCGGTATATCCTGATATTTGTGTAAATGCAGGATTGACGGAGATGATGTTCACCTGATCGTCGGTGACAATGATCCCCTCCGTCGCGGTATTAAAAACGATGTTGGAAAGGTGATGGAACTCTGCAGCTTGTTTTCGGTCGGTAATGTCTCTCAGCGATGCGATGATGTAGGTTTTTCCATCCCGTTCAAACTTGGAAGCGGAAATCTCCAAGGGCAAGTGTGAACCTTCCCTTGTTCGCCATGCGAATTGATCGTTTGTCATGCCCTTATTTTCCGAACCGAGCATAAAAAATGCTTGCAGATCCGAAAGTTTATTCACGCAAATACTTGAGAAGTGAGTGGCCAATAACGCTTCGCGTTGAAAACCCAGCAGTTCGCAGGCACGTGGATTGCCCTCGATGATTTTATCTTGGCTTGGATCAATCAAGACAACGGCATCGTTAAAACATTCGAAAATAGCACGGTACCATTGATCCATGTCCTGGTCCTTATCCTTTATTTGATGGCAGGGAGAATATGGCACATCCGGAGACACTGTCTTGCAGAGAGGCGATCGCGCTTAATAAATAGGTCGTTTTACAGATCTTCGGGTGAGTTAAGGTGTTCAGTACATCCTCTTTCATGAACGCTCACTGTGTTGGGTCGTTTGCCACAAGGCGATCGATGCCCTTGATCTTGCCGGAGGCCTGCTTTGTTTTGATACACCGGTTACGATAAACACGTGTCGATATTAGTTATATCGGAAGATCGACACATATCTTTAATCGGGAAGAATGAGCGTTGGGGTGTCATGATCAAGAAGAGAATGAAATTTCTCGAGTAATGCATGAAATTAATCAATCATTCTAAAACAGGAATCACAAGAAACAAACGGCAGGACGAAAAGATCCATAAGAACGACGGGATGATGCTAAACCGTATGTGATCTATGTTGTGTTCCCTCTCCATTTCGCATCATGCTTCGAAATCGTCCCAATCCATGACTCAGTCAGATACACCGAACCTCGCTGGCCAAAACGAAAACACCTTGCCTGCGCATTTTATGACAGACACGAACTTGGCGATGGGCAGGAACGCAATGGCGTGCCGAAAAACAATATCTTCGGTGATTTAATCCGTGCGATCCTTCAAGTTCGGTTGATGCCGATTTTAATCGAGTCAGGCTAACACCGCCTTCCTCTAAAAGGAGACTTGAATCGATCTGATAAAAGGAGACTTGAATCGATCTGAATGTCTCGTGGCAATCCCATGACCGTGGGGCTCTCGACACATTTCCGATCTCTCCTGCCAGGTTCAACAATCCAACTTGATGTTTAGTGATTTTTATAACGTTACTGCAAAGCTTGAGAGTGACTTCTTTCTTGTTTTAATGTGGGCTGGACACTCCCATGAAAACGGGCAACCCTATCTTTGCAAGAGCAGTATCCGGCGAAATCTGACCAGCACAAATTACGACAGCCGATAAATCTCCCCGAATTTTTCGTACAGATAATCGGTAAAATACCTTGGGTTGAGGGCTTCACCCGTCACCTTTCGAACCAGCGCATCACTGGGGTACTGTTTCCCCCAACGATGTATTTTTTGATTCAGCCACGTTTTGAGCGGAAGCAGCGCTCCCTTTTCGATCCTGGATTCCAGGGCCGGGATCTCTTTTTTGGCCTGACTGAAAAATTGCGCCGCGTAGAGGTTCCCCAAAGTATAGGTCGGAAAATAACCGAAGGCCCCGCCGGACCAGTGGACATCTTGGAGAATCCCTTCGGCATCGGCTTTGGGACGAATGCCGAGATATTCCTCCATTTTTGCACTCCAAAGTTCCGGCAGGGTATCGACTTCGATGTCTTCCTCGACCAAACGGCGCTCGATTTCGAAGCGCAGCATGATGTGCAGGTTGTAGGTCACCTCATCGGCCTCGACCCGGATCATCATGGGGCGCACGCGGTTGATGGCGGTATAGAATTGCGCCAGGTCGATCCCCTTCAAAGGTTTCGGGAAGATTTTTTTCAGGATGGGAAAGAAATGCTTCCAGAAAGGGCGAGAGCGTCCGACGCAATTTTCCCAGAGGCGAGATTGACTCTCGTGAATGCCGAGTGAAATCGGCTCCCCCAGCGGGGTGCCGAAATCCTCGGTCGAAAGCCCTTGGTCATAGAGCCCATGTCCCCCTTCGTGGATCGAACTAAAGAGCGAAGACAAGAGATCCTTCGGATCGACCCGCGTAGTCAGTCGAACATCGGAGGGATGAAATACGGTCGTAAAAGGATGCGCCGAAAGATCTTGGCGCCCCATCCGAAATGAAAAACCCATTGCCTCCAAGATCTGTTTTCCGAAAGCCAGCTGCGAAGCGGCATCGTAATAATCATTCAAAAATGCACCGTCCGATTGCACCTGGGCATCCGAAATCTTTTGGACAAAGGGAAGCAGTTTTTCTTTGAGGGACGAAAAAATAGGCGCGATTTGGGCAACCGTCATGCCGGGTTCGTATTGGTCCAGCAAGGGATCGTAGGGGGAGTCTTCGTATCCCAGATAGCCGATTTCCTCCTTTTTCAAGGCGATGATTCTCTTGAGGCTGGGGGCGAATTGGTCAAAGTCATTGTGCTTTCTGGCCTCGATCCAGACCTGATGGGCAAGGGAACACTCCAAGCCCATCCGGCGAACGAAATCGGAAGGCAGCTGTATCGCATGATGATAGTCGCGCCACGCCTCGCGTAAAAGGGCGCGCGCCCGACCGTCCCAACTCGAGGGTTCGGACTTCAATACACCCGTTTCCAAATCGACGGAGGCCGAAAGCACCTGAGACACCTTCTTCCCGGTTTTCTTTTCGTGGACCAAGGCCATCAAGCCCGAGATCATCTCGGCCCGCGCCCGGCCCGCGCCGGGAGGCATGTAGGTTTCCTGATCCCACGATGAAAGCGAAACCGCGCTGCTGAGGACTTGGATTTCTTTCAAGAGGGCGATGAGCGGTTTGAGGTCTTTGATTGTTTTCATAGCATCCTGTATAGGATTGATAAAAACAGAAAGAAACTATTCGTGAACAGCATGGCCCCAATAGTTAAAACAGGCGGGCCGCCAGCCTGGAATGTAGCCATGATCTAATACCTTGATTCGAAATCCCGCACCCTCGATTAGACTCGGGATATCTCTGTTGAGGTGGCAGCCGCCGGCAAAGCGGGTCCAGATGGGATCGACACGGTCTTGCCATTTTCGAATGCCGGCATCGATGGAAGCGCCGTGTTCGCAAAAAAGAAACACGCCGTTTGGTTTCAACACCCGCCGAATGTCCTCGAGCGTCCTAGAAATTCCTTGGATGGTGCAAAGGCTGTAGGTCACCAAAACCGTATCGACACTCGCATCGGGAAGGGGGATGGCTTCACCCGAACCCTCGATAAAACGGACGGCGACGCCACCCGATGGCATCTCTCGGCCAAGCGAACGCATCTCCGGAGAGGGATCGAGTCCCAAGATCGTTTTTACCGCAGCCGGATTGTAAAAAGGGAGATTCAAACCGGAACCGATCCCAATCTCCAAGACGGCGCCCTTCGCCAAGGGAACCACCTTGCGGCGCTGGACGGCAATCTCTTCCAAGCCGCAGGCAAAATGGAGGAGCCTCGGGAGAATATATTTATCGTAGCATCCCATTGAATCCCATCGATGCAAGACAGTATAACAAGGGCGTTCCCGCAATGAAAGAACCGGACAGTCTTCTTCATAAAATAACGGGCCTTCCCTTTGAAGCCAACTCAGCGCTTGTACATTCGCAGCCAAAGCGTTTACAATCCTCCGGATGCAATCACAGGATGTTTTATCGCGCCGCCTGATCCGGATCGACGGCAAGGGGTATAAAGATTACAAAGCAATCAAAGGGAGCTATGCTTACCCGGACTACCAACTCTTCATTGACCATGTCCAGGGAGACCCCTTTGCCGCGCCCAGCCGATTGAGGGTGCAAATTCCTCAGACGGTTACGCAGTTTTCGGAGGACCTGATCCGAACGCCGATCCGGCGTATCGCCTTGGCCGACTATTTGACCCGGCAATTCGATCGCGAGGCCCGGAGGCGATCGAAACGTCGCGGCACGGGCAATAGCGGGCTGATTGAAATCGACCGGCCGAATCAGGAGGTTTTGGAGCGAAGCTCCGCCTCCATCGATGCCGGCCGCGTCGAGGTCCGCTTCTTCGTCGGGCTGCCTGCCAGAGGGAGAACCATACTCGGTCGCGAAGCCCTGCAAATCATCGACGAGACGCTGCCGGTAATCATCGATCTGGCGCTCAAGCTTCGGAATTTAGATCCATCCCTCATCAAACAATTTGTTGAAACGATTGAGGATGCCGAGGCCATCCGGGAATCGCTTCGTGAGCGGGGCTTGGTCGCCTTTGTTGCGGATGGCGCCGTCCTGCCAAGGCTGAGCGGGATCGACCCGCATCCCTTAAGAGCGGACGCGGTTCCCTTTCGACATCCCTCCACGCTGCGGGTGACATTCGAACGTCCCAATCATGGCCCGATCACCGGCATGGGGATCCCGCAGGGTGTCACCTTGATCGTCGGCGGGGGCTATCACGGCAAATCCACCCTGCTTCGCGCGATCGAATGCGGCATCTACAATCACATTCCGGGTGACGGCCGAGAATTTGTCGTGACGGATCCCGACACGGTCAAGATCCGTGCCGAGGATCAGCGCGGGATATCGGGCGTGGATATCTCGCCCTTTATCAACCGCCTGCCTCAGAAACGGTCAACCGTTTGTTTTTCGACGAAAAATGCCAGCGGCAGCACTTCCCAGGCGGCCAATATCGTCGAAGCCCTCGAGGTCGGCGCAAAGGTCATTTTAATCGATGAAGATACGGCCGCGACCAATTTTATGATTCGCGATCATCGGATGCAGGCTTTGATTGCAAAGGAACAAGAACCGATCACCCCGTTTATCGACAAGGTGCGTCAGCTCCATCGCGATCACGACGTATCGACCATCTTGGTCATCGGCGGCAGCGGCGACTATTTCGATCCGGCCGACACGGTCATTGCCATGGATCACTACATCCCCAGCGATGTCACGCAGTGCGCAAAAGAAATCGCCGGGCGGTACCAGACCCAACGAAGGCCGGAAGGCGGCGGGGGCTTCGGGGGCATCCGGCATCGGATTCCGATGCCGGAGAGCCTCAATCCCCGGCGGCTGTCGAAGGACGTGCATCTGAAGATCCACGATATCGAGTCGATTGTATTCGGTACGGAAAAGATCGATCTCTCTGCCGTCGAACAACTGGTCGAAAAAAGCCAGGTTCGTGCCATTGCCCATGCCATTCTTTATGCAAAACAACACTACATGGACGGCAAAACCACGCTGGCCGAAATCGCAGACCGCCTCATGCAGGATCTGTCGAAAAAGAGTCTAGATGCCCTCTGCACCGAAAAGTTTGGCGATTTGGCCACCTTTCGCCGCTTCGAATGGGCAGCCGCAGTCAATCGATTAAGAACGCTAAAAGTCGTACCGAACGAGATAAAGGACTAAACCATGACACCGATGTTCAACAAATTCTGGCTCCGTTTGGGATTCGATCCTGAAATTGCGCCCTTCTTGGCCAGGGGGCTTGGACTGGCCTTGGTGCTCATCCTCAGCGTCTTGGCCGACCGGGTCGCCAAACGCTTGTTTTTAAAATATGTCAGCCGCTTGATTTCCCGAACGACCACCGCATGGGACGATGCCCTTCTGAAAGAAAACTTTTTCAGCAGACTCGCACATCTGGCCCCCGCCGTCGTGATCTATTTATTGAGCCCGATGGTCTTTGACGGAATGGACCGTACCCTTGCGGCCATCACGACCGCGTCCCTCATCTACATGGTCGCCGTCGGTCTCCTGGCGGTCGATGCCTTCTTAAATGGTGCAACCCGAATCTATCAAGGTTTTGAAATTTCGAAAGACATCCCCGTCAAGATTTTCGTCCAGGTCATCAAAATTGCCCTTTACTTCATCGGGGGCGTCTTTGTGGTCTCCCTGATCCTGGGTAAAACCCCGCTCTATCTCTTAAGCGGGCTTGGCGCCTTAACCGCCGTGCTCATGTTGATCTTTAAAGATGCCATTTTGGGATTTGTTGCTGGCATCCAACTGGCGGCCAACAAAATGGTGTCTCACGGGGATTGGGTCGAAATGCCGAAATACGGCGCGGACGGCGATGTCATTGAGGTCGGCCTGACGACGGTGAAGGTCCGAAACTGGGACAAAACAATTACCACAATCCCAACCTATGCCCTGATCAGCGAATCGTTTAAGAACTGGCGCGGCATGTCGGAGTCCGGCGGGCGGCGCATCAAACGGGCGATTTACATCGACCTCAATTCGATTCGCTTCTGCACCGAGGAGATGTTGGATCGTTATAAAAAAATCCAATTTATATCCGCATACATCGAGGCAAAGCGGAAGGAGCTTCCGGAATACAACGCCGCACAACAGGTAGACGATGCCTCCTTGGTAAACGGAAGACGCATGACGAACATCGGAACGTTTCGTGCCTATATCTTGGCCTATTTAAAGCACCACCCCAAAATCGATCAAAACATGACCTTGCTGGTCCGCCAGTTGGCGCCGACCGAACATGGTCTCCCCATTGAAATCTACGTCTTCAGCAATGACATCGTTTGGGCAAACTACGAGGCGATACAAGCGGATATCTTCGATCACCTTTTTGCCGCCGTTTCCGAATTCGACTTAAGGTTGTTTCAAAATCCTGGCGGAAGCGACTTTAAAAAGCTCGCACGCCAAAACATCCATGATTGACAGCACTCCAAAAGATAGGCTAAAATCCGCACCACTTTCATGTGATGCGGGAATAGCTCAGGGGTAGAGCATCGCCTTGCCAAGGCGAGGGTCGCGGGTTCAAATCCCGTTTCCCGC
>JBHHXH010000028.1:0-29920 GCA_046756925.1 Nitrospiria bacterium
TCATCGCAACTGCCAATAAGGACCTCTACGATTTCAATCCCAGCCCCCACAGCCATCGATACTTCGGCGTAGTAGAGCTTGAAAAGCTCTTTTCCGAACAGAGGTTTTCGGTGGAGTGCTTCGGTAGTGCACCGGTAGATGCCGTATCATTGCGCCAAAGACTTCTCCGCCCAGTAAAAAAACTGGCGGTCCATTCGGGATTAATGCCGAAGACGGCCAATGGGAAGAAGTTTTTAAAAAAACTTGTCTTTGGTAAACTGGTTACGATGCCTGCTGAAATAGAAGAAGGGATGGTGCCTTATGAACCCCCGGTTCAATTGCCGCTCGGCCGTCCAGACCGGCGGCATAAAGTGATCTATTGCGCGGCGAAAAGAGGTGAATAGAAATCATGGGGGATTTGGAAGCGCTTCATTCATTTGAAGAATCGTTGCTTAATTTCAATGATCGGAAGTCTTTTTCTGGTATAAAATGACGGTTATCGGGGGGGGGGAATGAAATACAGAGTCGTTTTGGAAGGAAGTGAGGAAGGTTTTGCTGTTTCAGTGCCGGGCTTGCCGGGCTGTCACTCACAGGGCGCGACCGAGGAAGAAGCCTTGGCTAATATTACGAACGCTATTTCGGAGTATTTGGATGTTGTGGCGGACCTGAGCCGAAACAAGACGGTCCGTGAAGTCGAAGTCGGAGCATAGTTGTGCCAAAGCTTCCCGGCGTCAATCATCTGAAAGCGGTTCGTGCCTTGGAAAAGGCGGGTTTTTGGGTCGCGCGCCAAGGCAAGCATATCGTGATAACGGATGGGAGCCGAATTATTACCGTTCCACGTCACAATCCAGTAAACGCGATCACAATGGGAAATATCGTAAGGGACGCTGGATTCACCAATAAGGAATTCCGGAAACTATTGTAAATGCGCGCCTAATGTACTGTATACAGCCGACGTCTACCATACCTGTTACAGATCCAGATCATAAAGAGATAGGGCGGGCACGTTAATGTCTATCATCCGACACACAGGTGTTCACCGTAGTGACTTTGAATGAGCGGGAATTCGCATACAATGCGCTGCACATGGTCGCACCCGAGATCGGTATTTTAGGGACGGTTCCCTTGCACCCCGCATCTTAGATCAAGTAATGACTATTTCGATGTTTACCAAAATTACGTGATTCGCTCACCTCGGCGTGAGGCGCTTGCAGAACACTTACGCGCTTCAGGCATCGAAGTCCTCATCTCCTGGCCGACTCCTTTACACAAACAAAAAGCCCTTGGCCTGGGTCACTTGGACCTACCCAAAACAGAGCAAATCTCTTCAGAGGTTCTGTCGCTTCCGATTTATCCTGAACTGGATGATGATGAAGTCGATCTTGTAATTGAGGCCGCCGGAATATTTTAAAAATAAATTCAATCTTGCTACATCAATTTACTGCTCGACTCAATAAGATATTCACAAGGCGTTTCAACCCTGGTACTCTCCCTTCTGAATCCCCAGCCTTTCGATTGCCTCGTATAAAGACGGCCGGCTGATTTCCAGATCGGCGGCGCTTCGGCTGATGTTGCCTTTGTGCCAGGACAAGACCTTGAGGATCCAAGCCCGTTCGGCTTCATCTCGGATGGATTTGAGGGACCGGACTTTAAATCCCCCTCCGGTTTCGGGCAGATCCAAATCTTTTGGTGTGAGGAAACGGCCGTTGGCCATGATGATGGCCCGTTTGATTTTATTCTCGAGTTCCCGAACGTTTCCGGGCCAAGCATAAGCATTGAGCAGATCCAAGGCGTCCTGTCGAAATCCCTTGAGGCGTTTCTTGTATTCTTTCGTAAAGCGCTGTAAGAAGAGCTGTGCCAATAGTTCGATGTCACCTTCCCGGTTTCGTAAGGGGGGTACTTGTAGCGTCACCACATTCAATCGAAAATAGAGATCCGATCGAAAGCGCCCTTCTTTGACTGCTGCTTCGATATCGGTATTGGTCGCGGCCAAGACCCGGATGTCGACTTTAATTTGTTGCCGTCCCCCGACGCGGACCACACAAAAGTCTTGAAGGAAGCGCAAGAGTTTGACCTGGAGGGCCAAGGGCATTTCTCCGATTTCATCCAAGAAAAGGGTCCCGCCTTCCGCGAATTCGATCTTGCCTTTTCGCTGAAGATGCGCCCCGGTAAAGGCTCCCTTCTCATGGCCGAAGAGCTCGGCTTCGAGCAGCTCGCCCGGAATCGATCCGCAATTGATCGGCACGAAGGGCGCCGATTGCCGCGTACTCCATTGATGAATCGACTGGGCGATCAACTCTTTTCCCGTACCGCTTTCGCCCAAGATCAAGACCGGCGCATCGGTGCTTGCGACCCGTTTGATCGATGAAAAGATCCGTTGCATCGCTTCCGACTCTCCCTCCAGCCGGCCCATTTTGTTTTCCGATATTTTTTTGTGAAGGTGCGCGTTTTCTATTTCCATCTCATAGAGATAAAGCGCCCGTTTCAGGATGGTGTGGAGTTCGTCCAAGTCGATGGGTTTTGAAAAAAAATCGTAGGCCCCATGCGTGATCGCCTTGATGGCATTGGCCCGTTCGATATTTCCGGAGATGATGACGACCTTGGTTTTGGGGGCGTCGTCAAGGATTTCCTTTAAGACTCTCATGCCTTCCACTTCGTCTCTCGGATAAGGCGGGAGTCCCAAATCAAGACAGACCAGAGGAGGATGTTCCTCCTGAAACAGCGCCAGAGCGGTTTCTCCTTCGCCGGCGAGAAACAACTGATAGTCCGATCCGAGCCCCCACTTCATTTGGGTGAGGATCACCTCATCGTCGTCGACGATCAGCAGCTTCGGTTTGACCGCAGACGTTTCCGGGATATCTATTGAAGCGGCATCTTTTTCAGAGACATGTTCCGGGGTCAATGACGGTCCTTATTACATGTATCGATTATACTGAGAGGATGTATGTTGATGTCCTCGTTCACGGCTTCCATCTTTTTTCCATAAAATGTCCAGCCTCTTGATTTTATCATAAACGGAGAAATCCGCCGATACGGTTATTATTTAACGGGCATGGGGTTCCGGTTACGCCCGGCACTCATGTGCCGTGCCGAAGCGTGCCCTCTCTCAGAAAAAACGTCGTGGGAAGATGGGTCTGTTCACGCGAATGTTTTGAGGGATCGGTTGATCCAACCGAGTAAAAATTTTTTTTGCTTTTTGTTTTTATTGCAAATTTCCGCGTAGCGTGCGATTTTTGCCAGTGTAAATTTTAAAATAAACAGTTCTTCGTCCAGACTGTTAATTTTTTGAAGGGTCAGCGGTCCGATTTTTCCATCCTGCTTTGCACCCGCCGCTTTTTGTGCCAGTTTCGATGCCGTTTGGATCCCGGCGTTAACGGAGAAGTCAAAGACCGATTCCGCGACGGCTTGGTGCTTGATTTGTCTGTCCTTGATGCGGTCCCAACATTGATTTCTCTAGAACGACCGAAGCGCTTGAAAGGGTGCCGGCGACATCGTGCAGTTTGTAGCCCCCTTCGTTTTGAATCATCTTTTCGAGAGCCGGATCGAATCGCGCCATGATGAGGGTTTCTTTGCTTGATGGACCGTTGGAGATCTCGTCATCCGATGGGGCGTCCCTTTTTTTTTAACTTCAGTCGTTCTTCAAACTGCCATGTGAATGGGGGGGCGCCGTTTCCGCACCGTTCCTTTATGCTCTAAGGGGGATCTTCTATGGTCGATCTTGAAATGGATGGGGGAGACAACGTAAGGGACGCATTAATATTCTTCCGAAGACGCCGGCTGATCCGTAAACCGGCGCACATCACGACCGTTCCGAAGACAATGTAAAAGGGTGCGAGATAGGCTTGGACCGGCAGCCCGGACTCTGAGACATTGCGAAGATGCAAGACGAGGCGATAGCTCCAGATCATCAAGAGAATAGATCCGGAGCGGATCAGCGAGATGGCCCCTCTTTTATTGACTTCCTTTTTCTTTAAACCGACCCTCAATATCGAAACGGCAATCCAGAGGGACAGCACGGCGACCAGCAGACGCGGTGTGAAATGCTGGTCTTGTGCGTGGGTGCGAATCAATCGGTAGAGACGAATCGTCCCGACGCCGATCAGGACCCATCCTGATACGATCAAAAACCGTTGAAGCTTCAAAGACATATTGATTATTCCCTTTATTATCTCTTTTAAGAGGGGCTATCATAACATCTCTGTTCCTTTACTGACAACATTGAGATGTGAGAAGAAATGGGGATGTGAGAGGAAATGCGAATAAGGCTTGATCGGGCCTTACAAAAAGTGAATTTACCGTGTTTATTTTTATATTGACAAGGGTCCGGCGCCTACCCGATCGCGCTGAAAGCGGATGGGCTTGAAGGAGATGAGATGGATGAATTGATCTTGACCAATAGTGAAGAAATTCTTCAAACGCTTTCAAAGATTACTTTGAAGGGAGAGGGTTTTGTGAGCGAATGTCTGGTGGGTGAGGTCTTGGATGCCGGGATATCAACACCCGATTATTTCAAGGCGACCGGTGTCGATCCGAATGCTTATTTTGACGGCAGGCCAAACGCTTGGTCCGATTACCATGTTCGGGAAAGCAAGAAGGTTTTTATGGTGTATGGTGGCGTCGGCAAAGCGCGCCGCTCACATATTGCCGATACGCCTTAAGGATTTCGACCGGCGTTTTGAATATTCGATTGTATCTCTAAGGTGCTTGACGACATTGTTTTGCGCCTACCTTGCCTACCTTCCGACGGTTCGTGATGGAAGGAGCCGGGTCAAGATCACCGCATGGAGGATCAATGCTGCATTCAGACCCCGGCAAACAGCCGACCATCCATAAAGTATTGGTTGTCGGCGCCGGCGCTGTGGGTGGTTACTTTGGAGGACGCCTTCGCCTTGCCGGGGTCGATGTCACATTCCTGTTGCGTTCGAATCGTCATATGCAGGTGATTGAAAACGGCATCGAGGTCAAGAGCATCGACGGCGATTTTTTGGTGTATCCTCCGGCGGTCACCACGGCTTCCGATCTCAGATCGGCGGACCTGATTGTCTTGGCGGTCAAATGTTATGATATCCCAACGGTCCTCGCGGAGATCCGTCCGCTTGTGGAGAAGGGAGCGGTGATTTTGACATTGCAGAACGGGATTTCGACCGAAGAAGAGATCCTTCAATATTTTCAGGCGGATTGTGTGGTGGCCGGTGTGTGCTTTATTACCTCACGCTTGCGCACGGACGGCATTATAGAACATCGCCAAAATGGGAAAATATCCTTGGGGGAATGGTCCGGAGTCGATACGGCCCGCGTATCGGCCATTTACCAACTCTTTTCAGGGGCCGGTATTTCCACTTTTCTGAAAAATCAAATCCGTTCTCTAAAGTGGGAAAAACTTTGCTGGAACGCCACTTTTAACCCGCTCTCGGTCATCCTGGATCACCCGGTTTCGCTTGTCTTGGATGTTCCGCCGCTGCTGGAAATTGTCAAGGAAGGTGTTCGCGAGGTGACTGCCGTCGCCGCAGCGGAGGGGATCTCGCTGAACCCGAAGATCGTCGATCAGACCCTTTCCGTCACGGTTCCAATACGGGATTACTATACCTCGATGTATGAAGACTATCAAAACGGAAAACGGACGGAGATTGAATATCTCAACGGCGAGCTGATTCGCCGCGGTGAGAAACACGGTGTTCCGACCCCGACGATCCGGATGCTCTATCGATTCATTAAAGGATTGGAGAAGAAGCGGGAGATCCGATTGCAAGACCTGAGACGGATCGGCTGATGCTTTCGGAACCGGTGAAAGGGATTTTTTTCGATGCGGGGGATACCCTTTTTGAGACGCATGAAGCGATCGGAGTAACCTACAGTCGATTTGCCGCGAGATACGGGGTGGTTTGCGATCCGCACGATCTCGATGCGGGTTTTAAGGCGGCTTTCAGAAAAAGCGGACCCTTGGCATTTCCCAATGTGACGGACTCGGAGCGAAAGGAATGGGAATACCGGTGGTGGTTTCGCATTGTCCGCACCGTCTTCGCAGATGTTTCCTTTCCTTCCTTCGATTTGTTTTTTAAAGAACTTTATCAGTTCTTCGAGTACGGTGAGGCATGGCGGCTGTTTCCGGAAACAAGGGAGGTCTTGGAGTCCCTAGCGATGCAGCGGTACTATCTCGGTATCATCTCCAATTTCGATTCACGATTGCCGACGATTTGCGGACGCCTCGGCATCGCGCAATATTTTAGGCAGATCCTTTTCTCAAGCAAGGCGGGGTATGCGAAGCCCTCTCCCAAAATCTTCGATTATGCGCTAAAGGATGCTTCATTGATGGCTTCCGAAACGATGTATGTGGGGGACCATTTCGAAAACGATGTCGTCGGGGCCCGGGGAGCTGGGATGGTTCCTGTGTTCATCGTGCGATCGGAGGGCGAGGCGCAAAGGGGGTATTCGCATCGCATTGAGAGTCTTCGGGATATCCAGCGATTTTTATAAAAAATCCCCCTTTCTCACTGTTTCAATGGAGAAAGGGGGATGAAAAAAAATTCTCAAAAGAGATTATTTGACGACGCTCATCGATATGGCGTGGCCGCTGTCGGTCGATTCGACTTCAACCTTGACTCCCGATTTGACTTTTCCTTTGAGATGGGTGGATTTATTGACATGAAACTTATGGGTTTTACCGTTCTTACCTTTTACCATCACAAAAGGGCCATCCATCTTGACCACTTCTCCGACCATTTTGTGGCCTCCATCATGCTTTCCGCCCGCCATTCCTATTGTGCTTAAACCAAAGACGAGTGTCATCGCCAGAAAAAATGCGCCGATCTTTTTCATTTAGTTTCCTCCTTTGATTATGGTTGATTCTTTTACATCTTAAATTTTTTTGCGTTTTGCATTTCTATGGAGTATAGGGAATCCGCTATCGTGAAATCAAATCGCGCTTTGGCCTCCCAGTCCCGCCATCGCGGGATTTGGATCCTCCGATTCGCCTGTTTTCATCACAACCCGTTCCTGGGAGCGGTTGATCATTTCTTGCCAGATACGATCCGATGGTGCCTCGAAGATGGATGCCGCATCGGCCTTGACCACACGCCAATCTCCCCGCGCGATTTCGTTTTCCAATTGTCCCGGTCCCCAACCCGCATAGCCGGAATAAAGCCGAAAAACATCGTCTCGGTGCGTTGCGCTGAGACGCTCCGCAAACACACGTGCCTCCTGACTGGCATATATATTCTCGAACACGGGTGTCAATCCATCCGGTGCTGCGTTTGAGCGAAAGAGCACGGTCAGGGTCCCCGGCAGAACGGGACCGCCGGTGTAGAGCGGATCGTCGGGAATGAGGTCCGATTCCACCTCGGGAATCAGTTTTGAGAGGGGTGTATCCGTCGGGCGATTGATGATGAGTCCCATCGATCCTTCCGAATCGTGATGCAGCATCAGCACGACGGTTCCATTGAAATTCGGATCGGTGAGCTTAGGATCCGCGACGATGAAAACGCCTTTTGCGAACCCGATCGTTATTTGGGCCGGTTCGGGAGCGCTTTGGGAGGCGCGAAATTTGCGGGCCTGACCGTTTATGCACAACAGAAGCATGAAGAGCGTCGACAGCGTGCCGTGAACGAGTATACGGCGGGCTGTTCTTGTCATTTTCGGGCCCTATGATTCCGCTGGCATCGTTGTCGAGGAAAGGCGAATCGTCTCCCATTCACTGGCGTCTCGCACGTCCGTGATTGGATTATTCGAACGGATGAAGCGTGTACTCAGTGAGAATGGTCGTGTCCATGATCATGACTGTGTCCGGGGCCGTGAGCATGACCGTGTATTTCTGGATTGTCGTGATCGGGATCCCAGGTCGTATCTTTTCCCTTCCCGATGGTCATTTCAATGCGGTTTACGCTTTTAACATTGCTGCACTCGTTTTCTCCGCAGGGAATGGCGAGTCGTACCGGGCCGCCTTTGGATTCGGGAAGTGGCCCCCCATCCCGCTTATAAATCAGTATCCCATTTTCAATGACATCGGACAGGGCGATACTGGCTGCGAACTTGCCGTCTTGAGAATGGAAGGTTGCATAGTCGGATCCAGCGAGGGGGCTTGCTTGGCTTAAAAGGGCTTTTACGCGTATTCCGGAGCCGGCCATGCCCGCGACCAGCTTGCTCACGTCATCGACCTGATACTCTTTCGGAATTTTCAAAAGGGATTCGTAATCCCATCTTCCGACATTTTTTACCGCCCCATCTACTTTCAGCACAAAGCTTTCTTCCCCGCTCATTGGTTTCCCCCTTTTGATCATTACCCAGTTTTTAAAGTTGGATTTAGTCTAGCAGAGGGATATTCGATGGTCAAGGTTGGCTTATCTTCCGTGTCTCGTCGGTGTGTGGATCCGGTGATTGGGGCGATATCGATTTAAGGAAGCCGACAGCGGCAAAGGGGCCTGTCACCATAAACGCGCGTGATGTGTGTGGGCTTCTTGAGAACTTTTCGAAATGAAGGGCTGGATTGGTTGCGGGGAGAGGATTTGAACCTCCGACCTTCGGGTTATGAGCCCGACGAGCTACCAGACTGCTCCACCCCGCGAAAACATCGTAACAAAAGGCTTTATCCAAGTCAAGGGATGGAGAAGCGAGGGATAGTGAAACGCTTTATTTTAAGACGCCGTACGGCATGATGTCATAAACGCGTGACGAATCGATTCTATTGGATGGAGGACGTTGATTCTTTGGAGAGATTTGGAAAGGTCAATTCAATTTGTGTTCCTTTTGATGGTTGACTGCTCAGGGAGACGGTTCCGTCATGCGCTTCGACAATTTGTTTCACGATGGAGAGCCCGAGGCCGGTTCCGCCGAGTTCGCGCGATCGGGTTCGGTCGACACGATAAAACCGCTCGAAGACCCTCAGAAGGTCCCGATCCGGAATGCCGATCCCATTGTCTTTCACCTGAATCCTTACCGTCCCTGTTTTCTCGACCGCTCGGACCCGTATTTCCCCGGATTCCGGAGTGTATTTAATGGCGTTGTCAAGCAGGTTTGTGATCACGTGGTTCAGCTTTTCCGGGTCAGCAAATATTTTTAGGTCGTTTGGGATGCTGACCGTGAGATGTTGGTTTTTTTTCTGGGAAAGCGGTTTGAATAAGAGGACATTTTTTTCAATATGTTCTTTTAAGCGTATCGGGACAGGACGGACCGGATCGAGTCCCGACTCGATGCGGGAGAGTTGTAAGAGATCTTCGATAATGTGCTCCATGCGGGTACTGTTTTTTCGAAGAATTTCTAGAAACGTTTTCGTTTGTTGCCGATCTTCCATTCCTCCTTCCAGCAGGGTTTCGAGGTAACCCTTAATGATCGAAACCGGCGTGCGAAGTTCGTGGGAGATGTTGGCGACAAAATCCTTCTGTATGTCTTCCTGCCGTTTTTTTTCGGTGATATTGTGAAAGACCAGGACCACGGATCCCTTTTCGAAGGGTTGCGCCACAGAAGCCTGAACTTCCAAACTTTGTTTTTGAGGAAGCGTCAGATCTATTTCGCGGGCCCGAGGTTGTCCGGTTTTGATGACCGCCTCAACCAAGGCGTTCAGTTCATGGTGACGGAGCTTCTCGTAGTGAAATCCTCCGATCAGGTCTTTACGGGAGACACCGAAAATCTTTTCCAATGACGCATTGACCAATACAATCCGACCGTCTGCATCAAGCACCAGGACCCCTTCGACCATGTCCGAGAGGATGGATAGAATTTTCAGACGGTCATTCGAAAGGAACTGTATCCGTTTTTCCAGCCTTTCGGCCATTTCGTTGAAGGTTTCCTCCAAGGGTTGAAACAGATCCGACTCCAGGCGGATCGGATGCTGAAAAGTGCCTTCCGAAACCTGCTCGACCGATTGGGTCATTTGACGGAAGGTTGCGACGAAGCGGTTTGCAACGACCCAGCCGAATAGCCCGGAGATCAACAAGCCGAGGACCGATACCGATAGGAGGAAGAGAACAAAGGTTCCAGGATTCTCCGAACCATTAAAAAACAAGAAGGCGAAGCCGCCCGTGATGAGAACCAGTACGAACGATAGGATCATAAAAGGCGTGATGACCTGCCATTTAACGGGGTCGAATCGGATCGCGGGCCTGTTTTTTCCGGCGTGGCGTTCTTTTTTTATCTCGATTTAAAGTCTCCGCATTTCCAGGAAGGTGCTCTCTGGAAATGCCTCTCGGTTTTTATCTTTCCCGTACAGCGGACACGTGTTTCCGGCTTGATAAGGAAGGGTCGTAGAACAAAAAGACGGCCGGTTTACTGATCGATTAGTTTGTAGCCCAGCGATGGGAGTGTTTCAATGGCCTTTGAGAGCAATGGGATTTTTCCGCGCAGACGACGAATATGCACATCGACCGTCCGGGTCGTTCCATGGTACCCGTATCCCCAAACCGATTGCAGCAGCATATCCCGGGTTAGGACCTTTCCCTTATTTTCGATCAGTTTTACCAGAAGAGAGAATTCTTTGGCCGTTAAAACGACCTTTCTTCCGCCGACCTTGACTTCATGACGGTCCGAATCGACGCGAATGCGTCCATAACGGTATCCCGCTTCCGTCTCATTTCCCCGGCTCCGTCTTAATAAGGCCTTGACCCGTGCGATCAACTCCTTCGGTGAGAAGGGTTTCGTGATGTAATCGTCCGCGCCCATCTCCAAACCCAGGATCTTATCGCTTTCGTCGTCTAAGGCGGTTAGGAGAATGATCGGGAGGGATTCGGTTTGAGGGCTGCTTCGAATCTGCCGGCAGACCTGAAGACCGTTTCCGCCCGGCATCATTACATCCAAAATAATCAGTGAGATCTCCTCCCTTTTGATGGTCTCGAGTGCTTCGCTCCCATTCGACGCGCACACCGCGTCGAATCCTTCCATTTTAAGGTGATGAGAAACCAAACGCGTCAGATCCGGTTCATCATCGACCACCATGATTTTATATGGCATTATATTGTCCGACAGATCGGCGCGATCTTAGCATACTTGCACTTTGGGGACAAACGCGACAGGCGTCCCTCTCGCCGATCCAGGATAAGCGCCTTGCGGCTTGGGACGGAATATGCTACAAAAAGCGTATCCCCATGAGTCAACCAAGCCGCTTTTTTTACGATTTCTTCGATACCCCCATCGGTCCGCTCTGGATGGTTTCAAGCCAAGCGGGGCTGTCGTTTCTGTTATGGCGTCGGAGCCACTCCGACTTACTTAGTGAAATGAAACAGAAAACCGGTTGTCTCCCTCAAAAAGATTCCAAGTATTCGGCCCCTTGGCAGATCCTCCTTAGACGTTATTTTTCGGGCGAGCCGGTGTCCTTTCACGTGCCGATCGCCTTCTTGGAGGGCAGCGCTTTTCAACAAGCGGTGTGGCGAGCGCTCATGGACATTCCCTATGGTGAAGTTCGGAGCTACCAGTCGATCGCCGATCAGCTCGATAAACGTGGGGGGGCGCGTGCGGTTGGGCGCGCATGCGGAAAAAATCCCTTGCCGATTGTCGTCCCATGTCATCGCGTGATTCGCAAGGATGGGGCGATCGGCGGCTATACGGGGGGTGTCGACATTAAAAACCGTCTATTGGCCATTGAAGGGATTTTGTAGGCCCCAGGGCGCGGATGGCCATTGCCCTGACTATTGATCGGATCGGAGGTCTAAAAGCGATGATCAGCATCCCCATTACCAGCCGAAGCGTGACTTTGCGGATACGATTTCCCAACAAGATCGGCATGCTCGGGCGGATTACGAGCACCATTGGACAAACCGGCGGCGACATTGAAGCGGTGGATATCGCCAACGCCGACCGCGGAATGATTTTGCGGGATATTACCATTAAGACGCGCGGCGACGCCCATTTAAAAGAGATCGAATCCGCACTGCGGAAGATTCCGGATGTCGAGATGGTTCATCTTTCGGATCGGACCTTTCTTCTGCATCTCGGCGGCAAGATCGCCATCGCAAACAAGGTGCCCTTAAAAACGCGGGACGACCTTTCCCGTGTGTATACGCCCGGCGTGGCCCAGATCTGCATGGCCATCCACGAAAAGAGAAGCAAGGTCTACTCGTTGACCATTAAAAGGAACAGTGTCTTGATCGTGACCGACGGCTCGGCGGTCCTCGGTTTGGGCAATATCGGGCCGGAAGCGGCCCTGCCGGTCATGGAGGGCAAGGCGATGCTTTTTAAGGAATTCGGCAGGATCGATGCCTACCCGATTTGCCTTCGGACCCAAGAGAGCGATGCAATCGTGGAGACCATTGAGCGGATTTCCACGGGATTCGGCGGCGTGAATATGGAAGATATCTCTTCGCCGCGCTGTTTCGAGATCGAATCCCGTTTAAAGGAACGGCTCAATATTCCCGTGTTTCACGATGACCAGCACGGTACGGCCATCGTGGTCTTGGCTGCCCTTTTAAACGCCGTCAAGATTGTCGATAAACAGCTCCCGGACATGAAAATCGTGATCAATGGCGTCGGCGCCGCCGGGATCGCCATCGCCGACATTTTGTTGGCCTCTGGCGTCAAGGCCATCATGGGATGCGACAGAGAAGGTCTCATCTATGAAAATAGAAAGAGGGGCATGAATCCGGTCAAGGAGGCGTTTGCAAAAAAGACCAATGCCCAACAAGAAAAAGGAAAATTACCCGATGCGCTTCAAAATGCCGATGTTTTTATCGGGGTCTCTACCGCTGGCGTATTGACGACGGATGAGATCAAGGGGATGGCGCGTGATCCGATTGTTTTTGCCCTGGCCAACCCGACCCCTGAAATTATGCCGGAAGAGACGGGGGGGCTTGTGCGGATCATGGCCACCGGCCGCTCCGATTATCCCAACCAGATCAACAATGTCCTTGTTTTTCCTGGTATTTTTAGGGGCGCCCTCGATGTGAGGGCCTCTCAAATCAACACCAAAATGAAACTGGCCGCGGCGGAGGCCATCGCTTCGACTATTCCGGAGAATGAGATCTCTGAGGATTATATCGTCCCCGGGGTTTTTGACCACCGTGTGGCCAAAGCCGTTTCACAAAAGGTGGCCGAGGCGGCCGTCGCTTCGGGTGTTGCACGGCGGATCAAGAAGACCGCAACCCGCCATTTCGGCTAATACCCATCCTAAAGCAATCAAGCACCGTGTTTGTCGGCCCGCATGCGAACGATGAGGATGGATGCGAGCAGGACAGCGGTCATGAAGAGGACGATTGTTGCCCCGGAGGGAATATCGAGCCAGTAGGAAAACATGACACCCGCCCATGAGGAGACAATGCCGATACCGGCTGAATAGCACATCATCGTTCGTATATTTCCGGCCCACTGCCGAGCGGCCGCCGCCGGAAGGACCAAGAGGGCGAACACCAGTATGGACCCCACGGCCTTCAAGGAAATGACCACCGTCAGGGCGATCAAGGTGAATAAGAGCAGTGAGATTCCCCGTGCCGGTATGCCACTGGCTTCGGCCATCTCTTGGTCGAATGAGATGAAGTGGAATTCCTTGAAGAAGAGGTAGAGGAGCGTGAGAATGAGGCCGGAGAGGAGTAGAATGGTGAGTAGATCGCCTCGGGTGACCGAAAGGATGCTCCCAAAAAGATAGCCGTAAACCTCGGGCCGGTAGCCTTTCATTAAACCGATAAACAGGATGGCCAATGCCATCGTGAAGGTATAGAAGATGCCGATGGAGACATCCGGTTTCATGCGTCCTTTTTCTTGAACCAGGCGTGACATCCAAACGGTCGCCAGTCCGAAGACAATCGCCGTCGGAAAGGGCGGTATGCCGATCAAAAAAGCGAGGGCGACGCCGGCGAAGGCGGCGTGCGCGGTGCCGGCGCCGATAAAGCTCAGCCCTTTTAATACGGTGAAAACGCCGATCAGCGAGCAGACCAATCCGATTAAGAACGAGGCCAAAAAGGCCCGTTGCATAAAACCGTATGAAAAAATCTCAATGATGGTGTGTGTCATGGATAATGGTGTAGGCCTTTCGATCCCGTTCCGCGATAATCACTTCATCCCCATAGACGGGAGAGAGGGTTTCTTTGGTCAAGATCTCGTTGGGTGGGCCTTTTCCAAAAAGCCGCCTTTTTAAAAGGACGATGGTATCGACGATGGGGCTGATCAGGTTGATGTCATGGGTGACGAAGAGAATGGTTAAGCGAAATTCTTTATGAAGACGGCAGACCAAGTCGATGAGGCGATGCTGCGCTTCGGCATCGATTCCGGTGGTGGGTTCATCCATCAAGAGCACCTGTGGACGTTGGGCCAAGGCGCGTGCGATTAAGACGCGTTGTTGTTGCCCCCCCGAAAGTTGGCTGAAGGGCCGGTCGATCCAGTCGGACATCCCCACGGCATCCAGCGATTCATGCACAATTTCCCGGTCTGTCGAAGTGGGTCTCTTGATCAGACCGATGGCGCCGTAGCGGCCCATCATGGCGACTTCCCAAACCGTGATCGGAAAGTTGGGATCGCTTGCTTCCATTTGAGGAAGGTAACCGATGCGTGCGCGGTGATGACAACGTAAATCATGACAGGCGCAATCGAAAATTTGAAGGGTGCCTTTTGTCGGCAGCAACAGGCCGAGCAACCCTTTTAAGAGGGTGGTTTTTCCGGATCCGTTGGGTCCGATTACGCCGACGAATTCTCCTTCATAGATGTCGAGGGTGATGGCTTCGAGGGCGATGGCGCCGCCATAGGCAAAGGTCGTGTTCGAAAATTGGATGATGGGGTGATCGGCCAATTAGGGTTTCTCCAGCGCGGAAACAAGCGTGTCGACGTTGTAGCGTATTAAATCGACATAGCGTTCCGTTCCCGGGATCGCACCCGGCAAAGGGGACAAGGACACGATTTTTACGCCGGTTTCTTCCGCCAAAATTTGTGGAATTTTTTGGTTGAGTTGCGGCTCGGATACCACGACCTGGATGCCTTCCCTTCGAATCAGCTGGATCAGCGTGCCGATTTGTTTCGGAGAAGGTTCGCTGCCGACCTGTGTGAGGAGGGTTCCTTTGATGACAAAGCCGAATCGCCGGGCAAAATAGGGCCAGGCCGAATGATGGGTAATGATGTCTCTTGTTCGAAGCGGTT
Source organism: Nitrospiria bacterium (assembly GCA_046756925.1). Taxonomy (GTDB): domain Bacteria; phylum Nitrospirota; class Nitrospiria; order SBBL01; family JAADHI01; genus JAJDBU01. The sequence goes on from JBHHXH010000028.1 coordinate 15,019, forward strand.
TGACCTTTTCTTGAAGATTCGTTTGGAGCGCGGATAATTTTTGAATGTAGGCGGCGGCGTTTTCCTTGTATTCCTCCTCATGACTTGGATCCGCTTTGATCAAGCCTTCTGAAATATGGCCGATCATCGTCTTGACGTTTTCCGGATCGAGCCAGATATGGGGGTTCCCTTGAGAATGATGATCTTCATGCGCTCCGGCCACCGATTCGACGAGCGGCACTCCTTTGGAGGTGACGAGCATCGGCAGATCGGGCCGATCGGCGTTTTCGATTAAGGGGGCCACCCATGTTTCCAAACCCAAACCGATGGTGACGAGAAGGTCGGCATTTTGAATGGATAGGATGTCACTCGGTTTGGGTGTGTAGGTATGTTCGCTTTCCAAGCCGGAAATCAGGGAGGACACCCGGACATGTCTCCCTCCGATCGATTCCGTAAGATCTTTTAGGACGGGGAGTGTCGCGACGATGGAGATCGAATCCGCCGCAACCGCGATACTGAGCGGAAGGATGCCAAAAGCGAGCATCAACCGTACCGATGCCATGCTGCATCTCAAGATCGTTCGAGAAAAAAGCATCCGGGATAGATACATGATATGAGGGGACCTTCGCAAGTTAAAACGTGGAGTAGAGGGCGATACTTTCGGTGCAGGGAAGGGTTTTTATATCAATAATACCTTGAAAAACAAGGGAGACCGGCGAGATACTCCGAGAACCTTATTGGGCGATGCAGACCCTGTTACGCCCGGCATCTTTTGCGTTGTAGAGGGCGTCATCCGCCAATTTTATCAAGTCGCGCTTATTGTCGATATGTCCGTTCATGTTCGCGATGCCGAAGCTGACAGTGACTTTTAAGGCTTCGCTTTCTCCTTTGAAGGCATGGTTTTCCGTCGTCTCCCGGATTCTTTCGGCAATGACGGTCGTGTCCGAGATGTTCGTATTCGGGACGATGATGACGAATTCCTCTCCTCCGTAGCGGGCTGGGAAATCGATATTTCGAATGTTTTGATTAATAATGGTGCCGATCTCTCTGAGGATGCTGTCTCCTTGTAGGTGCCCATAGGTATCGTTGATGGCTTTAAAATGGTCGATGTCCATGACGATCAAGGAGAGGTCGTTTCCCGATCGCTTTGCCCTTTTGAATTCTTTTTCGAACGTTTCCAGAAAATAGCGTTTATTGTAGAGCTTTGTCAGACCGTCGGTGATCGACAGCTCTCTCGTTTCGTCGTACAAAAGCATCAACTTAAACACCATGGAAAAATCGTGCGCCAGGAGATGAATAATATTCTCGGTTTTTGGAGCAAATGCATTTTGTTTCGTCGAAAGAAAGGTGAGGTAACCGATGCAATCGTTATGAATCATGAGAGGAACCAGCAGTCTAGAGACGATGATTTCCGTTGCGGAGTTGTCGATGCCGGCGCTTTCTTTAAAAAACCCGGTGTCCACTTCTCCTTTTATCGAATCGTTGTCGATCTTGGTCATGAGATATTTTTTCATTTTCGTGATTTCTGTTTCGGACAGGGATTGTTTGAGGTCCAGGTATATTCTCGCTCCTTTTCCGTCAAACAAGCAAAGACACAAACAGCTATAGTCGATGAGGCTGATGACAAGGTCCTTGAATTCTTTTAAGAGATCGTCTTTGTCATGGATAAAATTGGCGAGCTGCCTCGCTTCGCTGGAAAGGGTGGATTCGAATAAGAGTTTGTCCAGCAAGCGATTGACGTTCGATTTGATCGATTTCCATTCGGTGCTTTTACTGCTGACGGGAGTCGGGTCTTCATCGGCAAGGGGAAGACCTATCGGGTTTTTAAGTAAGTCTTCGATCGCGGCTTCCAAACCACTGATATCCGAATCCTTGACGATATATTGGTCGGCGCCGGCGCGAATCCCCCAAAAGCGATCCTGCCGTTGGTCCAGGCTTGTCAACAGAATGATGGGAATATGTGCGGTTTTTTTGTCGTTTTTTAACAAGCGGCAGAGTTGGTAGCCGTTTAATTCCGGCATCAGAATATCGGACACCACGATGTCCGGCTTATCCAACACGGCGCGGCTGACGCCTTCCAAGCCGTCTTCGGCCGTTAAGACCTCGAAGCCCTTTTTTTCGAAGGAGATTTGAAGCCGAATCAATTGCGTCTTGCTGTCGTCGACCAATAATATGCGCTTCTTCTTTTCCATCATTATCTATACCCGTTGTGTATCCCCTTTCGATCGGTTCTACCCCGACCGGCCAAAGGCGGCCCCTTTGTGTAACTATATCATCTCTTGGTCCAATTGACGATTTCGCTTGGAATCTCTTCCAGGCTACAGATTTTATTCGTTGCCCCCAGATCCATTGCCGCTTTGGGCATTCCGAAGATCACGCAACTTTTCTCGTCTTGGCCAATCGTATGACCTCCATGTGTCTTAATCGCCATGAGCCCATTCGCGCCGTCCCGGCCCATCCCGGTGAGGAGCACGCCGATACAAGCTTCTTGATAGACGGGTGCGACGGAGTTCATGAGAAAATCGACCGATGGACGATGACCGGAAATAGGCGCTTTGTCGCTGATTAAGATTCTTTTTTCATTTGTGACGCCCATGTGTCGGTCATCCGGCGCCAAATAGACCGTCCCTCTTTCGAGGCGTTCGTAGTTCGTCCCGACCTTTACTTTGATTCGGCATTCTTTTTCCAGCCACGATACCAATCCCGTTGTAAAACCATGAAAAATATGCTGTGCCACAACGATCGGAAGCGAGAAATTCTTCGGCAAGGTCTTGAGGATGTAGCTGAGGACCGGCGGCCCTCCTGTGGATGCGCCGATGGCCAGGATGCCTGACTGTCGTTTGTTAATGGGTTTTCCGAAGCAAGCGTATGGCCGTTTTTCCGCTTCGTGAACCTGGGCCGGCGGCTCCGAGCGGTGATGATATTTCCTAAAAGGCCGGACCTTCGCGACGGCCTTTACCTTTTGAATGACCTCATTACCCATTTTATTGAGGGGCATGCCTTTTTGTATCACCGGTTTTTCGATGACATCGAGTGCGCCGGCTTTGAGTAACTTAAACACGATCGCGGCATCGCCTTTTACAACGGCGCTGACGACCAATATCGCCGTCGGCATGTCTTGCATGATGGTTCGCGTGGCTTCGTATCCATCCATGATCGGCATATGAATATCCATGGTAATCACGTTCGGTTTCAAGACCTTGACTTTGTCGATGCATTCCCGGCCGTTTTTGGCCCATCCCACTACCTTGATATTCGGATCCGATTCCAAGAGGGTTTTCATTAATTTGCACACCAATCCTGAATCTTCCGTAATTAATACCCTAATCATAAGTATCCATCCATCGTCAACGCGGTTGATTGTCAATATGGCGATCAGTGATTTCAAGTGGTTCGTTTGGGTTACAGTTTGATTCGATTCCGTCGAATCGATTTTTTGTCGTAGAAATCGCCGATGCCCCCATTGTCAGACCAAGCGCTGAATGGTCCTTAACAAATTGGATTGATCGAACGAACTTTTGGCAATATAGGCATCCGCACCCACCTCAATGCCTTTCTTTTTGTCTTCATCGGACTCCAGGGCGGTTACCAGAATGACTGGGATGTGTTTATATCGATCGTCTTGTTTGACTTGTCCGGTAAAATCGAGGCCGTTTATATTCGGCATTTGTATGTCGCTGACGATGACATCGAAATGATGTTCTTGGAGTTTCGAGATGGCGTCTTGACCGTCCACCGCCGTCGTTACCCGAAAGCCGTAGGATTCGAGAATGTTTTTCTCCAGTGTCCGGGTCATCGCGGAATCGTCCACGACCAATATTGCTTGCCCAAGATGTCCATCTTTTTTAGCGGTGTTTTGATGAGGCCGGGTTACACCTTTGAGCTGAACCGTATTGATCAGGTCCGTGACGTTTAAAACCGGTGCGATATTTCCGTCACGCATGATCGTCACTCCGGAAATATTGCAAACCCGTTGCATATAATGTCCCAGTCCTTTCATTAATATTTCTTCTTCCCCCATGAAATGGTCCATGCCGAAGGCGACCAAGGTGTTGCCGTTTCTCAAGATGGCCACGGGTCTTTCCGAATGTGCATTTTCGATCTGTGGGGCATCGTGGAGTTCGAGAATGGATCCCATCTTTACATATGGAATATAGGAACCCGAGTAATAGACCGTTGGATATCCTTCGACCACGGGCAAATCTCTTTCGATCACGCGAATGATTCGTTCCACCATATTCACGGGTAAAAAATATGTTTCTCCGTTGACTGAGATCTTTAAAGATTGCGTGGTGCTCAACGTGAGGGGAATGGTCATCGTAAAGGTGGAGCCATTCGAGGGTTCCGTGTCAAGCTCGATGGTGCCTTTTAATTTTTCGATGTTGGATTTGACAACATCCATTCCAACGCCCCGCCCGGAGATATCGGTGATAATTTCGTTGGTGGAAAAACCGGGGTGAAAGATGAGGTTTAATACCTGTTTTTCGTTCATCTGGTCTAAGTCTTTTTCAATGAAGAGGGATTTTTTTATGGCGGATTTTTTGATTTTGTCTGTCAGAATGCCCCTCCCGTCGTCCATTACCTTGATGACGCCATTGTTTCCCTTGTGGGAAACGTCCACGGTAATGAGACCGGTTTCCGGTTTGCCTTGCGCCGTCCGCTCCTCCGGAGATTCGATCCCGTGGTCAATACAATTTCGAATGATATGCATCAGAGGGTCTTTCATTTCTTCGAGGATATATTTGTCCAACTCGATGTGACCGCCGATGGTGACTAACTTGACTTGCTTTTTAACGGCGAGGGACAAGTCTCGAACCATTCGCGGGAAAACGTCTAGAATGGTTTGAAATGGGAACAGCCTTGTTTTTTTTATATCGTCCTGTAGCCGGTCGAGTGTGATGGAAAACTGACGAAAATCATCGTCTAGATATTTTTGTAAGGACTCCAATTGATCAAATATGGGTGAGAGCTTCTCTCTTATCTCCGTATTGGGCGTTTTTTGGCTTGTCGGATTGTATTCGTGGTTGTCCTTGTGAAGTCGTTTTAATTTGATGGACGACCTGGGGTTTTTTTTGATATCGCGCTGAAGGACATTGAAATCGTCGATGATGGTTTGAATATCCGTCAGGCGTTGGCGCGCTTTTAGTTTCATGATCAGCAGTTCTCCCCCCTGATCCATCAAGCGGTCGAGCTTTTCGGAACTGACCCGGACCGTGCTGCTTTGTTTGCCGGTAGGGGGTTTTTTCCACATCGTTTGGGTTCTGATATTTTTTTGCGCCGTTTTCGTTTTTTTATCGATGGGGGACGATGCTGTTTTTATCCAAGCATCCAAGCGGTTATTGATTTTTTTAAAATGCGGAGACGGTTGTATCCCCGCATCCGCTTCGATCTGTCCGATATATTCATTGACCAAATCCGTCGCGTCCAATAAGGCGCCGGTGAGGTTTTTAGAAACAGGGATCGCGCCATTCATCATTTCATGTAAGAGTTTTTCCAGCGAAAGCGAGAGGTCTCCCATTTCAAGGTGCTTGATGATTCGAGCGCTCCCTTTCAATGCATAGGCTTGTTCGTATGCATTTTTTAATGCCGAACGCCTTCCTGATTCCCGTTCGAGTTCGAGCAGGTTTGTCACCAGTTTTTTGTGTGCGTCTCGGGTTTCTTGCGAAAATAACGCGATATCTCCTTTTATCTCCGAAGGCGCTTGGCTTGCCGTGGTATTCGACCGATGGCTTGCAGGTCCGTTTTCACCCTTCGATACGGCGGCTTGGATGTGATGGGCGCGTTTCAGTTCCGCGATGATTTTGTCGGCATCGATCGCCTCGGACCCCTCGGATTTATCGTTTTCCGACAGATCTTGCAGGATGTTTTCGACGGCGTCCAATCCCTTTAGGACGAGATCTCCGACTTCCGTTGAGAAGTCCATCCGTTTATTTTTAACGCTGCCGAGAATCGATTCCAATTGGTGGGAGATGTTTTCGATCGATGTGACATTCATCATTCTCGCCGCTCCCTTTAAACTATGGGCTTCCCGGAAGACGGTTTCGATCAAATCGGGTTGATTCGGGTTTTCTTCCAAGGAGATGAGGGCTTCATTTAGATTCTGAATATGCTCTTTGCATTCGACCTTAAAAACCGCTAAGAACTGGCTGAAATCGTCCTCATGTAACTCGGATGCGGTTTCATCATCGGCACTTTCCGTGTCGGCTTCTTTTCCGTTGCCGGCTTTGTCGGGGACATCGGGGTTGAAAGCCCTCTCCAATTCATGGAGGATGCCCGAAGTATCGATCTTGTTTTCTTCATCCCCTTCGGAAATGGATTGCACGATCGTCTCGATCACATCCAAGCCTTTGAGCACCAATCCGCTGATTTCGGAGGAAAAGGTCATCTCGCTGCTTTTCACCTTTCCGAGAATCGTTTCCAAGTGGTGAGAAATTTGTTCGATCGAGCTGAAGTTGATCATCCTTGCAGCGCCTTTTAAACTGTGCGCTTCCCGGAAGACTTCTTCGATCAGCTCGGATTGGTCCGGGTTTTCTTCCAAGGAAATGAGGGCTTCATTCAAGTTTTGAATGTGCTCGTCACATTCGACTTTGAAAACTTCGAAAAGCCTTTCAAAATCTTCTTTGTTTAAATCCATTATCGGTCTCGGCCTTCATTTTCAAAAAAATCGTCTTCATTGACTTGGATGGCTTTTAATTTTTCAATTTTTCGATCGATGAGCCGATGCAATTGTTTAATGGAATTCAACGATTCTTTTGTTGCCGCCGTCGATTCCTGCATGCCTTTATTGATTTGACTCATCGCCTCCGCGACCTGGTTGTTCGCCAGGGATTCCTGCCGTGACGCGATGGCGATTTCATTGGCCGCATCGGCCGTGGCGCTGATGGTCTCGATGGCGTTATTGATGGTCGAGCCCGCTTCAAGGATATGATTCACGCCCGTATCGACTCTTTTACCGCCTTCTTCGGTCGTCATGACCGTCGAATTGACGGAGTTTTGAATTTCCAATATCAGTTCTTCGATCTTTTCCGCGGCCTTCTTGCTTTGATCGGCGAGCGAGCGGACCTCGGAGGCGACAACGGCAAAGCCTTTTCCATGGTCCGCTGCCTTGGCCGCCTCGATGGCCGCGTTCACGGCGAGCATATCCGTCTTGTTCGCGATATCGCCCACGACATTGATAATCGCGCCGATTTGGTTGGTGTTTTCGCTCAAGTTGAGTACATCTTCCGCAATTTCCGAGACCTTCTTCTTTATCGAATTCATCTCGGAAATGGATTCGTCGATGGCCTGTTGGCCGGCATGGGCGACGGAGAGCGCTTCCTTCGATTGGTTCGCCAGCGACTCCGCCTTGGCGTTGACCTGCTTCGATGAGGCGTTTAATTGTTCGACAGTGGTCGTTACTTCATGGACCGACGAGGCTTGTTGCGACGTGATTTTATCTTGGCTGTCGGCAGAATTGGAGATTTTAGACATTGCGACTTTAATCGGTTTGATGACTTCTCGATTAATGAGCAGATTCATGACGATTCCGATTAAGGAGATTACCACGACCGACGATATGATCGCCCAAAGGATATTGTGGTTAATCGCCTCGATCATGGCGGTTCTGGAGACCGATATTTGGAGGATGCTGCGCACGGGATGGTCTTCGTAACCATGACACAGGATACAGCGTTCGTCCTTTACGATCGGAAGCAGCCGGGTATGGACCGGTTCTCCGTTGATTTCCTCATCATAGGAGATGGGGCTTGCCGTGTCGACGGCTTCCTTAAATTCCCGCATCCGGTTTTGGTCGAATCTCCTGGGTGTTTTTTTAACATTTCTTAAGGGGAATTTTTCGAAGGTGAGAAATGCGTTGACATCCTTCCGGGTTTCGTTGTCGATAAACGCGGCGACGCCGTTTCTCCGATAATCTCTTAATTCGACGAGATCGTGGGTCTTTAGAATGCTTTCAAGCCAGCCGATGACAATCGGGGCATTTCCGGTCACCATTGCGTTTTTAATGCCTTTTTCAAAGACCGTAGACAATAGATCCATCTTGTTGTGTTCGGCTTTTTTAATGTTTTCGATGTTGTTTTTTATGGAAAAAAAAGAGATGAACCCCAGTCCGACCGCCAGGGTCAATGCGATAATAATGATCAACCGCTGTTGCATCGATAGTTTAGCTATTGAAAACATTTCCCCCCCCTAGGAATGTGATTTGTAGAGCTACCTTTGTCTTCGACCGTGACACGTGCTTTCGCCGTCAGGGCTTTTACTCATACCACTTCGTTGATATACAGTCTTTCGTCGCATAAAAGCGCTTCGGGATCGATCAGTAGGAGCGGTTTATCCTTCCACTGCGCTTCCGATTTCACGATTTTGCTGTTGTTTTGAAAAAAAGAAGAAACGGGCTGAATATGCTTTGCCGGTAATTCGATGATGTTGTCCAGCTTGTCGATGATGATGCCGGCCCTTTTCCCCGAGTATTCGACGATCAGGATGATATGCGGTTTGTGTTCGACCGGCCGATGCCGTTCTTCTTGAGGACGGGCCGGATCGTGTTCGGGTTCTTTCTCAATATCGAATAATATGCTGAGGTCAATGATAGTTAAGACGGTCCCTCTGTAGTTGATCAAACCGACGAGGACCGAAGGGGTGCAGGGGATGCGGACGATGCGGTTTGCTTCATATACTTCTTGAAGATGTTTGACTTCGATACCGAACAATTCCCCCCCGACATGAAAGGAAATGACTTTGAGGAAGTCCTTTTGCGCCGTTCCTTTCCTCTTTTCCTGTTGAAGGCTTTTTGCGCGTTGAATAAAGACGGCCTCTTTTTCGTCCGATGACAGATCTCGATGTTGTTTAGCAATATTCCGGAGATCATTGGTTTTTTTTCTAAAATATTCCCAATGATCGACTTCTTGTTGATTTGTATGCATTGCCCCCATCATATTTTTAAAGTTCATGCCTCAGTGCTCCCGCCTTGCCGGTCGTTATTTCGAGGGATCGAAGTGTGGCAGCTTCGCCTCCGGCAAGCATTTTTTGCAAATCCAGCAAAATCACGTGTGTTTCGTCGATTTGAGCGACTGCAGAGATATATTTAAGCTGTGTGCCTTTGATCATATTCGGCGGATCGATCAGTTGCGGTTCTTCAATATCCACGACCGAAAGAACTTTATCGACGATCAAGCCCGTCACCAGCGTGTCCACACGGGTGACAATGATATCGTTGTCCAGTTCCAAGGTTGGGTTTCCGAATTCGAGACGTTTTCTTAAGTCGATGACTGGGACGGCCCGGCCCCTTAAGTAAATCATCCCGCACACGAAGGTCGGTTGGTTGGCCAATGGGGTAATGGCCGGAAGCGGAATCACTTCTTCCACATCCTTCACATCAACCGCATAACGTTCGTTTTTTAAGGAAAAAATAACCAAGGTCATTGATTGCGCGCCTTACATTCCAGTGAGGTGATCAGATCTCCGACTGTTAAGTGTTCGGTTTCGAAGATGACTTCATCATCCGTTTTAGAAGCCAAAAGATCTTTGACCGTTTGTATGCATTTGCCTCCTTGTGCCGGACGGTTCATCAAATGATAGATATTCCCCATCACAAAGTGGCCGAGGATGAAATTTTGATCGATATAGACAGCCTTTTTAATGGACCTTAGGGCTTCATCAAACTTTTTCATCGCCAAGTACACAATGGATAGGGTGTAATAAGCCTCCTTAAAGAGCGGGTCGATTTTAATGCATCGATTCGACCAGGCGATGGCTTCTTCGAAATACCCTCTGTTGGATGCCATGTGCGCCAGCATCCAGCAAGCTCTGGCATTGGAGGCATTAATGTGGACGATTCGCAAGAAGCGGTCGATGGCCAGTTCATAATTCTTTTTTAGAAAGTAGCCCATTGCTTCGTTAAATATACTGCTTTCTTCGCTTGATGTTTTACGCTGCTTGACATATTTGGTCAGGCTCGGTTTTGGGGGGCCGGCCGGTTTCCTGTTGATGATTTCCGTCAGCAAGTCCTTGGGTTTGCGCCCGGATTGCCGGGACTTGGGATGACCGTTATCGCGAAGCGCTGGATATTGCTTATTTTTTTCCGAAAGTGGAGGGTTTGAATAGAGCGGGATTTCGGACTTGGAGGGATCCTGATCCTTCTCCTCTTTTTGGTACACAATGGCGTCTGGAAAGGCCCGCGTTTTAAACATGCAGAAGATTTCGGCGGAATGTTCTGCATGACCGACGATGAGATAGCCCCCCTCTCTCAATACATTGAAAAATTTTGAGGCAAGCTCCGTCGTTGTTTTTTTTTCGAAGTAAATCGTGACATTTCTACAAATAATAATGTCGAATGTATGTTGCGTATTATTTGGCACTGGAGGATGTTGAGAGATCATGTTATGCGTTTTAAAGGTCACAAGGGATCTGAATTCGTCGTTTATTTTGTATCGGTCGTTTATTTTCGAAAATGAATTCCGTATGACCCTGCGTTCCATGCCTCTAAAAGACCACGGTCCGTAATTTCCTTCCATGCCTTTTTGGAGTGCGTGTTCGTCAATATCGCTGGCGATAATTTCAATCTTCCATTCGTTAATATTTCGGATCAGCCTTTTGAGTTGAATCGCGATGGAATACGGTTCCTCACCGGTCGAACAGCCCGCGCACCAAATCGAGATTTCCTTGGAAGTGGTATTTCCCCTTGCGATGAGTTCCGGCAGCAGATGGTTCTCCAACATATCAAAGTGAGATTTTTCGCGAAAAAAATAGGTTTCGTTTGTGGTGAGCAGGGAAATCAGTTTTTTTAGGTGGTTTCTTCCGGGAATCGAATGGAGGTATAGAATATAGTCATCGAACTCTGAAACAGGGGAATTTTGATAACTGGATTCTATAATGCGTTCGATTGAAAAAAATTTGGTTTCCGGGAAAAAAAGTCCCGTTCTCGATTGAATGAAATCGCGGAAAGTCAGCAGGTTGTTCCTCGTTAAAGAACTATCTGCGTTATTGGACATGTTACCTTATCCGATACTGTCTGTTGGGTGATGTATTATTGTCCGTAAAGCGCCTTCGACAGAGCGAAAGAAGGCCGGATTGAATTGTTCATGTCATTCCACTTTTTCCAATTATACTCGATATCTAAAAAATTGCTTCTTTTCCCCCGTAAAATGTGGAAAAAACAGCTGATTCCTAGGTGGTTTTGAAGAATTTACCTTGAAACATCGGTATCTTGCAGGAAAACTTAAATGCTTTGTGCTGAGTCCTGACCCTGATGCTGTTTTTAATCCGCCGAGAGTCCGCCTCGACCCATTGTGGCCGCTAAGGTTTGCAAATCTTGGTTTGAATGGATGTTCTTCATGGTCGGCAAGACAACGGACCGTTTTGGAACCGGGGAAGGCGCTTATTTTGATTCGAGACGCAGATCTTCATTCCATGCCCATCGATTCCTAGGCACTGATAAGGGGAGGAATCAGTTCCGGTTTTAGGGGGTTTTTTGGAAATAGGTCCTGTCTAGGAGATCTACTTCCCTTCGATCAGCATCAGGTCCGGATCCTCGAGGTGCTCAATCACTGTGTTCATAAAACGGGCCCCCTCTGAGCCGTAGATGACGCGGTGGTCGAAGGTGAGGGAAAGCGGCAGGATTTTTCGAATGACGATTTCTCCTGAGCGGACCACGGCCCGGTCCTCGATCTTACCAAGTCCCAGGATGCCGACCTCCGGGTAGTTGATGATGGGGGTGCCGTAGATGCCCCCGATAACCCCATAGTTGGTGAGGGTGAAGGTTCCACCCTTCAACTCCGGCAGCGCTATCGTGCGCGCAAAGGCTTTTTCGGTCAGTGTCGAGATCTCCTGGGCCAGATCGAGAATGCTTTTTTGATCGGCATCCTTGATGACAAAGACCATCAGGCCGTCCGGGGTATCGACGGCGATGCCGATGTTGTAATATTTTTTGAGGAGGATCTCTTCTTTCGCCTCATCCAGCGTGGCATTCAGATAGGGGAAGGCCTTCAGGCCAGCCACGACCGATTTGATGACAAAGGGCAGGTAGGTCAGGTTGAAGCCCCGTTCCTCGGCCAGGACCTTCTTATTCAAGCGGACACGTTCCAGTTTGGTAATATCGGCGTCGTCGACAAAGGTGACCGCCGCGACCTTTTCCGACGATTGGGCCACGTGCCGCGCCCCGCTGCGGCGCACCCCCCGGAATGGGACTCGCTCGACAGGGCCATGCGCCGCCGTTTCCGTAGGCGGGACACCGGATGTCCGCGCAGCTTTCTCGACATCTTCACGGGTGATCCGCCCTTCCGGACCGCTCCCTTGAAGCGTGTCCAGATCGACGCCGAGGGCCTTGGCCCGTATCCGGACCGAGGGGATCGCGCGCACCTCACGCTCGGCCTGTTTTTTCGAAGCGGTTTCGTCCGGTTTTTTGTGAATGGGCAGGATGAATTCTTTTTCCGAGGTTTCCAGTTCCCCGACCACCGATCCGCTGTCTTTCCTTTTTCCCTTGCCGGGAGTGGACTTCTTGGCCGCGATCTCCGTTTCGATGGTCACCAGGGTTGCACCAACCGCGATGATTTCACCCGGCTCCCCGTGCAGGGCGATGATTTTCCCGGCATAGGGAGAGGGCAGGCTGACGACCGCCTTGTCGGTTTCCACATCGATCAAGGGCTGATCTTCCTTGATCACATCCCCTTTGGAAACCAACCATTTGACGATTTCTCCTTCGGCAATGCCTTCACCGACATCGGGGAATGTAAAGACTTTTTTCATCGTTAAAACCCGACCACCTTTTGAACCGCTTCGACAATCTGATCGCACCCGGGGAAATAGTAGCCTTCGCTTTTGGGAAGGGGGACCGGTGTGTCGTAACCGGTGACGCGGAGGATGGGCGCTTTCAGGGACAAGAGCCCTTTTTCGGAAATCTGTGCGGCGATCTCGGCACCCAGGCCGCAGGTACGCGGGGCCTCGTGCACAATGACCACGCGGCCCGTCCTCTCCGCGGATTCAAGGATGGTGTCGCTGTCCAGGGGCGAAAGGGTCCGAAGGTCGATCACCTCCGGCTGAATCCCATCAGCGGCCAGCCGTTCGGCCGCCTCCAATGTGGGATGGAGCATCGCCCCCCAGGCAATCAGCGTCGCATCCTCCCCTTGGGCCACCACGCGGGCTTCGCCAAGGGGGATGAGGACCTCTTCCTCCGGGACTTCTTCTTTAATCGCACGATAAATCTTCGAAGGCTCCAGAAACATGACCGGGTCGGGATCGCGGATGGCCGACAGCAGCAGGCCCTTCGCCTCGGCCGGTGATGAAGGAACCACCACCTTAATCCCCGGCGTATGAATAAAAAGAACCTCTGTGCTTTCCGAATGCAGCTCCGGCGCGTGGATGCCGCCGCCGTAGGGGGTCCGTACGACGAGGGGACAGGTGTAGCGCCCGCGGCTTCTGGTTCGAAGCCGTGCGGCATGCGAAAGCAACTGTTCCATCGCGCCGTAGAGAAAGCCCATAAACTGGATCTCGGCCACCGGTCTCAGGCCGTAGGCCGCCATTCCGATGGCGGTCCCGACAATGGCCGATTCGGAAAGCGGTGTATCGACTACCCTGGATTCGCCAAAACGGTCGATCAAACCATCCGTCGCGCGGAAGACCCCGCCGTCTCTGCCGATGTCTTCCCCCAACAAGATGAGGTCCGGGTTCCGATCCATCTCATGAAGGAGGGCCTGGTTGACCGCTTGTATCAAGGTCAGTTTGCTCACTTATGCTTCCTTGTTGCCGAGTCGTTTTTTGAAATCCGCTTTTTGTTGTGTCAACTCCGGTGTGAGTGAGGCAAAGAGAAAGTCGAACATTTCCTCCGGGTCCACCGGCGGCTCCGATTCGAAAGTCGAAACGGCCGAGGCGATCCGCTCGGCGACCGCCTCTTGAAGCCCTTTTTCTTGCGTTGCCGACCAAGCAAAGGTTGTTTCTAGATAGGTGCGCAGCCGGCGCATCGGATCTTTTTTTCGCCAGCGATCCACTTCTTCTTCGGATCGGTAACGGCTGGCATCGTCGGCCGTCGTATGATCTTTAAGTCGATAGGTCAAGCACTCGACAAAGGTGGGTCCCTCTCCGCGCCGCGCCTTCTCGAGGGCCTCGTTTACTTTCAGGTAAATGCCCAAGACATCGTTCCCGTCAACCTGCACGCCCTTGAATCCATAAGCCATCGCTTTTTGGGCCAGGGTGGCGGATGCGGTTTGGTGGGAGACCGGCACCGAAATCGCCCATTGGTTGTTTTGGCAGAGAAACACGATGGGCAGTTTAAAGACCCCGGCGAAGTTCATCCCTTCGTGAAAATCTCCCTTGGAGGTTGCTCCGTCTCCAAAGGTACACAACACCGCGATGGGATCTTTTTTGAATTGTGCCGCCCAGGCGGCGCCGACCGCATGGGGGATGTGTGTGCCGACCGGAATGGCGATCGGAAAATCGTGGATCCCGTTGGGCGTTCGGCCTCCCCGTTCATCTCCCGACCAGAACTGATAAAGCATCTCGATGGGGTAACCGCGTAGGATGGACAAGCCCGTTTCGCGAAAGGCGGGAAAGAACCAATCAGACGGTTGGAGCGCCGCGGCGCAGCCGGCCTGGATCGCCTCCTGACCCTGAATCGAGGCATAGGTCCCAATTCTCCCTGTGCGCTGCAGGTTCAAGGCCTTTTCGTCAAAAGCCCGTATGAGGACCATCGCCTCATAGAAGCGTTTGATTTTTTTTTCGGTAAGTAGATCGGGGGAGGGGAGGAGGGACGCATCGACCTTGCCGTCGGCATCCAGAAGCTGAAACCATTCGACCCTGAATTCTTCCAGAACCCGCTTCGGCATCGCGCTCCTCTTTATAGATTGATAATCTACACCATTATAGCATATGAGGAATTTGGCATGAAGTGGACCCAATAGCTGACACAGTAGATTGTCTTTTATAAGTGAAATCCTGA
>JBHHXH010000029.1:0-29788 GCA_046756925.1 Nitrospiria bacterium
TACCAATATTGCTACAATAAATCTCTATATTTATTGGCCAAGTTAATAATATCTTCACCGGAATAGCTCAGTGTGTATTTGTGGGTCTTGGTCCGTTGATTCAACCGCCCCTTGTGCAGGCGTACCGGTAACAGAAACAGGGGTGCAATACGTGCATTATCATGACCCGTGTCAAACCATTCCAAAAATCCAAAAGCCAAATAGAGGATGTTCGCGCCCATTTCCTGGATGGCTGACTCGGCGGTTTGAAATAATTTTTTAAGCCGTGCCTCAAGCTCATAAGGATAGAACAATGTTTGAATTGCGGTATCGCGATGTTTGTGATCGTCCACGTTTTCTGATGGATTCGGCATTTCGTAATCCGTGGACAAGCCCAGATGTTTTGCCCATTCCTCAGCGCTTGGGTCTTTCCGAAGCCGAATTTCAAGGCCAGTCTCATCGTCGATTTTTATATAGCCGGCCTGAACCAGTTCATCGCGGGACGGCTCAGGCACTGGTAAAAAACGCATCTCGGTCTCGGCTAATAATGTTTCAACTAACTGATCCGGTAGCTCGTCGATAATATGCAGGCCGCCGCGCTTAGTGTACCGAAAGTTGATCAAACGATTGCGGGCCGTCAAATCCAGCAGACGCATGCGCAGGTTTTCCAATGCCTTGGGCGCTGCATTGTTATCCGCTGCTCTATACATCGTCGATGACTCTACAGGATGCGTGTCTACTGTGCTTTATGGACACTCGATGAATCGACGTGAGGCGATTCATGAACGCCCCGCCGATACAGTTTAATCTATGCCGCGATTTTAATCGAGACGTGCAATCCCAAACGATGGGCCATGTCGACGAGGCTGTCTAAGCGGAAGGCGTCGATCTTTCCTTTCAACAGGGCGCTGACCCGTGGTTGGGTAATCCGAAGCATCTTGGCAGCTTCCTTTTGCGTTAATTTTTTAGACCTTATTTTTTCTGCGATTTTAATCATTAAGGCTGAACGCAATTTAAAATTTTCGACGCGAATCGGATCGCCTTCTAATGCCTCCCATACGCTTCCGAATTTTTCGTTTTTTATCATTACTTCATCCTTTCGTATACATCTTTTAGAGCACGTTTGGCCGTTTCAATATCTTGTATTCGTGTCTTTTGGGTCTTTTTTTGAAATGCGTGCAGAATGTATATCGTCTCCTTGAACTTGGCGATATAAATCACGCGGTATTCTCCTTGTTCTTTGATTCGGACTTCCTTCACGCCTTTCCCGATAGAAGGCATGGGTTTCCAATCGATTGGGTCGAGGTCCCGCTGTATACGGTCTAGCTGTAAACCGGCTTCCCGTTTTGCCGATGCGGGAAAAGCGCGAATCGAGACAAGGGATCGACCGCAAAATTCGATAGGTTTCATATCTTTGGATTATATATTTACTTGTATAAATTTTCAATGACGGTTTTTTAAAAATAGGGTAATCTTTGTTTCTAACACTCCGTTTCTTTAAATTCCCCAAGCTTCCCTTGAATTGTCGTCCGCATTTGCCTATACTTCGATCAAATTTTTGCGCACTCATGTTGGAGGGGAAATGTCTCAAATTAAACGTGCGATTTTAAGCGTCTATCATAAGGAAGGGATTGTTGATTTTGCCTCAGGATTGCAGACACTGGGGGTGGCCCTGCTTTCGACGGGCGGCACCTACAAACTTTTGAAAGAAAAAGGAATTGCGGTCAAAGAAGTCTCGGAAGAGACGGGCTTTCCCGAGATGCTGGGCGGCCGGGTGAAAACCCTGCATCCCAAGATTCACGGGGGCATTTTGGGTAAACGGGACGACCCGCAGCATGTCGCGCAAATGGCGAAGCAGGATATTGCACCCATTGATTTGGTCGTGGTCAACCTCTACCCCTTTCAAGAGACCATCGCCAAGCCGGGCGTGACTTTGGCGGAGGCCATCGAGCAGATCGATATCGGTGGCCCGACCATGCTGCGTTCCGCGGCCAAAAACTATAAAGATGTGGTGGTGATTACCGATCCGGCGGACTATTCGACCGTTCTCGATGAGATGAAGGCCTCCGGCGGCGAGGTGTCCCAAGAGCGCCGGGCGGACTTGGCGAAAAAGGTTTTTCAAAGCACCTCGGCTTATGACCGGGCCATCCATGCCTATCTGGACGGATTGGATCACAAAGAGGAAGAATCCCTGCCGCAGACCCTCTCGCTTTCCTTCCAAAAAGTACAGACTTTGCGCTACGGCGAAAATCCCCACCAGCAGGCGGGACTGTACCGGGAGGCCGGGGCGGCTTCGGAGATGAGGCAGCTCTGGGGCAAGGAGATGTCTTACAACAACTTCCTCGACATGGATGCGGCCTTCGAACTTGTCAGAGGCTTTGCCGAGATAACCGCTGTGGTGGTGAAACACAACAACCCCTGCGGTGTGGCCACGGGCGAAACCTTGGCCGATGCCTATCGCAAGGCCCGTTCGACCGATCCGCTTTCGGCCTTCGGCGGGGTGGCGGCCTTCAATCGGCCGGTCGATACCGAGACGGCGAAGGAAATCACCTCCACTTTCATGGAGGTGGTGATTGCGCCGGCGGTCGATCTTGGGGCCCTGGCCGTTTTCAAGACGAAGAAAAACCTGCGAATCATCGAAGCAGGAAAGGATGCCGCCGCAAGGCCGACGCCGGCGCGCTTAGACCTGCGGCGCTTGGCCGACGGTCTCCTGGTTCAGGAATACGACCGCCAATGTATTTCGGATGCCGCCGATCTCAAAACGGTCAGCAGCCGGAAACCGACAGAAGACGAGCTTTCGGCCCTGCTCTTCGCCTGGCGGGTGTGCAAACACGTGAAGTCGAACGCCATCGTCTTCGCCAAGCCGGGGCATGCCATCGGCATCGGCGCGGGACAAATGAGCCGGGTGGATTCGGTAAAGATCGCGACGATGAAGGCCCAATTTCCGCTCGAAGGTTGCGTCATGGCCTCCGACGCCTTCTTCCCCTTCCGAGACGCGATCGATGCCGCCGCCGAAGCGGGCATCACGGCGGTGATCCAGCCGGGCGGTTCGGTCCGGGACAACGAGGTGATCGAGGCGATCAACGGCCACAAGATGGTGATGGTCTTGACGGGCATGCGGCATTTCCGGCATTAAATCTCAATTGAAATACGGATGCACATAAAGGTGGTAATGTGAGAATCCTCGTGATCGGCTCCGGCGGTCGGGAGCATGCACTGGTTTGGAAAATCGCCCAAAGCCCGTCTGTGACGAAACTCTACTGTGCGCCGGGGAATCCGGGCATGGCCGCCCTGTCGGACTTGGCGTCGATTCCAGTGGATGATATTGACGGCCTGCTGCGTTTCGTCGGCGAACAGGGCATCGACCTGACGGTCGTCGGTCCGGAGCTGCCGCTTTCCCTCGGCATTGTCGATCGCTTCGAGGAAAAGGGCTTGAAGATTTTCGGGCCTTCCCGCGCTGCGGCGCAGATCGAATCGAGCAAGGTGTTTTCCAAACGCTTGATGGAGAAATACGGTGTGCCGACCGCGCGGGCGGAGGTTGTTGGAATTGAGGACGCTTATGGGCGTGTAACGGCAATGGATCTTCCTGTGGTGCTAAAAGTGGATGGACTTGCTGCCGGGAAAGGGGTGGTGATTGCGCACACCGAAAAAGAGGTGGAGGAAGGCCTGGATTTCTTGAGGTCGATCGGGGATGCGGCGACGGAAATGATTATCGAGCAATTTTTAGAAGGGGTCGAGGCGTCCTTCTTTGTCGTGACCGACGGCGTGCATGCGATTCCGGTGGGAACGGCGCAAGACCATAAGGCGGTCTTCAATGGAAATCGAGGACCCAACACCGGCGGTATGGGCGTGGTTTCGCCCTCGCCTCGGATGACGCCTGCGCTTGAGGCCGAAATCATGTCGAAGGTGATCGAACCCACGCTCTCTGGTATGGCGAAAGAAGGGATGCCCTACAAGGGCATGCTCTATGCCGGTTTGATGCTGACCGACAGGGGCGTCTACGTACTGGAATACAACGCCCGCTGGGGCGATCCGGAAGCCCAGGCCCTGCTGCCGCGCTTAAAGACCGATTGGGTCGATACGATGCTGGCCAGTATCGAAGGCCGTCTCGATTCTGTCCAAATCGACTGGGAAGGGGGCGGTTCTGTTTGCGTGGTCTTGGCCTCGGGGGGCTATCCGGGTCCCTATAAAAAAGGCGAGCCGATTTCCGGTCTGGATGGCGATTTCAGCGACAGCCTTGTTTTTCATGCGGGGACAAAACGCCCGGAAGGTCAATGGCAGACGAGCGGCGGCCGGGTCTTGGGTGTGACGGCCGTCCAACCCACCGTGTCGGAAGCCCGGCAACAAGCTTATCAAACGATCGCGCAAATTTCCTTTCCAGGCATGCATTTTCGGACCGATATAGCACAGGATGTTCCTTAATCCATCCCGCAATCCCCCTTTTGGTTGCTTTCCCGCTTCTCTCTAGCATAAAGTACCGCCATGCCTGATGTGATTGCAGTGGATCCGGTGAATCCGGATTTGAAGGTCTTATCCGATTTGGGTGGACTGATTCGAAAAGGCGCGGTCATTGCTTTCCCGACGGATACGTATTACGGCCTCGCGGCGAATCCATTCGACCAAGAGGCGGTGGCCCGCATTTTTAAGATCAAAGGCCGCCCGGTATCCAAGCCGATTCTCTTGTTGATCGACGGGTTGGACCGGCTGAACGACTTGGCCTTAAACGTAACGCCCTTGGCCGAGGCCGTGATCACCGCCTTTTGGCCGGGACCGCTAACCCTCGTTTTCGAAGCGGTCCCGGGCTTGCCCGATTTTGTAACGGCCGGGACCGGCACCATCGGAATCCGCCTTCCCGATGCCGCGTTGCCTGTTGGCCTGGTTCGGGAGACGGGTTTTGCGATCACTGGCACCAGTGCCAACCCTTCCGGCGCACCCGCGCCCACCACCGCAGCTGAAGTGGCCGCATCGATCGGTCGGGACCTCGATGTGGTGATTGATGGCGGACCCGGTTCTCCCGGTCCCTCGACCTTGATCGATGTGTGCGGTGCAAAACCCATATTATTGCGCGAAGGGCGGATTCCGGCCGAACGATTGAAAGCCTTTTTTTAATCCGGCGTTATTGAATGATCTTCATCCACCTCAAGTAAATTCGCAGGGGTTGACCGAATATAGATACGCGGCCTAATTTGCTTCGAACTGCGCTACAAAAAAGGATTCGACAAGCCTCATTGTCTATTCCCATTGGATCACTGTCTTATATGTTACTGTCTTGCACCTTAGATGCACCTTAGAGATGATTGCTTCTTTCAATGACGCTCTCTTATATTTTCTGGAGGAAAAAAGGGAGGGATGATGCCCCATGCGCCGGAGGTGCACCGTATGATCGGCTCGAATTTTCAAAAAAAAACAGTCGAACGGATTGCTTGACGGCATCTCTTTTTTCGAAGGAGAATGAGAGGTTTTCGGTGGTTTGGAAGCTTAAGACAGGTGCAGGCGTGTGGCCGCATCCGAAAAGACCGAGGGATATAAATCGCTTATTTTGAGCGGCGCAAATATTGCCAAAAATTTATTGACATGATTTGTGGGGTATGTTATAACTCGAAAACTTTCTCTGGGGCTGGTGTCTTTTTTGTCCCGATTTGCCCATAATAACTGTTGGAATCTTAAGGAAATTATTAGAGGCGGTCTCGAGTAAAACGCTGAGCTGGCATGATGTTTTGGCGCCGTTGGTTCGCGTTGTAAAAGGTATGCGTCGTCAGTGTCTCTTGAAGGGTTTGCCTGGTTGGAAGCCCTTTTTTCATCGATGACGCAAGCCTGTTTCGAATAAAAAGCAGGTAAGCAGATGAGCGGTGTGGAATAAAAAATCAGGGCAATTAGAAAGGCTTTCAATACTATATTGAACGATAATCTCAAAATTTTAGAATTTATTCTTTCCAAGCCGATGCGTAATGGCTTGTCCCGTAAGATGCCAACCTTAAGTTAGATTCCCTAAGTGTTCGCATGGCGGTAGGGCGGGGGAAAGACCGTCCTATATACATGGAGAGGGTTTGAATTTGCTCGAAAGAAATGAAACGGTTTGTAAACTTGCTTTCTTATTTCTTGTAGTTTCTCTCTCTACTTTCTCAGCTGCTATAGTAAGGGCCGAAGCCAATCCTCGCGAAGGAAAGCACCTCTACCGACATTACTGTGCCGTCTGTCACGGCGAATCCGGTAAAGGCAACGGCATCAACGCGGACATGCTGGGCGATGTCCACCCCACTGATTTAACCACACCTGAATTCGACAAATATAGTGACGAAGAAATATTCGAAGTCATCGATGGAGGAGGTGAGGCCGTCGATATCTCTTATTATATGCCGCCGTGGGGCGCGGTGTTGACCGAAGGCCAGATGGACAGTTTGGTTGCTTATATCCGGACCTTGTCCGAGGAAAAAGGGACGCCATTGCCCGAAACGGTCCGGCTCCCTGATCTGGGGGTCAAGGGGGATGGGCAGTGCCTGGTTTGTCATGCGAAATCGACAAACCTCCTGCGTCCTATTGCTCCGAATATCGGTCACGAGGGAAGCAAGTGGAGGCGCGAAGCCTTATTAAAATTTTTGAAACAACCTGAAAAATTGAGGCCGAATGGATTCATGCCTTTTACGAAGGCTAAAATGCCTCAGTTCTATTTCTCCGATGAAGAGGCTGAAGCGCTGGCCGACTATTTAATGACCTTAAAAGATGAGGGCATCTCGCCGAATATATTAAAAGGCTGGGACCCTTCCGATCCTGAGGAGATCGAAAAAGGCCTGATTTTTTTCGAGGAAGATTACGCCTGTGACGGGTGCCACAAGCGTGCGCCCGATGGCGAGGGCGGTATCGTCGGGCCGGAGCTTTCTGACGCCTTCGAGCGTATCCGGCCCGAGTGGATGTTCTACTGGATAAAAAATCCCCAGGCGATGCGTCCGGACTCACCCATGCCGAACTTCAAGATTCCGGATAATGATATACGGTCGATCCTTGCTTATTTGGCCAGTCTCAGTGGAAAACCGTCAAACACCATGTCGGTATCGGATACTTCGCCGCGTCCGGATCGTATCGCGAAGGGCAAGCGGATTGTAGAGGGAAAGAATTGTGGCGGATGTCATCGAATCGATTCATATAACAGCCAGGCCGATGTCGAATAATGACATGAGGTCTGCTTAAAAAAAGTTTGACCAGGCAAATTACATAAATGAGATGAGGTGAATGGATGAGAAAGAAGTTTTTTTATCTGTTGAGTCTATTTGGAATCCTGATGTTTTTGACGCCGGGATTGGTGCGTGCCGGAAAAGACGATGACAAACCCTTGAAACCGGTGCCGAAGGAATTTGCGGATAAGCGGATGCCGAGCGGATGGTGGACGGACCCGAAAATCATTGCGGAAGGAAAGGAGATTTTTGAAACCCGAAAAATAGAATACGTGTATAAAAGGAAAAAAAGGGTTGCAAAAAAAGGATGTCTTACCTGTCATGGGATCGACGAAAAGAAGGATCGGCCCAAAAAGCGCGGCGCGCGCGACTTTCGTGCGGGAAAGCGGATGAACCGGTTCTCGGAAAGCTACTGGTTCTGGCGGATTTCCGAGGGTGTTAAGAAGACCACGATGCCGGGGTGGGGAAAAGAGTTGACCGAGGAAGAGATCTGGAAAACCATCGCCTACGAGCATACCTGGTCGCATGGAAACAAGCCGGCGGTGCACGAACACAAGGAAATTGAACATACCGTTGAGAAATGATCAGAGCCAAAGAAGATTGTAAGGGGACTACATTAGTGAATTCCCTTTTGATGATATTTTAACCTAGGGTATTCAGGACAGTAAGTATGGAAGTCGAATCCATAAAGCCTTTATGGGCGGTTTTAATCCCTTTCATCGGGTCCTTCCTGATTCTCGCGACCCGCAAGAAACCGAACCTTCGAGATGGCGTGACCTTGGTGACGTCTTTTCTTATGTTTTTCGCTGTTTGCGCCATGATACCGGATGTGCTTTCCGGTAAGCTGCTTTACTACACCCTTTTTGACTTTTGGCCCTCGGTGCCGATCGGGTTCCGCGTCGATGGTCTCGGCATGGTGTTCGGAATCGTTGCCGCGTTTACATGGATATTGACCTCCTTCTATTCCATCGGCTACATGCGCAGTCTCAACGAGCATGCCCAGACCCGATTTTACTATTGCTTTGCCGTGACCCTGTTCGCGACCGAGGGCGCGGCTTTTTCGAATAACTGGTTTACCCTGTTTATTTTTTACGAGTTGATCACCTTTTTTACCTATCCCCTGGTTTCGCATCACGAAACCAATGAGGCCTGGGAAAAAGGAAACAAATATCTTGCCTATCTCCTAGGGACATCGAAGGTATTTTTAACGCCCGCCATTCTTGGAACCTACTTCTTTGCGGGGAGCATCGATTTTGCGCCCAACGGCATCATCCCCCATGATGCGGACAAGGTTCTGTTGGTCGGCATCTATATTTTTTACTTAGCCGGCATCGGAAAAGTAGCCTTCATGCCGCTTCATTCCTGGCTGCCGGCGTCCATGGTGGCGCCGACACCGGTCAGCGCATTGCTGCATGCCGTTGCGGTGGTGAACACGGGGGCATTCTGCGTTTTACGCGTCATCATTAATATTTTTGGTCTCGATTTGGTACAGACCCTTCATCTCGGTCCAATGACTTTAGGAGAGATGACCGCAATTATTGCCTCCATTACAATTATCACAGCGTCGATTTATTGTATGAAGGCGGATAACTTGAAAGAGCGGATTGCCTATTCCACGGTGAGCCAGCTCTCCTACATGGTTTTAGGCGGGGCACTCCTAACTCCCAGCGGTATAGAGGGCGGCATCATGCATATCGCCATGCACGCCTTTGCAAAGATTACCCTTTTCTTCTGCGCGGGTTCGATTTATGTGGCAACGAGAAAGACACATGTTTCTCAATTGGATGGCATCGCTCGAAAGATGCCTTGGACCTTGGCTGCATTTGCGATTGCGACGCTCAGCATGGTGGGGGTTCCCCCGGCGGGTGGATTCGTGAGTAAGTGGTATCTGATGGTCGGCGCGACGGAGGCAAAAGAGTTCTGGACGCTGCTCGTTTTGGCAACGAGTGCGTTGCTCAATGCCTTCTACTTTGTGCCCATTGTGATGAACGGGTTCTTTAGGCATCAAAAAGATAAAGATAGGGTGGCGGTCGTCCCCGAGGCGGTGCCGCATTTGGTCCCACAGAGTGTAGGCGCAGCGGCTGCGAGTGATCAAAAAGAAAACGCGATGTTTGATATTCAGGAAGCCCCTCTATTTGTTGTGGTTCCCTTGTGCATTACCGCGGTGGTTTCTTTGGTGCTCGGCATGTACCCGGATTTTCTATTGGAATTTGTTGGAGTCATGTTTCAATGAGTTCGATTCGATTGATTGAAATCGGTGCCTGCTTGGCGCGGGATACATTTCTATAAGGAGCGTATAGTTGGAAACGTCTATAATACCACTCTGGGTTGTGCTGGTACCTGTTATTGGTGCCTTTGCATTACTGATTCGGCCTAATTCCGACACCTATAGAAATTGGGTTTGTCTCGGGGCGACCAGCATTTCGTTTGCGCTTCTTCTGAGTATTCACGAATCGGCCGTGGATGGAGGGGTGCACTTCCCGTTTACTTGGATTCCCGGTATGGAGATGGGGCTTAAGGTGGGTCCGGCTGGATTGGTGATCGCCTTGGTGACCGCGTTTCTCTGGATTGTCGCTCATATTTTTGCCATCTCGGATATGACCCAAGCACAAGATAGCAAGCCCGGACGCCGCCTTCGCTTTGACATCTTTTCCCTCTTAACGCTGACCGCGAATCTCGGCGTGCTGATCGCCGGCGACTTTATTACTCTTTTTATCTTTTTTGAAGGACTGTTGATATTGCCCTATCCCTTAATCGCGCATCGAGAAGATGTGCCGGCCATCAGAGGAGCCAATCTCTATTTTTATGTGGGGGTCGCCACAAGCCTCTCTCTACTTTCAGGCTTGGTTCTGTTAAACAGTTACACAGGGACCCTGGCGATACAAACGATCTCCTCGGAGGTGTCCCAGGCGATGGGCACTGGGGTGAAATACCAGATCGCGGCATTGATGGTCATTGGATTTGGGGGGAAGGCCGGTCTTTTTATTGAGCATTTCTGGCTTGCCGAGGCCCATCCCGTTGCCCCCTCGCCGGGGCACGCACTCCTCTCGGGGGCCATGATCAAGGCCGGCGCCTACGGAATATTCCTGACGGTGAACCTGCTGTTCTTGCCACAGGGTGAATCGATCGCGGAATGGGTGACATTGGCCAATATCGGGTACGTGATGATCTTTGTCGGAGTGGTGACCATGTTTACCGCGGTGATCTCGGCCTTGATTACCGCCGATTATAAGCGGATGCTCGCCTTACATAGCGTCAGCCAGATGGGATATATTATGATGGGGATCGGGTGTGCGGCTTATCTCGGTCGGGACGGGGCGATGGGTGTTGCAGGGGCCTTGTATCATATTGTGAATCATGCCCTTTTTAAAGTTGCCCTCCTCTTGGGAGGGGGCGCGGTCTACTTTAGGGTTCACAAGCAGGACATGTATAGATTTGGGGGCTTATGGCGAAACATGCCCTTGGGTGCCATTTTTCTCTTCGTTGCCGCCTGCGGTATCTCGGGGATCCCATTTTTTAACGGCTTTGCCAGCAAGACCATCATACATCACGCGATTTTAGAGGCCTATGAGATTGGGCATGATCCGTTTCTAAAGTTTGCAGAGGTGATGTTTATTGTCACGGCGGCCGGCACCTTTGCATCGAACATGAAGTTTTTTAAATTGACCATGCTTGGGAATCGCCCCAAGGAATACGACAATGTCGAATCCGAGCCGCTTTCCATGAAGATCTCCCTGGGGGCCTTGGCTATAGCGATCACTTTTTTAGGATTATTTCCAAACTTTCTACTGGAATCCACCATTGGGCCCGCATTGGCATCTTATGGATTCGACCCGAGTTCTCACGCATATCATCTCTTATACGACATTCAGACAAAAACGTCCGGCATGGCGATTCTTTATCCAGGGGTTGAATCGTTTTCCAAGGTGGTGCATAATTTATATTCTACGGTACAGGCGGTCGCGCTCGGAAGTCTGGTCATGTATCTTGGGTTAAAATTCGATCTATTTCATCTTAAGATTCCAAAAAAGTTAACGTTTGAATTTTATGCGACAAAAAGCCTTAGGTGGTTAACGAATCCGTGGTCAATGCCCATCGAAGATAAAGAGTTTTAAGATTCCTCAAATATATATACAAAAGGGGGATTAAAATGAAGATTGGGAAAATAATTAAACAACCGGCCGTTTGGGTCTGTACGCTTGTCGCCTTGCTCCTGTTATTCCCGTCCGCTTCCGTCTTTGCCGAGCTTCCCGGCGGCGTCAGTTATCGGGATATCAGCAGCATCGGCAGCCGGAACTTGGTGTGGCTGCTGGCTCAAGTTCATATTTTGTTCGGGGCTTTCTTGCTGGGCGTGCCCATGTTCATCATTGTGATTGAAATCATGGGCATCAAGACAGGGGAGGCGAGATACGACAAGTTGGCCCACGAATTTACCGACCTAATTGTCGCCGTTTTTGCAACGACTGCGACTTTAGGTATCTTCTTTCTTTTTTCTCTTCTCGTTTTTTACCCTGAACTCATGAGCGCCATGGCGGATATCTTTAAGCCGACCTACTATGTCTATTTATTCCTATTCCTCGCCGAAACGGCTTCTATCTATATTTATTGGTCTAAATGGGAGGCCTGGCAAAACAGAAAAGGGCTGCACGTTTTTTGGGGGCTCATGCTGAACCTGGCTGGAACGGCGCTCGTGTTTTTGCCGAGCGGTTTCCTGGCATTTCAAGCCAGCCCAGTGGTCTTAAGCCCGGACTTGGGTCCGTGGGCGAAGGCTTGGACCGCCCTTAACAACCCGACCTGGATTCCGGTGGTGATCCACAGGGTCGTTGGGAACCTCATTTTAGGCGGTTTTGTGTGCGGGGCCTATGCGGCCGTCGCCTATCTCGGCGCCAAGACGCCGGAGGAAAAGGAACATTACGATTGGATGGGCTATGTCGGAAACTTTATTGGTGTGTTCGGGCTGCTTCCGATGCCCTTCGCCGGTTATTATCTCATGAGGGAAGTCTATCAATACAACCAGCAAATGGGGATCACCTTGATGGGCGGCATCCTTTCTTGGCTTTTTATCCTTCAAGCCGTGCTCATCGGCGTGCTCTTTGTCGGTGCCAACTATTATTTTTGGCAAGGGATCGCCTTTCGAACCAAGTCCGCCCCGAAATATAAAGGCGCTATTATTGCGATGCTGGTTGTGCTGGTCGGTTCTTTTTCCGTTTGGCTGACGCCCCATTCTCTTGTCGCGAGCGTTTCGGAAGCCAGAGCGATGGGCGGGGCGCACCATCCTTTGCTTGGGGTGTTCGGGGTGATGTCGGCAAAATTGACCGTGGTCAATCTGATGATCGTGACCACCTTTGTTTGTTTTATTCTTTATTGGCGGGCGGATAAGGTTGTCACGGTGAAATGGGGGAAGGCCGCCAATATTTTTACGGTGCTGCTGATTACCGCCGCTGTGATCTTTATCATCTGGCTGGGTGTTTACGGATATTTTGTGCCCTCGGTTTATCGTGTGAACGTGCTCTCTGTAGCGCAGGTTTTGGCGGTGCTTTTTGTGATGTTTACGATTACGCCGCTCACGGCGCTGGCGCTTCGCTCTGCAAAACTTACACAAAAAATGAAATGGGGTGTGATGCCCCGGCGTTCTCAATATGCATTGGTGATTAATGCCGTTTTCGTCGTTTTGACCATGGCCCTGATGGGATATGCCCGTTCCGCTTCTCGCGTGCATTGGCATATCTATGGTGTACTGGAAGATACATCTGCCTATGCTTATACGCCAACCTTGGGGGTCGCGTCCTTTCTTTTTGTTGTCAGTACGGCCATTTTTTGTGTGATGGTCGGTATCGTCTTCTGGACCTCGCATACCATACGGCACAACCGTTTTACGACGCGATACTTTTTTCTCGCGCCGGTCTTTATGTGGTTTTGCGATCTTTTTGAGGAAAAAGAACACAGGCGGCTCCCAAAAGAAGAGGGCGGCCCACGCTTTGTTATCTTGAAGGTAACGGCTGTCGTGGGTATTTTTCTTATTTGCTACACCTATGTCGGCTACCAGGTTCCGCAGAAGATCGGGTTCCCGCCCGAGAAAAAAGAGTTGGATCTGACAAAGATCAAA
Source organism: Nitrospiria bacterium (assembly GCA_046756925.1). Taxonomy (GTDB): domain Bacteria; phylum Nitrospirota; class Nitrospiria; order SBBL01; family JAADHI01; genus JAJDBU01. Next base: position 13,255 of record JBHHXH010000029.1, read on the forward strand.
ACACAGGATGATATGGTTCAAATCGGTCAGGACATCTTCTACAGCAAGGGTCAATGTGCCCTGTGTCACAGCATTGGGGAAGGGCATGGCCGATGTCCCAACTTGGCAGGTGTCGGTGCGCGACTAACGCGTGAATTTATTTACGAAACACTGACGCAGCCGGAGGCTTATGTCAAGCTGGACTTCCATTCACCCGAGCCGACCCCCTATTCCGCGGAGATGCCGAAAATCGACAAAGCGCCGATCGGCCTTTCACCTCAGGAGCTCCTGACCATCGTTGCTTTTGTCCAAAGCAATGGTGGTCAGGTGACGGTCACCCCCGAGGAATTGAGTATTCTAGCGAACAGCACCCCGGATGGGCCTCCTCAGCAACCGACCGTAGAACCCGAAGTGCAACCTGCTGAGCAAATTGAGGAAGAATCGGAAGAAACCCCCGAAAAGCTTGCGATGGCCCTTGATAGCGCATCCGTTGGGAGGAAGTGAGTCCCGAGTGCAGACCGGTTATAAAGTCGGTTTGCCTTTGCCGGTGTTAGGGTCATCTCTATGAAAATCGGGAAGTTAAAGGGGTCTCTGGCTCAAACGCGATAGTGAGGGTGCAGGTTGAAAAAAACATGAAGAACATCTCGACGCTTTTGTTCGTTTTTTTGTTGGTTTTTCTGGCGGGTTGTGAAGATGAATTTACCGCAAAAGGTCACCGGATATTTAACCGCTATTGTATGCCTTGTCATGGTGAAAGCGGGGATGGCACGGGCTACAATGCGGTCAATTTAGATCCACAGCCACGTGACCTGACCGACAGCGCAGAAGAATATATGGTGAAGTTAAGCAATGAAGAGATCTACGAGGTTCTTGAAGTCGGCGGCTACGGCGTTGATCTGTCCGCCGCCATGCCTGCATGGGGCAAGGTCTTCTCGGAAGAGGAGCTCTGGTCGCTTGTCGCCTATGTGCGGACACTTCATTCCTATGAGGATGAACCGATTGTTTTTACAAAGCCCGACTCGAAAGAGCGTGTGTTCGATAACGAGAAACCGCGATACCCCAGAGTCCGGCCGAACGTCTTTGACGACCTGCTGGAATCGATGGTTCCGGATGAAGAAGCCTTGGAAGAGCAGATTGCCTTGGGGGAAGAAATCTTTGCCGAGCTAGGCTGTAACGGTTGCCACGTTATCAATGGCGAGGGGGGGGAATTGGGCCCCGATTTAACCCGTGTGGGTTTTATGCTCCAGACGAATTTTATGTTTCGATGGATGCTCAATCCACAATCCTTCAAGGCGAAGACCCGAATGCCGAATTTGGACCTCAACGAAGAGGACGCCCTTGCCATTTCCCTCTATCTAAGTACGCTCAGGGATTCGCCTGAAATGGCGGGAAGCGTCATCGACAGTAACAATGAAGACGGAGAGGGGGATACATAACCATGAAAATTCACCTCATCGCAAAGGCCTTCGGGTTGGAGGCCGGCGCTTACATAATATTAAAATTCGGTATGCCACTGATTACAAGTCCGCTTCCATCCAGCGTTATTTTCATGTATATGACCTTGGTGACCATATCGATTGTCTTGTATGTTTCGATCTACGAGGATGACTTTAACACCTTCTTCCTGCCCATCGTTGCATTCATACGCGGGAGTCAAGATGATAAACCGCGTCGGAAATTTAGCCGGGCCACGATCTTTGTGCTCATTCCGCTCTTCTTCGGGTTTCGTTCCTACCAGGATATCCAACCGAACTTCGAACCTCCCTTTCCGCAGCGCGTGATTCACCCGGCACCTCCCGGTTCCGCGGCGGGTTTTATCAATCCCTATGGCGATGACGAGAGCCATCGTGAAGAGTATATTCAAGAGGGCAGGCGCGTATTCTACGAAAATTGTGTCTTTTGTCATGGAGATAAATTGGACGGAAAAGGGTTCTTTGCCGAGGCCTTAAACGTAAAGCCGGCCAATTTTGCCGATGCAACGACGATTTCGATGCTTCAAGAATCCTTCGTTTTCTGGCGCGTGAAAACGGGCGGCATCGGCCTTCCCGAAGAATCGACCCCCTGGGATTCCGCGATGCCCCGATGGGAGTTGATTTTAACGGAAGAGGAGCGCTGGAAGGTCATTATGTTTTTATACGATTATACGGGGTTTAAGCCTCGAACATGGGAGCTGGGCTCGGATGAATAATCTGTCTTCAAAAAACAGTCTGAAATGGCTCTCTTTGATTCCATTGATGCTTGTCCTGCTCCTTGGATGGAGCCCCTTGCTCCTGGCGGATGAAGAAGAGATTGCGGAAACGGCGCCTCCGGAAGGAGAACAGCTTCCAGCTGACGATCTCGCGGCGGGGAAGCTGATCTACGAGAAGCTCTGTATTTCCTGCCACGGTATTGAAGGTGACGGTGACGGTCCGGCCGCCATTCTGTTTCAGCCGAAACCCAGAAGTTTTAAGAAAGCGGAGTTTAAATATCGATCGACGCCCAGGGATATGCTTCCGACGGATGACGATCTCTTTAGGGCCGTGACCCATGGCCTTCCCGGAACCGGGATGCCCGATTGGGCCGACGTGCTCAGTGAAAAAAAACGCCGACAGGTCATTCAGTACATTAAAACGTTTTCTCCAAAATGGGCGGAATTAGAGGGAACGCTTCCCACGATCACGGTGGGCCCTGAGATTCCCACAAGCGAAGAAAGTGTCAAAAAGGGAAGGGAACAATTCGAACTGCTGGGTTGTATCGGTTGTCATGGCAACCAAGGACGTGGAGATGGACCACTTGCCTTAACCCTCAAAAACCACCGGAACGATCCGGTCTTTCCAAGAAATCTCAGCAAGAATTGGCTCTTTCGCGGGGGCGGGGAAGCCAAGGACATCTATAAGCGCGTCAATACCGGGTTAAACGGGACACCCATGCCTTCATTCGTCGACAAACTCGATAACGAAAAAAGCTGGAACTTGGCCAATTATGTTCGGTCCCTTTCGCCCGATCGAGGAAAGCCCGAGAGAGGATCCCTGATCAAATCGTTACGTGTCGAGGGGGCGATTCCAACCGACCCGGACGATCCGATTTGGTTGGAAGCGCAGCAGAGTTGGTTGCCGATGCTGGGGCAGATCTCGTTTGAAAAAAGGCTGTTTACGCCGACGGTGACGGACATTACCGTGAAGTCGCTTTTCAATAATAACGAAATCGGCTTTCTATTGATCTGGGACGACCGAAGCAAAAGCAAGGCCAAACCGGCAAAAAGAAAGCGGCCGGAGCGCTTTAGCGATAAGGTGGCCATTCAGTTTTCCGAAAAACTGGAGCCGGATGGCGTGAAGAAGCCCTACTTCATTATGGGGGATGAAAAACTGGGAGTGAACCTGTGGTACTGGGTGGCCGAGAAAAATCAATTCATCGAGAGTAATTCCAAAGGCATTTTAAATGAAGAGATATTTCAAGACACTTCGGATATCAGCGGCAAGGGTTATTATAAGGATGGACAATATCGGGTGGTAATAAAACGTGCCTTGGAAACCGCCGACAAGGAAAAAGACATCCAATTTAAGATCGGAGAATTTTACCCCATCGCCTTTCATGCGATGGATGGCACCAACGGTGAAACCAAAACCCAAAGGGCCATTACGCCATGGTATTTTGTCTTTATGGAACCGGAAATCGACAAAACCGTTTATTTTTATCCGCCTGTGGTTGTGGTGGTCGTATTCGGCTTAGAGATCCTCCTGCAACGATTCTTGAGGAAGGTGCATAAAGACAATGAGCAGGGCCCGAGAAACGGATAAGAAAAACCAGCAATTGGCTTCCCTGATGGGTCTATCCTGTAAAACAAGATGGATTGACTTGAATTTTCTTTTTGTGGATTGGTTGAGATAGAGATCGAGTTTGAATATAAGCGCCTTCAGCCATTTGGAAAGGTTTTCCTCTGTTTTTTGCTCTTTCTTATACTTCCGGCGACGGCTTTCGCAACCCATGAGGCGGATCATCGCTATGTCATATCAGGCCATGTCCGGAATGAGGTCGGGGTTCCCATGCCCCATGCAAGCCTTGGGTTGGAGCATAAAGGGGGTGAGAAAAAGAACGTCAAAACCAATGAAGACGGCTATTACGAAGTCCTCTTCCACCTTCACAACGACAATCTTGGCGATGAGATCATTATTAAATATGGAGAAAAGACGAAAACGCATAAAGTCCAGTTCGATCCCGAGGATAGCGTCTCCCATCGGGGTGCCGATATCGATTTCGGCGCACCCGGAAAGGAGGGTGCTAAATTATGGATCTTTCTAACCATTATTTTTCTTGTCGGGATGGGGGTGGGCGTTTATTTCGTCCTGTTTAAAAAAAACACGCCCATTAAGGAAGAATCCGGCGGAATCAGAAAGAAAAGGAAAAAGAAAAAAAGAAAATAAAGAAAGCCCTTGTATGAAGGGTCCTTTATTTTGAACGTGAATAACTGATGGAGGATTAAAACGGTGAGTCCTGCAGAGCGTAACGATGAAGAGGTCAGTCGGAGACGATTCTTTACCCTGGTGGGTCTGGGAGTCGGCTGGGGCGGCTTGGCGGCGGCGCTTGGCGGTGTCGGTGCGGGTGCGGCACGCTACATGTTTCCTTCTGTTGTGTACGAGCCTCCGACTGTTTTTAAGATCGGCTTGCCCGACGAATACGGCATAGGCGTCGATACCAAACTAAAGAAGGAACGGCAGATTTGGGTGGTGAGAAACGAAAGAGGAATGTATGTCTTAATCGCCATCTGTCGCCATCTGGGGTGCACGCCGAATTGGTTTTCCGATCAAAAGCTGTTCCGTTGCCCATGTCACGGATCGATTTATGACACCTATGGGAATGTGGTTGGCGGTCCGGCCCCTCGGACATTGTGGCGGACAGCCATTTCGCTCGATCCGGTCGATGGCCAAATTGTCGTCAATTTCAATAAAAGGCAAGACCCGGATCCGAAGGGAACGGAGGAAGGACTCATGGTCGAAGAATCGGAACGCGAGGTGGAGCCTTTTTTTCTAAAGATCTAAAAGCCGAGGAGAAATATTAAGCATGTTGGAGTTACTGAAGAAAATAAGAGGGGTCGTCAATCAAACACAGGTTTTTAAGTCGATCTTCAGACACGGCTATCCAGACAACGACGCAAACCGAGCCCTCGTGATGTTCAGCAACGTGATCCTTCATCTTCATCCTGTTCGGGTACAGCGAGGTGCGCTCAAGATTAAGTTCACTTGGTGTTTGGGGGGATTGACTTTTTTCTTTTTCATCCTCCTTGCGATTACAGGCGTGTTTTTAATGTTTTACTACGTGCCGGACACCAATCGCGCCTACAATAACATTCAGGATTTAGGAACCGTCATCTTTTTCGGGGATCTTTTTCGATCGCTCCACAGGTGGTCGGCTCACGCCATGGTCTTATTCGTCTGGCTGCATATGACCCGGGTTTTTTTGACCGGATCGTATAAACCCCCTCGCGAGTTTAATTGGGTCGTTGGGGTGATTTTACTGTCCACGACCTTGGTCTTAAGTTGGACCGGCTATCTCCTTCCCTGGGATCAGTTGGCCTTATGGGCGGTCACGGTGGGGAGTAAGATGGCGGAGGCCACGCCTTTAATTGGAAACGCCGGACCTTTTGGTCCGGAATTGGGCATGAACCCAACCAACGATATCGCTTTTGTTCTGCTGGGCGGAACGGTTGTCGGTCAAAGCGCCCTGCTTCGATTTTATGTCCTGCATTGCCTTGCGCTGCCCTTGGTGACCGCCTTGTTCATTGCCGTCCATTTTTGGAGAATCCGAAAGGACGGTTTTTCAGGACCGTTGTAAACGATCGATTCGATGAAAGGGAGTCATGTCGGAAAAAGCGTCTGAATTGGAATCAAAAGCGTCATCCCCGAAATCCGGAGGTTTGGCGGAATTATTCAAGCGGACCGCCAAAGAAAAGATCGGCCCGGAGGATACGGTCCTCGTTTGGCCGCACTTGGTTTATCTCGAACTGATTTCCATGGTCTTTGCGACGGCAATTCTCCTGTTTTTATGTCTCTATTCGCCCGCGCCCCTGGAGGAGTTAGCGAGTGCGGATACGACGCCGAATCCGACGAAGGCCCCTTGGTATTTTCTTGGATTGCAAGAGCTGCTTGTTTTCTTCGATCCTTGGTTGGCCGGCGTCGTGCTGCCCAGTTTTATCATCATCGGATTGATCTTGATTCCTTATATTGACCCCAACCCTTTGGGAAAAGGCTACTATACCTTTTCCGAAAGAAAATTCGCCGTGCTCGGTTTTGGTTTCGGTCTTTCGCTCTGGTATATCCTCATCGTCATCGGCGTTTGGTTCAGAGGCTTGGATTGGTCGTGGTATTGGCCTTGGGACGATCCGCATGTGCACCAACCGGCCGGTGCGGTCAAGTTGGTGGACCTCGAAGTGATCCTGCAAAGCGCCCTTGGTTTGAGCGAACGCCCGCTGGTCACCCTCGGGCGCTATGCCGTCACCGTTGCCAATCTGCTGACATGGGCGATGTTCCTCGGGTATTATGTCGTGGGTTTTACCCTCCCTTTTCTATTTCTAAGAAAATTTTACAATCGTTTGGGTTTTGTTCGCTATAACCTCACCATGTTTATGTTTCTCTCCATGATGGGGGTGCCTTTAAAAATATTCGTCCGTTTGCTGGCGAATATAAAATATGTCTTGGTGACCCCCTGGTTCAAAATATAGTCTTTTGTTGAGAGGTGTTTAAATGGATGATTTATGGGCCTATCCCTATCGCCTCGGCATCGGCATTTTTTTGGTTGTCGGTACCTTTCTCTTTACGGGGATTTTGGTGGCCTTTACGTTTTGGTTGGAAAGAGATTTTAAAAAAGACAAGCAAGGGAAATAAGGTTTCCTTCTCCTCGTCCTCCTTGCGGTCGTTGAAATGATGGGAGCATCGGTCTTTTCATGTTGAAGCATATCGTATTCGGAGCCTCAAGCGTTCTAGTCGTCCTGCAGCTCGGCCTATTTGTCTATAATTTTGAAACGGCGGAATGGAAAACATATCAATCCACCTATTACAAAAAACTTGCGGATGTAACAGGTGATCCTGCAATTGCCAAGACGTCCCTGAAAGTCACTCAAATATGGGACAAGGAATTAGATCGTGCGGACCGCTGCACGACTTGCCATGCCGGCGTCAACAATCCGGCCTTCGAAAGCGAAGACCAACCCTATACGACACATCCTCATTTTAAAAATGAAGGATATATATCGAAGCACCCCTTTGAAAAATTCGGTTGCACAATCTGCCACGAGGGCAACGGCCGTGCGGTTACCGTCGGTAAAACGCATGGGGTGGTCAAGCATCTCGACCGGCAGCTCTTATCGGGTCCCTATGTCCAGTCCGCATGTACCAAATGTCATTACGAACTGTTCTCTCGCGATGTCTATTGGCCGGAGGCCGATGTGCTGATGAAGGGCAAACAGCTGGCCTACGAACTCGGCTGCGGCGCTTGTCACGCCATCCGTCAATTCGGCACCACTCCCACCGTCGCACCGGAGCTTTCCAATCTGGGCAGCAAGACGGAACTGGCTTTTTATCTTGTTCACGATTTTTCACAACTCGAGTCCGAAGACCACATTACCCGCGTCTGGGAGTGGGAGCATTTCAAGGATCCCGTCAAGATCGTTCCGGGGAACCCCGATGCGGCCGACCCCAAGGAAAGAACCCCTCCGACCATTATGCCCAACTGGGACTTAACCGACGAAGAAGCCACGGCGTTGACCGTCTTTGTGATGGCGCTAAGAGATCCTCAAGTCGAAAATATCCCCAGGAGCTATTTGCCCAAAGTGGCAAACCACGACGGGTTCTTGCAGTATCGATAGATGAGGCCTTGAGAAACGGGAATTCAATGCCCTGTACCCAAAACAGGCCTCTCCATCCAGTGACTTATCCAGCCCTGAATCGCATTATAATAAAATCCGTGGGTGTTTATTCGGGCCCTAAGATATAAGACAAACATCCTGTTTAGCAGAGCTGTTTTTCTAAAATAATGCCTTATATTTTTGCTTTATTTTTCTTGACAATTTAGAATTTTGCTATATATTACAACAAGATTTTCGGTGGCTCCTTCAAAGCGGTAAAGGAGGTGAAATTCCGTCAACGATGAAGTGAAAAAGGGATAGGGCTATCCCTGGACGAAAGGGGGGAAGAAGGATTGGAAGCACTGGGAACACACCTTCTTATTGAGTTAAGGGATTGTAACGCTTCGATCTTGCGGGATCTTAAAAAGATCGAGTCGATTTTATTAACGGCGGCCAAAGCCGCGAAGGCGACCGTCGTCGAAAGCCGCTTTCACCAGTTTAACCCCTTTGGGATCAGCGGCGTTGTCGTGATTGCAGAATCGCATTTGACAATTCACACCTGGCCGGAATTTGAATATGCGGCCGTCGATATTTTCACCTGTGGAAATACCCTCCAACCGGACCATGCAACAGACTACCTGGTCAAACATCTCGAATCGAAAAATCCCTCGATGGTTTCATTAAAAAGAGGTTTCCTATCCGGAGAAAAACCCCCTCAGGAAATGCATGCAATCGTGGCAAAAGAGGGAAATCATGTTTCAGGGAAAATCCTACAAGTGGTTCGTTGATTATCTGGCTCCGTGCGAAGGGCATGTGCATGGGATCGCCGGTGTGGTTTACTCCAAACGAACGGCTTTTCAAGAACTCGAAATTCTAGACCTCGAAAGCTACGGCCGCTCATTGATCCTCGATGGTAAGATGCAATCGAGCCGAGTGGATGAGTGCATCTACCATGAGGCCTTGGTGCATCCGGCTCTCTTGACCCACCCAAAGCCCGAAAAAGTTTTTATCGTGGGAGGAGGGGAAGGCGCAACCCTTCGTGAAGTGCTCCGCCACAAATCGGTTCGGCAGGTTCTGATGGTGGATATCGATCGGGAAGTGGTTGAGACCTGCAAACAATATCTACCCGAATGGCACCAAGGCGCTTTCGAGGACCCACGAGTGGACCTCCGTTTTTTGGATGCCCGGAAATATTTGGAAGAAACGGATGATGTTTACGATATCATCATCATCGACATTTCCGAGCCGGTAGAAGAAGGCCCCGCTTATCTCCTCTATACCAAGGAGTTTTATCAAGTGGTGAACGTCCGGCTGAGTCAAAACGGACTCATTGCACTTCAAGCGGGAACGACGACCATTCCCTACCTGCTCAATTTTACAGCCGTATGCCGGACCTTAAACGAAGTCTTTCCGATCGTGAGCCCCTATCAAGCCTCGATTCCATCCTTCGGTCTTCCCTGGGGTTTTGCCATGGCCTCAAAGGGGACCGATCCGACGGAATTGAGTGTGGAGGAAATCGATCGCAGGATTTCCGAAAGGGTGCAGGGCGACCTCCAGGCTTATGACGGGAAAACCCATCAAGGTCAATTTCTCCTATCGAAACGGATTCGGTCCGAGATGAACAAGGAGAAGCGTATCATAGAAGATAATCATCCCCTCTATGTGTAAGTTTGATACGAAACCAGAATGATCGGCAACCTGCAGCAGAAGACTCCCCTCTTCGACGCGATGGTTTCCTTAGCTGAAAGTCGGAACGTTTCTTTCCATACTCCCGGGCATAAAAGCGGCAAAGGCATCTCCACTCGCTTCCGAAAATTTGTCGGCCCACGAATCTTTACCATCGATCTGACAACGCTGGACGAAGTCGATTCGCTTCAAAAACCGAGAGGCGTGATCAAGCAAGCGCACGAATTGGCCGCACAAGCCTACGGCGCGGATGCTTCTTTTTTCCTGACCAATGGCACCAGCGGTGGAAACCACGCCATGATGCTGACCGCCTGTCCCCCGGATCGAGAGGTGCTGGTTGCACGTAACGCGCATAAATCGATACTGGCCGGGCTTATCTTATCGGGAGGACGGCCGATCTTCTTTTCGCCGGATGTCAATCCAGGCCTTAAATTGTCGATGAATGTGTCCTTCGCCGGCGTCAAGGCCGCCATCGATGCGAATCCGCAGGCAAAGACCCTTATCCTGACCAGTCCGAACTATTTCGGTGTTGCCGCCGATTTGGAAACCATTGTTTCTTACGCCCATCAACGAGGGGTGGTCGTTTTGGTGGATGAAGCGCATGGACCGCATTTGCATTTTCACTCGAAGTTGCCGGCCTCCGCGATGGCTGCCGGTGCGGATCTGTCCGTGCAAAGCACGCACAAAATCATCGGAGGGATGACGCAAGCCTCCATGCTGCATGCCCAGGGGGAGCGGATCGACAAGGTCTTTCTTTCGTCCGCCCTGCGTCAAACCCAAAGCACGAGTCCATCGTACATCCTGATGGCCTCGCTCGATCTTGCGCGTATGCAGATGGCGACGGAGGGAGAAAAGCTCCTCGATAAGGCCATTGGGCTCGCGGAATCGGCGCGAGCCAGAATCAATAAGATACCGGGATTTTTCTGTTTCGATAAAAACGCCTTCGGCAAACCGCCCGAAGGAAACACATGCGATCTGGATGTGACAAAGCTCACCCTGTCGGTTGAAGGTTTGGGGCTCTCCGGTTTTGAGGTGTTACGAATCTTAAATGAGCAGTATCGCATTCAAGTGGAAATGGCCGATCCGGCTCATGTGCTCGTCATTGTCAGCATCGGAGACCGCCAGGAAGACCTCGACGGTTTGATTGACGCGCTACAGGAGATCTCCAAACACCATTTTGGTCAAAACCCCCCGGCCGACTTTCAAGATCTTCAGCCTCCTTCCTTTGGGGAAGCAACGAAAATGACCCCCCGCGCCGCTTTTTTTCACCGAAAAGAACACTTGCCCTTGGAAAAAGCAGAGGGGGCCGTCTGTGCCGACATCGTGACGGTGTATCCACCGGGCATTCCGGTCCTCATTCCCGGAGAAGTGATTACGCAAGGAGTCGTCTCCTATCTGATACAAATGATCGCCTTAGGGGGGCTTATCGACGGACTGGAGCAAGACCGGACCATCGAAGTGGTCAGCTAGATCCTGCAAGGGGAGAGCGCTTTTATCATAAGATAAAGATAACGTCAGTGGAAAAAATAACGGATATTGTGTTCGATGTCGGCCGCGTATTATTCGATTTTAATTATGACGCGCTTTTTCGGTTTTTAAGCAACAACGGTGCGATCATTAAGGATATCGATGACTTTGTCGAGCGAGTGGACCTTCAATCCTACGAACTCGGACAACTGTCGAGCGAGGTCTTCATCGACAATCTCAACAGTCTCCTGACCCATCGGGTCGACCGATCGGAGTTGACGGCACATTGGGTCGAAATTTTCGAACCGATCGACGAGATGCTCAAGCTGGCCGCTTATCTGAATCGAAAATTCCGTGTTTTTCTGCTCAGCAATACCAGCGCGCTGCACTGGGATTACTTGTTGTCGCATTACAATTTAAAGACCTTCGGTTCTGGCCTGCTGGCTTCGTTTGAGATCGGAGCCCTCAAACCCGAGGCGGAAATTTTTTGGGAGGCGGAGAGACGCTTCGGCTTGGTTCCGGAAAGGACAATTTTCATAGACGATATCGAAACGAATGCCCTTGGAGCAAGCGCCTGCGGCTGGCATGGCATCCATCATGTGCAAATTTCGAAGACGAAAGAAAGTTTGGAGTCGCTGCTCATGTGCCCTCTACCGTAAAGCGTCGGAAATCCGATAGGGTATAAGGATAAGCATTGCGGGTTTTATTCGGCGCCAAGAAAGAAGCCCGGCAAGCGATCGAGGTTTCGAAAAAAGCCATTGTAAGGTAAACTGGAGTGGACATGAAAACGCGGGATACCAATAAAGGAAGCTTAATGCCACAAGTCGCCGTTGTTGGGGGCGGTTATTGGGGTAAGAACCTAGTTCGAAATTTCTCTGATCTCAATGCCTTGGCGGCGATATGCGATAGAAGGAAGGAAAGCATCGCCGCCCTGTCCCGGCAATATCCCAAGGCGAAAACCCTCTCCTTTACAGAAATTTTAGGCGATCCTTCCATCCCCGCCGTCGCGATCGCAACCCCGGCCGAAACACACGGAGAATTTATTCGGCAGGCGTTCTTTGCCGGAAAGGATGTTTTCGTCGAAAAACCGCTCTGCCTCTCCGTCGAAAAAGGGGAAGCGCTTGTAAAGCTGGCCAAGGAGCGGAACCGCGTTTTAATGGTCGGACACCTTCTTTGGTACCATCCGGCGGTTTTGAAATTAAAGGCATTAATCGATTCCGGAGAACTGGGGCGTATTCAATATATCTATTCGAATCGCCTCAACCTAGGAAAGATCCGCCGGGAGGAAAATATCCTCTGGTCCTTCGCCCCTCATGATATCTCCGTGATTCTCGGGCTTTTGGACGAGATGCCCGACCAGGTCAGCGCACAAGGCGGCAACTACCTTCATCCTCAGATTGCCGATGTGACCGTGAGCCTCTTGTCTTTTCCAAGCGGGGTCAAGGCGCATATCTTTGTGTCCTGGCTTCATCCCTTCAAAGAACAGAAGCTGATTGTTGTGGGGGATCGAAAAATGGCCGTCTTCAACGATATGGAGAAGGAAGAAAAATTGCGTCTCTACCCCCATTCCATCGAGTGGAAGCACCATGTTCCGGTGCCGAGCAAAGCCGACGCGCAAGCGATCGCATGTGAAACAGGAGAACCGCTCCGGGCGGAGTGCCGACATTTTCTTGAGGCGGTCCGTAAACGCGCTGTCCCGAGAACGGATGGAGAAGAAGGCCTTCGCGTCTTGAATGTGCTTCAGCAATGCCAGAAGGCCTTGTCCGACAAGGCGGATCGGGGCCTTCCACCGGTCGGCGGGACGAGATCGTATACCGTACATGAGTCGGCCTTCGTGGACGATGGGGTCTTTATCGATGAGGGGACCGCCATTTGGCATGTGTCTCACATCCTCAAGGGGACGCACATCGGCAAGCGATGCAGGGTCGGACAAAATTGCGTCATCGGCCCGAATGTCGTTATTGGAAACAATGTCAAGATTCAAAACAATGTGTCCGTTTATGAGGGCGTGACATTGGAAGATCACGTGTTCTGCGGGCCTTCAATGGTGTTTACGAATGTGTTCAATCCCCGGAGCGAGATCCCGCGGATGGATCAGCGTAAAGCCACCTTGGTAAAGCGGGGTGCGACGATGGGGGCGAATTGCACCATCCTCTGCGGCATCACCGTCGGTTCCTATGCCTTTGTCGGTGCCGGTGCCGTGGTCATCAAGGATGTTCCGGATTATGCTTTGATGGTCGGAAATCCTGCCCGCCGTATCGGCTGGATGTGTCGTTGCGGACTGAAACTTTCGTTTAACGCGAAAGCGGCCACCTGTTCGGCATGTGGCCTGCAATACCTCGAAGGCGAAGACACCATCGCAGCGAAATGATTTTTTATATATCTGGAGATTAAAAATGAAAGTCCCTCTACTCGATTTGCATGCGCACCACGCACCCATCAAAGACGAAATCTTTAAGGTTTTCGAATCTGTTTTTCAAAGCCAGGCCTATATCCTCGGCCCCGAGGTCGCAAAGCTGGAGGCTTCCATCGCCGCCTATTGTGGGGTAGACCATGCCATCGGCGTATCGTCCGGAACCGACGCCTTGCTCATTTCCCTGATGTCGCTGGGAATTGGCACGGGCGATGAGGTCATCACCTCGACTTACACCTTCTTTGCAACCGGCGGCGCGATCGCGCGGGTCGGGGCGAAACCGGTTTTTGTGGATATCGATCCGGAAAGTTACAATATTGCACCGGAGAAAATCGGACAGGCGGTGACCGATAAAACCAAGGCCATTATTCCGGTTCATCTCTATGGCCAAGTGGCCGATATGGAAGCGATATCGGGAATCTCAAAAAAACACGGCTTAAAAATCATTGAGGATGCGGCGCAGGCCATCGGTGCGGAATACCAGGACGGCAGACGCGCCGGCAGTTTTGGAGACCTCGGCTGTTTTTCATTCTTCCCCAGCAAAAACCTGGGGGCTTTGGGAGATGGCGGCATGGTGGTGACGAACGATTCGGCGCTGGCCGAGCGGGTTCGGAAAATGCGGGTGCATGGGGGGCATCCGAAATATTATCATAAGATGATCGGCGGGAACTTCCGCCTCGATTCACTGCAGGCCGGGGTGGTGAATGTTAAATTACAATATCTGGACCGCTGGACCGCCCGCCGCCGGGAAAATGCCAAACGCTACGTCGCGTTGTTTCAAAAGAGCGGTCTCATCGAAAAGATCGCCTTAGGACTCCCAAAGGCGGTATATGCCGGGACCAGATGCAAACACGATCATATCTACAATCAATTCGTCATTCGTGTGCCCGATCGGGACACACTTCGGGAATTTCTCAAAAAAGAGGAGATCGGAAACGAGGTCTACTACCCCATTCCGCTGCATCTTCAAGCATGCTTTCAAAACCTCGGATACAAAGCAGGGGACTGCCCGGAAGCCGAGCGCGCAGCCCATGAAACCATTGCACTGCCGATCTTCCCGGAACTGACGCCGGAGATACAGGGGGTTGTTGTGGATGCGATCAAACGGTTTTATGGCTTCTGAAAATCACACAGGCCACGCTCAACTCCGGCAAATGCCCATCTGAATTTAGTTGCATTGGGCCCGGTTTCGAAGGAAGGTGTCGCTTCCAATTCCTTCTCTTAAAAACCCTTTAAGGAATCTATCGACTCCCGCATCTGTGCCTCGGCCAGCCGACGGAGCCAATCCTGGTCCGATTGGGGGACTTTTAGACCGTATTTTCGAAGCGTTTCCATGACACGCTTCACGGTGTGGAAGGCCAAGTCGATATCCGGACGGGCTTCGTAGACCTCCGCCAGGCCCCGGAGGGCTTCGGCCTCGGCGAGGGGATCTCCCAGGGTTCCGAAATGGGTTGCACTATAGTTAAAACAGGTTTCGGCATCCCGAGTGTCTCCTTGCTTAAACATAAGGCGACCCATCTGCCCCCAAGTCGCGGCCAAACCGGCTTCGTAGCCGGTTTTTTTATGCAGTTCTATCGCCTTTTTTAAATACTCCAGCCCCTTTGCCGGGTCGCCTGCATCTTGAGCGAGCAGGCCGAGGTTGCTGTAGAGGATGCCCAGAGACTGTTCGTCTTTAGCATCGATGAGCAAATCCCGCGCCTCTAGATAGTAGGCTTCCGCGCGTGTTCGTTCTCCACTTTCTCGACAGAGATTGCCGAGATTGACCAAGGTGAGCCCAATGGCGCGCGGATCCGCGTTTTCTCTCGGGGTATCCAAGACCTCCCGATAAAACTCCCGGGCACGTGTGTGTTCACCGAGCTGGGCATATAGATTTCCGATATGAACCAGGAGATCGATCAGCTCATCTGGGGCACTATTGTGGCGGGACTTCGTAAGCGCCGTCTCGAAACATCGGAGCGCAGCCGAATAATCTCTGCGATGCAGATGATTTTTCGCGTGATAATAGAGGTCGGTGGCTTCGTCGTCCACTGGAGGGTCTCAAATAATATCGGGTATGGGGAAATGCTCAAAACGACGTGTTGCAAGGAACTCGGAGACCCCTTCGGTGGCGTTTCTAAGCCAATCAATAATGCGAATCCGAGCGGAGGTCTTCGGTCTGGAAATTTCTTGGAAGCAGGTCGCGTTCATAGATGATTCCGCATTTCAATCTACACTTTTTAACTATGTATTTCAATTATGGTTATCATTATATCTGTTGTGATTTGCAGATGGACCTTAGTCGGTTACAATGAATTGATAGGCGCATGGGCAATTATAATAGTTGTGATTTGCAGATGGACCTTAGTCGGTTACAATGTCTGTTTTTTGCTTCCCAAAATTTTATATGTTGTGATTTGCAGATGGACCTTAGTCGGTTACAATGGCGCATTAGATCGACCGTATGTTTACATCGTTGTGATTTGCAGATGGACCTTAGTCGGTTACAATCCAAGGTATTGGCGGCGAGTTGCGTCATGGGTTGTGATTTGCAGATGGACCTTAGTCGGTTACAATAGAGATTATTGAGCAGGTTGAGCCCATAAAGTTGTGATTTGCAGATGGACCTTAGTCGGTTACAATCGCTACATTCAATCAGGCGACGCTTAACAAGTTGTGATTTGCAGATGGACCTTAGTCGGTTACAATCGGAAATCTCATGCGTCAGTTTCCCCAGCCGTTGTGATTTGCAGATGGACCTTAGTCGGTTACAATTCGGCGGTTCTTCGGGTCTCGAATAATCAAGTTGTGATTTGCAGATGGACCTTAGTCGGTTACAATCTGGCAAAAAACGATATGAAACCACCTGGGGTTGTGATTTGCAGATGGACCTTAGTCGGTTACAATTGCGCCCCAAGGCACAAGCGAAAATTCCCAGTTGTGATTTGCAGATGGACCTTAGTCGGTTACAATAGAGATCATTTCATCTATGCAGATCCCTGTGTTGTGATTTGCAGATGGACCTTAGTCGGTTACAATTATTAAAAACTCATTACGATTAGCAGAAAAGTTGTGATTTGCAGATGGACCTTAGTCGGTTACAATGACTTTATTGCTATTTAAATAGCGGCAAGAGTTGTGATTTGCAGATGGACCTTAGTCGGTTACAATCCGTCTTGAAATCCACAAACCCCTTG
>JBHHXH010000030.1:0-29646 GCA_046756925.1 Nitrospiria bacterium
AATACTGCGTTCTCGGCGATTTTGCTCCTCACCGTACGGGTGAAGTACGCCTCGGTCGAAAAATCGCCTCGGGCCTTGTCTTTCGGACGACTTGACGGTTTTCCCAAGATCAATTATTGATCTTGGGATCGGCACTCTATTCTTGACAGCCCTTCAACCAGACGCCATAATGGGTCCGCTTTATTCCTTTTTTCCGTAGGAGACAGTCATCAAAATGCAGAGAAGAAAGCGGATCCTCACCGGCGACCGGCCGACCGGCCGGCTTCACCTCGGTCATTATGTCGGATCGCTCGCCAACCGGGTCAAATTACAGGACGATTACGAGACCTATATTCTCATCGCCGATATGCAGGCATTGACCGACCATTTTGAACACCCTGAAATCCTAAAAGAAAATATCCGGGAGGTGGTCAAGGATTACCTCAGCGTCGGGATCGACCCCGAAAAAAGCACTCTCCTCGTCCAATCGTTGATCCCGGAGATCTCCGAATTGGCGCTTTACTACCTCAACCTTGTCACCGTCGCACGGCTCCAGAGAAACCCGACGGTCAAGGAGGAGATGAAACAAAAGGGATTCCAGAAGAACCTTCCGGCCGGTTTTCTCATCTATCCGGTACACCAAGCGGCCGACATTACGGCCTTTCAAGCCGACCTGGTCCCCGTCGGTAAAGACCAGCTCCCGATGATCGAACAAACCAACGAAATCGTTCGCCGTTTTAACACCCTCTATAAAGACGTCATCACCGAGCCGGAGGGACTCGTCGGCGATATCGCCCGGCTCCCCGGCACCGACGGCAAAGCGAAGATGAGCAAGAGCATCGGGAACACCATTTTCTTAGCGGACGACGCGAAGACCGTCAAGAAGAAAGTCATGCAGATGTATACCGACCCGACCCGGCTTCGCGCCACCGATCCGGGACATGTCGAGGGCAATCCGGTCTTCACCTATCACGATGCCTTCAATCCGGACCAGGATGAAGTAGACGATTTAAAAGACCGCTATCGAAAAGGCAAGGTGGGGGATGTGGAGGTTAAAAGGCGGCTTTGCGAAGTCCTCAATCTGTTTCTTGACCCGATCCGTGAAAAACGCGCCGAGTATGAGGAGAAGGCAAATCGCATCGACGAACTATTGATGCTTGGAACAAGCCGCGCCCGGAAGGTGGCGCAAGAAACCCTCTCTCACGTCCGAAGCGCCATGCAGATCGACTACCCCTTTTATAAACCCTGACTGCAGCCCATCCACGCTCCTCACTTCTTAAATGAAAAAATCGGCTTTCGGTATAGATCGTCTGACGATCGGTGGGGGGGGGATGGGAGCAGTCCTGCCTGGTAGATTTACGGAAGTCAGCGATGGTGCCGGAGGCCGGAATCGAACCGGCACGCGCCTTACGGTGCGAGGGATTTTAAGTCCCTTGCGTCTACCAATTCCGCCACTCCGGCTTCGTGTTTTCGGGAAAATCCCACCGAAATCGAGTAGGCCCCTTATAGCAGTTTTACAAATTCTCCGTCAAGATCGGGAAGGGCCGTCCGGAACGTGTCGCGGATAATCAGGACGAAAAAGGATGTCGATGTTATCTTAACAGGATCGTTCCCCACACAAAAAGCGCGCTGACAATCGATAGCATCACCGCCGCCGATCCCACATCCTTCGCTTTTTTCGAGAGATCGTGCACCTCCCCGCCGATTCGATTGATGGCGGTTTCCACCGCCGTATTCAACAGCTCGACAATCAGCACCATCAAAAGGCTTCCAACCAACAGGATGATCTCAATGTGCGTTTTGCCAATCCAAAGGGCAACGGGCGCAAGGAAAATAAAAAAGAACAGCTCTTGCCGAAAGGCCAACTCGTCTTGAACCGCCCGACGAAAGCCCGCAAAAGACCACCGAATGGCAAAAATAAGATGAGTGAACCCGGAATGTTTCGTTTCATTCACAATATGCTTACTGGGTCCGGCAATCTTTTCATGGATGGAGGACGTTCACCGGCCCCTCATCCTTCTATGTGGATTGACTGAGAAAAAAAGCGATGGATTTGGACGGCAGGTAATTCGTGAGCATAAGACAAAAGACAATCCAAATCCCTACGTCATCCGAAAACAGATCACCGCTGGCCCACGCGCCCTTTATTGCGGATTCACCTGGAAACCGTTGTAGGCTTCCACGCCGTGTTCTCCAAGATCCAAGCCCTCTCGCTCTTCCGCCTCCGAGACACGAATGCCCATCGTGCTTTTTAGTACGAAAAAGAAGAGGTACGCGGCGGGAAAACAGGCGATGCCATAGGCGACAACCCCCACCAGCTGCACCCATAGCTTATGGTCGGGATTGACACTGAAAATTCCGACCGCCAGGGTTCCCCACATACCGCACACGAGGTGGACGGAGAGCGCGCCGACCGGATCGTCTATCTTGATCTTGTCGAAAACGATCACCGAAAAAACGACGATCACACCCGAGACCAGCCCAATGATAATGGAGGCGGTCACGGAAATCGTATCCGCCCCCGCGGTGACCCCCACCAAGCCGGCAAGGCTGCCGTTTAAGATCATCGAAAGGTCCGGTTTGCCTTGCACAACCCAGGAGCATATCATGGCGCCGATCACCCCGGCGGCAGCCGCTAAACTCGTCGTCACGAACACAAGCGACACCAAGGCCGGATCCGCGGAAAGCACCGAACCCCCATTGAACCCAAACCAGCCCAGCCACAGCAGAAACACACCGATGGTCGCCAGGGGCATGCTGTGGGGCAAAACCGGCCTGATCTCTCCATCGACATATTTCCCAAGCCGCGGGCCCAATAAGATGACGCCGGCCAAGGCCGCCCAACCGCCGACACTGTGCACCAAGGTCGAACCGGCGAAGTCGTAGAATCCCATCTGGTCGAGCCACCCCCCTCCCCATTTCCACGACCCGGTGATGGGGTAGACGATCGCCACATACAGGGTCGAAAAGATGAGAAAGCTGCTCAATCGAACCCGCTCGGCCACCGCACCCGACACGATCGTTGCCGCGGTGGCCGCAAACATCGCCTGAAAAATAAAATCGGTGTAATAAGTATAGGCGCCGTCCGCATAGGCAATCAAGCCCGCGTCTCCCGGCGGATTGCTCAAGCCGATTCCCGCAAAACCGATCCACCCGTTGAAATCTCCGGGATACATCAGGCTGAAACCCACGACGGTATAGCTTAACAATCCGATCGAAACGATCGCCGTGTTTTTAAATAGGATATTATTCGTGTTTTTTGCACGGGTCAGACCCGATTCGAGGGTGGCAAAACCCAAGTGCATGATAAACACCAAAAAGGTCGCGACGAGCATCCAGGTGTTGTTGACGGTGAACATCTCCTGTGACACGCCCTTAGCAAATAAGGGGGGCGCCGAAGCAATAAATAGGACAGCGAATACCAAGAACACGGAACCGAATTTGACCATGGCGCGGGACATCATTCCACCTCCTGACTCGTCAAGAAACAATCGTCTGAACAACAAGGGAATTTCAGGGAGCTTTCCTCCCTCGGAGGAGTATAGGGGCTTCATTCGATATTGCAAGAAAAAAAATCATTCCAAGACCCGCTCCTTGCAATGATGGGCGATTTCCTTTCGGGCCAGGTCTCGGATCCGGACAATCTCCCGCCAATCCCGATCTTGTGGAACGATCGGCGGTCCAACCCGGATCCGGACCCGTCTTCGACGGGGCAGCCATTGATTGTCCCTCAACAACTGGCGTGAACCTTCCAAAGAAACGGGAAAGACCGGCGCACCCGTCTCCACAGCCGCCTTAAAAGCCCCCAATTTAAATGGCCGAAGTCCTGCCGTGGCGCGGAAAGTGCCCTCCGGAAAAATCAACACACGGCCGCCTTCTCGAAGGATGGACACGATCGCTTCCATTTCGGAAGTCCCCTTGCTCACATCCCGACGATCGACGGTGATGTGACCGCCCATCCGGAGAAAACCGCGAAGGATCGGGACCTTCAGCAGCTCTTGTTTCGCAACAAAGCGCACCCCCACCGGCAAGACCGCCGTCAACAACAGCGCATCGGCGTAGCTTGCGTGGTTTGCAACCATAACGGACGGACCCGTCTTCTCAAAAATTCCCTCCACCGAAACATGGGGAAAGAGACCGGCCAATCTCAAGAAAAGCCGGGCCCCCTTCCTGACCATGCCTCCCGCCCATTCATCGGGTAGAAATCGAAGCATGCCACGAAGCAACAGCAAGTGCGGTGTTAAGAGCGCAGCGAGGTAGACTCCGTAGAAAACCCGGCCGACGGCGTGAACGCCCCTTCGAAACCAACGCCAAAGGGAAGCGGCAGCCAAGCGGGTCAGCTGCATTCCGACACGACGTCTTTTGGACAGCCGGCCTTCAAGATAGGCTGCACGGGACCTCGACCTTGCGATTTTACCGCTGGATGTCTTCGGGATGCTTCCCGGTATGGCCAGAAAAACTTGGTCCGCCGGCATGCCAAGGGTTTCGACCAAAGCCGCGTGAATTGCGTCGACGATTTCAGAACGGATGGCCTCCTGTGTCTGTCGCGTCTCCGCCACGACCACGAGTTTTTCGGTGCCGGCCGCCGAATCCGGCACCCCGAAGGCCGCCACGCAACCCTTCCGCACCCCGGAAATATTTTCGGCCACGCTCTCGATATCGTGCGGATGCAGGTTGCGTCCCCCCTTGATGATCAAGTCTTTCTGGCGGCCGGTAATAAAGAGATCGCCGTCGGCGATGTAAGCCAGATCTCCGGAAACCAGCCAACCGTCCTGAAAGAGTGCAGCGTTGGCCTCCGGGTTCCGATAATATCCGGAGGTACATGAAGGACCTCGAAAAATCAGGGTGCCCTCGATCCGATCGGAAACGGGATTCCCCATCTCGTCGACAATACGGATCTCGTGTCCGGGAAGGGGACGGCCGCACGACACGAAGGAAAGTGCGGCCGTCTCAGACGCATCGGCGGGAATGGCTTCCCGGTCTCGTTCAAAGCGCTCCCGGGAAACACGATCGATCCTCGGCGGCGCCCCAAGCTGGGGGAAGGCCAGTCCGACGGAGGCCTCCGCCATGCCATACACCGGAAAATGGGTCTCCGCGCGAAAACCGTAGGGGGCGAAGCGTTTTGTAAATCGATCCAAGGTTTCCGGTTTGACCGGTTCGGCGCCATTTAAGGCGATGCGCCATGAACCGAGGTCCAAACCTTCAATCGCCGCGTCCCTGATTTTTCCGGCGCAGACTTCATAAGCAAAGTTGGGGGCGGGTGAAATCGTCGCGCGATGGCTATGGATGGCCCAAAGCCAACGCTCCGGCCGGCTTAGAAAAGCAAAGGGCGGAAGAATCGTCACCGGTATCCCATAATACAGCGGCAAGAACCAGGCCCCGATCAGACCCATATCGTGATAAAGGGGCAGCCAGCTGACGCCGGCGTCCTCGGGACGGACCTGAAGCGCCTGGCCGATGCTCCGGATATTGGCAATGAGGTTTCGATGTGTCAGCAGCACACCCTTTGGATCGCCCGTGCTTCCGGACGTATATTGGATCAAGGCCGGATCGCTCTCTTTGGCAAAGGGCTGGTGCATTGCAACTTCACCGTCCGCACCACTGAGATCTTTCGCCGTTATCACCGTCCGCAGAGCGGGCAGATGCGATCTTAAAAGCTGGGCCAGGCCTTCGACCGCTTGAAACGCAACCAAGAACACCACCTCCGCATTTCGGAGGATCCTGGTTTGCCGACGCGCATATTCCTCGATCCGGTCGGGTCGGAACGGCGGGTATACAGGCACGGGGATTCCGCCCGCAAAAAGCACACCGAAAAAAGTTTCAAAGAAACTCCGATCGGTCGGCAGCATCAAGGCCACGGTCTCCCCCGGCAGGAGTCCCCATGCCTGAAGACGCCGCGCAATGCCCTGGGCGCCTTTGAATAGGTCACCATAAGTCACGACGGTTTCTTCCTCCGTTTCAGAAGGCAGATAGATATGGGGCCGGTCCGGATAGGCCTCCGCTTTCCGACTGAGCGCCTCACACAATGTCGAAGCGGGTTGCATGGGAAAGGCCAGCCCTTCTAAGGCCGGGACCGATGCGTAATAACGCTTCGTCTCTAATGGGGCAGCCTTCATGACAAGGCGCGCCAATTCCCTCGGTGTTTGGGCCTCTGCGATGGTCGTATCTGGGAGGGAAATCGAAAAAGCCGCCTCGATCCGAATAAGGAGTTCGACCCGCTCCAGACTTCCCAGACCGAGATCGCGTTCAAAACCGGCCCCGGGAGACAGCTGCGAAACGGCGCGATGGAGCCCGCTCTCCACCAGCAATGCGCGGATAATACCCAGCACCTCGGCTTCGATACCCTGTGCTTCAAGCCCGGATTTTTTCAAAGAGGTCATGCGCCTCTCCTCCTGACATGCTGAAATACTCGGAATACAATAGTATTCTATGCCTCAATCAGGGTTTATATCAAAGTCCCACCCGCCTGAGCCAGCCCTTCTACGATCGTCCCGGCCCGATTTCGCATCGGTGACATACAAAGCGCGTTATCGGATACCGGCATCAACCGGCCCTTCAACCGGCCCTTCGTTGACTTTCCCCGGCATTTGCGGTTAAGAATAGATGATTCCAAATCGTCCGGTCGCATCCATGCCTTTCGCTTCAGAGCTGTCCAAAAGAAAATGGTTGTTCATCGGCCTTTTCATAGGGGCCATCCTGCTGTCGATTCCAACACCGAAAGGACTCACACCGGTGGGCATGCGCGCCTTGTCCCTGGTGGTCGTTGCCTTCCTCTTTTTTATGACGGAACCGATTCCCCTACCCGCCGTCGCCCTTTTTATCGCCATCTCCGAAGTCATCCTCGGACTGGCGGAACCAACCGCCGTCGCCCAATCGTTTATGAGCGATTCGATCTTTTTTATCATGGGTTCGCTCATGATTGCGACGGCCCTGGTCAAACAAAATCTCGATAAACGGATCGCGCTGGCCATCGTTCGGATCACCGGTCCGCGCGCCGACCGGGTCATCCTGGGACTCGTCACCGTCTCGGCCCTGCTTTCATCCTTTATCGGGGAACACAGCGTTGCGGCCATGATGCTCCCGGTCGGGGTCGCGCTCATCAATTTTACGGCGCGCGACCCGCGCAGCATCAAAAACCTCTCGATCGCCATTCTACTTTCCATTGCCTATGGGGCCATGGTCGCCGGCATTGGAACCCCCTCCGGGGGCGCGCGTAACGCCATTATGTTGGCTTATTGGGATGAACTCTTCGATATCGATATTACTTATTTTACGTGGATAAAACTTGCCTATCCCATTATTTTTCTCGAGATCCCCGTCATTGCCCTCATCATCTACCGCACGTTTTTGCCGGAGAAAAAAAACCTCTCCCGCGCCATTGCGGGCTTGAGAAAAAACGTGCGGGAGGGAGGCAGCATGACCCCGCAGGACTGGGTGACGGTCGGCATCTTTCTTTCGACGGTGTTGATGTGGCTGACGATTTCCGATACAATCGGTCTCGGCATCACGGCGCTGATCGGAGTGCTTTTATTTCTCGTCGCGGGCGTGGTGCGTTGGGAAGACCTCAATAACAATGTCAATTGGGGAATCATCTTAGTCTATGGGGGAGCCATCTCTTTAGGGGTTGTCATGAAACGGACGGGCGTTGCCGAGTGGGTTTCCCTTTCGTTTCTAAGATGGATGGAACCCATCGGCATCCATGAAGGGCTTCCGCTTCTGACGGCGATCAGCCTGATGACCCTGTTCTTGGCGTCCTTTATCAGCAGCGGCGCCACCGTCGGCATGCTGGGTCCGATTACGCTCAACATTGCGCATCTCTCCGGCACATCGATCGTTGCAGCCGGATTTGTTACCGTGATCTCTTCTTCCTTTAGTTTCCTCACCCCGGTTGCCTCACCCGCCTGTAACATCATGTACGGAAGCGGCTACCTGAAGCGAAGTCATTTTTTGAGAGCCGGATGGAAATTAGTCATGGTCTCGTTTCTGATGATCTTGCTGATAAGCGGCGGGTATTGGGGTTTTTGGGGCTTGTTATTTTAAAAAAATGAAATTTTTAATGTGCACAGATGGCGAGGAATATGCCGAAGCGGCCATCCGATTCGGGGGCAAATTGGCAAAGGAGATGAATGCCGATGTCAGCATTCTCCATATTCGTCCTCCGGTTTCCGCCAGCAATCGGGTCCAATTGACGACAGCCAGAAAAAAACTGGGAGAATGGAATTTCGACATCCCCGGCGTTGAATTCCTCCTGCGGGCTAAGGAAATCCTCGCGGACATCGGCTTAACTCGATCGAAACCGCCGAACGAAGCGTCGGTCGGCCATGCCTTTCGAGTCGATGTGGACGGCGCAACGGAACTCCACCTCATTGGACAGCACGGGGCACTCGTCCGTCTTCGACTCCGGGAGGGCCACCCCGTCGAGGAAATCCTTGAAGAGGCGGACTTAGGAGATTACGATTTAATCATTGTCGGGTCACGGGGCCATCAAGGGATATCCAGATATTTTGTCGGAAGCACCGCGCTTCGGGTCGCCGATCTGGCGGCCTGCAGTGTGCTCATTGCGAAGAATATACGGGAAGACGATAATTTTCTCCTCTGCACCGATGGATCCCGTCTTTCGGAACGGGCGGAGATCGTCGGAGCGGAAATGGCGCAAGTACTGGGGGCGAAGATGACGGTGCTTTCCGTGGCGGAGGAGGAGGCGCAATTTGAAGATGCCACGAAGTTGACCCGCCGTGCCGACATGATTCTGGCGCAGTTGGGGGTCGAGGTCAAAAAAAAGGTCCGCGTCGGCCGGCCTTCCGAGGAAATCATCGATGAAGCAAAAGACCACGACATCGTCGTCATGGGCTCGAGCGGCAGTTCCGCCGTTCGAAAATTTTTTCTCGGGAGCACCCCGCTCAAGGTCATCGAATATGGCGTCTGTCCTGTCCTTGTCGTTCGCGAAAAACGGGGAAAGATTGCCTTGCAAGTCACAAACTAAATGCATATATAAGGAGAAGAAATGTCGCGTGTTGTAAAAAAGCGAAGAAAAAAAATGAGAAAACACAAGTACCGGAAACAGCTCAAAAAGATGAGACATAAGCGCCGGTAATCCCAAGCGCTAGATCAAGAACACCCCAGTCCGGTCAACAAAAAATCGGCCTTGGATTCAAAACCGATGGAATGGTCCCAAGGTAAGCACATCTGAATAAATATAAGCCCATCGGAATAGGTGGAATAGATAAGGAGAACAACATGTCCCCAGTAACAGAGGAGCTCGTCCTAAAAGCCCTCGGTCAAGTGATCGACCCGAGGCTGTCCCGCGATATCGTTTCATTAAATCAGGTAAAAAACCTGAAGATTGATGGGAACAAGGTCGCGTTCCAAATTGACTTGAAGGCAGCCGATGCAGACTTGCAAAAAACCATCGGCGCGCGGGCAAAAGAGGCGCTCCAATTGGTCATCCCCGATGTAGAAGACATTCAAATCTCTTTTTCAGGCCAGCAAGCCGAGGAAAAACCCGGCGAGACTGATACGCTCCTACCCGGCGTTAAAAACATCATCGCCGTCAGCAGCGGAAAAGGCGGGGTGGGAAAAACCACCGTCAGTGTCAATTTGGCGGTTGCATTGGCGCAAAGCGGCGCCCAAGTGGGCTTGGTCGATGCGGATATCTACGGCCCGAACGTCCCGCTGATGATGGGCCTCAAAACCCCGCCGGCATCCGTCGAGGGAAAAATCACCCCGGCCGAAAATCACGGCGTTCGTTATATCTCCATGGCATTCTTCGTTCCGGAAGATACGCCGATGATCTGGAGGGGACCGATGGTCCATGGCGCCATCCAACAGCTCTTGAGAGATGTCGCCTGGGGAGAGCTCGATTTCATGCTGGTGGATTTGCCGCCCGGAACCGGGGACGCCCAGCTCTCCATCGCGCAACTTGTCCCTTTAACCGGTGCGGTCATTGTCACCACACCGCAAGAAGTCGCCCTGCTCGATTCCAAAAAGGGACTGTCGATGTTTAAAAAAGTCAGTGTTCCCCTGCTCGGCATCATCGAAAACATGAGCTTCTTCAGTTGCCCGCATTGCCACGAACAAACGGAAATATTCAGCCGAGGAGGCGGGCGGGCGGCCGCCGAAAAATTGGGGGTCTCTTTTCTTGGAGAAGTGCCGATCGACCCCGCCATTCGTTTGGGCGGAGACACCGGCGCCCCGATTGTTTCGGCCGAGCCCGAATCCCCTCAGGCCGCCGCCTTTGTCGAAATATCCCAAAAACTTGCCGAGGAAGTTTCACAGAAAAATGCGGAGCGCACTTCTCTGAAGATCATCCAGTAGCGGACTCTGCCGAAAAATTCAGAGGAAGCCTTCTTATTAGACCTGTCTCCTAAAAAAGGGGGAACAAGACCACATTGAAATCAACAGAGAAATTCCGATAGGGAAATTCGCCACGCGGCGGGTGGGATCGGCTGCCAACCTTCAGGATGACCGGAGACGACTGGGACGACTCTCCGGTCCATCGAGTCTAAGAGGTCTTTACGACTTTTCCGGATCGGATACAGCGGGTACAGACACGAAGTCGCTTGATCGTTTTTCCGACAAGCGCTCGGACATTTTGAAGATTGGGCTTAAAGACCCGCTTGCTTCTGTTATTGGCATGGCTGACGCGATTGCCGACCAGCCGTCGTTTACCACAAATATCACATATTTTCGCCATGACGCCACCCAAATTGATTCGTGAAGTTTAGGATGCTAACATGATGCACAGCGATTGGCAAGTAAAATCCAAAAAATCACATGCAGATGACGAATAAGCCCTCAAGCCACCAAGACCCGGCCGTCGGTGAGTCAATAAGACGATCACGACATCCCGCTGGTTGAGCAAAAATCGGAACGTTGTGACAAATACCGCCTTTCCTTGGCAAACCCCCATCCAATATATCAAGGGCGTCGGTCCCAAACGGGCCTTTCTTTTCAGCAAACTCAATATCCATACATTGGAAGATCTTCTATATTTTATTCCATTTCGCTACGAAGACCGGAGAGGACTCAAAAAAATATCGGAAGTAACACCGGGCGAGATTGAAACCGTCCTGGGAAAAGTGGAAGCGGTGGGATCTTCGGTAACAGCCCGCCGGCGAATGAAGATCGTGGACGTCGCCATATCCGATGCCTCGGGCATCATCCATGCCAAATGGTTCAATCAGCCCTACCTGCTCACCCTCTTTAAAAAGGGGGACCGACTGATGCTCAACGGCCGGGTCAAGAAAAATCCCTACAGCGGATTTTCCATGGACATCGAAAGCCCGCAATTTGAAAAAGTGGAGGAACACGAAGACCAAATTCACATCAACCGGATTGTCCCGATCTATCATGAAACGAAAGGGATCACCAGCAAGCAAATCCGGTTTCTGATGAAACAAGCACTGGACCGCTATGCAGATACGATTCCGGACATGCTGCCCTCGCCTTTGATACAAAAACATACGCTGCTTCCGCTCTCCGAGGCGATCAAACATGTTCATTTTCCACCTGAGGCATCCAATCTTTTACAACTGAACGAGGGAAAAAGTCCCGCCCATCGTCGTCTTGCCTTTGACGAACTGTTTCTGCTTGAGCTGGGTTTGGCGCTTCGTCAAAAGGAGGTCACGGAGAAAGCCGCCGGAATGTCATTTAATATCTCCGAGTCGGTTCTGGCGCGGCTGTTGGAGCGCATTCCTTTCCAGCTAACCGGCGCGCAGCATCGGGTCCTGCATGAGATCTTGCAAGACATGGCGGCCATCCATCCCATGCACAGATTGATTCAAGGCGACGTCGGATCCGGAAAAACCGTCCTCGCCTTGATCGCGATCATGATCGTGATCGAAAATCAATACCAGGCCGCCATTATGGCACCGACCGAGATCTTGGCCGAACAGCACTATCTTTCCTTGAAGGATTACGTCGAACACCAAGGCAAGTCCATCCTATTGCTCACCAGCGACATGAAAAAACAACAAAAGGAATCCGCCTTAGAGCAGGTACGGTCGGGGCAGGTCGACTTGGTCGTCGGCACGCATGCATTGATACAACAAGGCGTTACTTTTAAGTGCTTGGGGCTGGCCGTGGTGGACGAACAGCATAAATTCGGCGTGCTGCAACGCGCAAAACTCGCCATGAAGGGAAGCCGCCCCGACCTTTTAATCATGACCGCTACGCCCATACCCCGAACCTTGGCGATGACGCTCTACGGCGATCTCAATATCTCCATCATCGACGAATTGCCGCCCGGACGCACGCCGGTCCGCACACGTTTATTCTATGGCAAACAACGGAACACGGTCTATCGTTTGGTGGAAACCGCCCTTTCGAAAGGCCGCCAGGCCTATGTCGTTTGTCCGCTGGTGGAAGCCTCTGAAAAACTAGACTTGAAAGCCTCGGTCGACTTATTTGAACATTTTCAAAAATCGGCCTTCCCAAACCGACGGATCGGTCTCTTACACGGGCGCATGGCACAGGATGAAAAAGAAGAGGTGATGCGGCGGTTTAAAGACGGCGCGATCGACCTGCTTGTGGCGACCACGGTCGTCGAAGTCGGGATCGACATCCCGAACGCCACCGTCATGGTGATCGAACACGCCGAACGCTTTGGGCTCTCACAGCTTCATCAACTTCGGGGGCGCGTCGGAAGGGGAAGGGAAGCCTCGACTTGCCTGATGATCGCGGAACACCCTATCTCTCAAGAAGGAAAACGCCGACTCCAGGCGATGTTAAACACCACCGACGGCTTTAAAATCGCAGAGGAGGATCTTACGATCCGAGGCCCTGGAGAATTCTTCGGAACACGTCAATCGGGCCTCCCTGTGCTGCACGTCGCCAATCTGATCCGCGATTTCTCCATACTAAAGACCGCCCGGCAGGAAGCATTTAAATGGATCGAAAACAACACAAAGCTCGAGGGCGCTGAAAATCGTCTGATGCGTGATCATCTTGAAAGAAAGTGGCAAGCCAAGTTAGAATGGCTTACCCTGGCATGAGGGAGAGGAAAAACAAGCCGGGTCCGGGGCTTCAAAGGGTCGCCCGGTCAACCCGTCGAAGGGAGATAAGCTTTGTCGATAAAGGATTTCGGAAAAGAGTCTTTGGAAACCATACTTCGGATTGTTTCCCAGACAACCTGGAAAGAAGATATCCAACGGGCATTCGCGTGCCTCAAGGCCGAAGGAAC
Organism: Nitrospiria bacterium; assembly: GCA_046756925.1. Lineage (GTDB taxonomy): Bacteria > Nitrospirota > Nitrospiria > SBBL01 > JAADHI01 > JAJDBU01. The sequence continues at coordinate 13,160 of JBHHXH010000030.1, forward strand.
CGCAGCGGCGGACCGTTCTTTCGCCCAGTTGGAATTGATGAAGCTACGCCGACGCCTCGATGAAATCGACGAAAAACTCGCGCTCGCCTTTCAGTCGTTGGGGAAGAAAAGCCTAGACCATTGGACCCATCAGCAACGCCTGGACGCAAAGGAGAAAAACAAAGCCTTCGTCACAATCGATACATTGAAAAAAGAAAGAGAAAAGGTGACAGAAATGATCACGGCACTGAAAACCCAGGCAGAACATGAGTCGTCTGCACCCCGATCGTGAATACAGGTCGCCAACGAAGAGGACCTTCGCCGCCATCGATATCGGGACCAATACCGCCAGGCTCCTCATCGCCGAGATCGATCCACCCGGCTCGCTAAAAACGATTTCAGCGGAAAATCGCATCACCCGTCTTGGAGAAGGCTTTTCTGAAGTAAGCATCATCCGACCCGCCGCCATGGAGCGCACGCTCTCCGCACTGCTGGCCTTTCGGAAAAAAATCGATAAAGTGCGGATAGATGGTTTGGTTGTTGTGGGGACAAGCGCCCTTAGAAATGCAAATAATAGAGACGTGCTTCTGGCGGCGATCGAGCGTGACTGTGGATTTCAAGTTTCGGTCCTGTCCGGCGAAGAGGAGGCGCGCTGCACCGCCTTGGGCGTATCGCTGATTTTCGAGGATCGGGATCAACCGAAGGTCGCGATCGATATCGGAGGCGGTTCAACCGAATTGATCGAGATACACACCCGCAATCGTCCTTTTACATTGAGCATCGATTTAGGAGCCGTCCCCCTCACGGAAAAATACCTCCGATCCGACCCGGCGGACCCACTTGAAGTGGCCGCGCTTCAAAAGCGCATAAAGGGCGAACTCGAAAAGGCATGCACACGTTTTCCCAAACGCTGTTGCCTCATCGGAACCGGCGGCACCATAACGACATTGGCGGCAATCGATCAGCGATTGACGCGCTATGACCCACGACATATCAACCGCTATGCACTCACCGATGCCGCCGTGATCGAAATTTTGGAAAACCTCGCCAAAATACCGCTGGCGGCGAGGCGGCAGGTTTCCGGTCTTGAACGCGGCAGGGAAGACCTGATCGTGGCTGGAGGATGGATTCTAAAGACGGTGATGGAACACCTTGGCCATGATTTACTTTACGTGAGCGACTATGGCTTGCGTGAAGGTATATTGATGGACTTATACGACAAAAATACGACATAAATGGAACAGGGGGCAAATGCCATGCCGGCTATGAAATGCCTTTCGAAAGTGATTGCAGTGAAACAATTAACACACGATGTCAAAGAGATATCCCTCAGGATGATCGCACCGACGCGTGTGATCTTCAAGGCCGGACAATATATCGCAATCGAGGTCACGGAAATAAAAGAAGGACGTCCACGCCAAAACAATCGGCCTTACTCCATCGTCTCTCCGCCGGAGGAGCCCGAGGTGATCAAGCTCTGTGTGAACTTGGTTCCCGGCGGTCCGGGCTCCACCTATCTTCACAACCTTCAGATCGGAGACGAAGTGCCTTTCCTATACCCGCTTGGCTATTTTATTATCAAGAACGACAACGCTTCCGCGCTGATCTTCGTGGCGACCGGAACGGGCATCGCTCCGATTCAATCGATGATCAAACATCTGATCAACCGGGGCAGCCAACGGAAAATGACGCTCTATTGGGGACTTCGGCAAGAACGAGATCTTTATTATCAAGCATTTTATATCGGGCTGGCAGAAAAACATCCTTTTTTTCATTATAAGCCAACCTTGTCCCAACCGTCATCGGAATGGAGGGGCCTCCGCGGCCGCGTCACAGAGCATATTTCGAAGAATATTGTTTTAAATCAAGGCGAAGAGGCTTATCTTTGCGGAAATGGTACGATGATTCGGGAAGTGAGGGCCATGCTGCTCGAAAAAGGCTTGACGAAGCAGTCCATTCATTTCGAAAAATATTATTAAAACCGGGTTTCCTATCCCCACATTTCATCGGGTATGGCCAAGCGTTCCACCGGTTTCCCGTTTGTGATATGCGCCTCCATAATCTCGCTGACATCGGAGGCTTGCACCCCTTTATACCAGATGCCGTCCGGATAGACCACAACCGTTGCACCGATCGGACAAGGCCCCAAACAACTAGACTCGGTCACCAGGACTTGTCCGAAAAGCATCCGTTTTTCCATCTCTTCAAAAAAGGCGGGAAGAATGTCTCGGCTCCCTTTTTCTCCACAAGACCCGCGTGGATTTCCCGCCGGACGCGTGGTTGTGCAAACAAGTATATGGTATTTCGGCTTCGGCATATTCCCTCCTTTTTTTGATATTCAAACGAATCTTTTTTAACACAGGGCTCTTCATCAATTCAACGTTTAGAGCCTTTCGGCCTGTCGAAAAAATATAGGAAAAGCGGATTTGCAAACAAACCCGCTTTGAATAACAACGCGCGTTGGACTGGATCAGGGTTCCCTTAAGAATCCCCCTTGATTTTTATCGTCGTCACCGGGCAGGAGGCCATTCTGACAACCTTTTCCGCCTGACTCCCCAATAGAACGCGATCCAATCCCTTTCGTCCATGGGTTCCCATCATAATCAGATCGGCACCAATCTTCTCCGCCGTCCGTAATATTTCGACGTATGGCGTGCCTTTTCCAATTTCGGCACTGGCGGACATGCCTTTTTGTTCCGTTTGGCCAACCAGATCATCTAATAAAGCCCTCGATCGGTCCCACAGATAGCCATCGCCTTCATTAAAACGCGCTTCCTCATCCTCACGGCCTTCCATGCGCTCCAATACATGAAGAAAGACCACGCTTGCGCCGAATTGTTTGGCCAATGGCAAGGCAATATCGATCGCTTCTTTGGATAGGTCGGAAAAATCAGTTGGAATCAATATTTTTTTAATCTTCATCGCTCCGCCCCCTAAAGAACCACGCATTGAATTTGATTTTCAGAACCTTACCGCCAGGAGGACACCTGAAAAGGTTTTCCCAGGGCTTGGCTTCGATAAAACCATTTATAAATATTATACAAAATATCCTGATGCCAAAAACAGGGCCACGCCGGTAAATCCAAGAATATGCATTTAAAATAGCGTAATCCTGGACAGAGGGTTCAGCCAGGATGATCTGTTCCTTAAAATCAATCGAAAGAAAAAAACCCATTGAAAGGATATGGCATAAAGAAAAACAAAACAAAAAAAATCCCTCTTATCCTTTAAAGGATAAGAGGGATAAAAACCAAGGTCTATAAACAATCTAAAGTCTTCTAAACAATTTAAACTTCGGCCAAAAATTCCGCCTCCATAAATTCCGGGACATTGTCCTTTAGAATACCGCGAATCAATTTACACTCCTTAAAGCGACCTTTTAATATTTTCTCCGAGAGAGGGTCTTCGATGTTTTTCTGAACACAACGACGCATCGGACGCGCACCATAGACCTGATCGTATCCCTCTTGAACAAGCCAGTGAATCAGTTCGCCACTGACTTCGAGACAAAGTCCTTTTTCAACCAGCTTATCATTCAGCTCTTTGATGAGGATAAGAATGATCTTTTCGAGATGTTCTTTTTCGAGCGGATGAAATACAACGATGTCGTCGATCCGGTTTAAAAACTCAGGATTGAAGGATTTCTTTAACTCGGACTGAACCTTTTCCTTCATCCGCCCCAGCAGGCTGTATTCGGAATCTTGCTGGAAGCCAAGCGCACCGGTTTTCCCAAGCATCCGCGTTCCTAAATTCGAGGTCATAATGAGCACGGTGTTCCTAAAGTCGACTTTTCGCCCAAGACTGTCGGTCAGGTAGCCATCATCGAGCACCTGGAGCAGGAGATTAAACATATCGGGATGGGCCTTTTCGATCTCATCGAACAAGACAACGGAATAAGGACGTCTCCGCACTTTTTCAGTCAACTGCCCCCCTTCCTCGTAGCCCACATATCCGGGAGGCGCACCCACCAATCTTGAGCTGGCAAACTTTTCCATATATTCCGACATATCGATCCGGACCAAGGCCTCATCGGTATCGAAGAGAAATTCCGCCAAGGCCCGCGCCAATTCGGTTTTTCCGACACCCGTCGGCCCCAGAAAAATAAAGGAACCGATCGGCCGCCGATCGCCTTTCAGTCCTGCGCGAGACCGGCGGATAGCGCGTGATATGGCGGAGATCGCCTCTTCCTGGCCGATAATACGACGATGCAGCTCTTCTTCCATATGGATGAGCTTCTCGGTTTCTTCCTCTTCGATTCGGAACAAGGGAATCCCGGTCATCTTCGAAACAACCACGGCGATTTCTTCTCGACTGATCTGAGGGCGATTTTCCTCCTGGTTCTTTTTCCAATCTCGTTTTGTACCGTCCAGCACCTTTTTGATCTGTTCTTCTTCTTCCCGGTACCGAACCGCTTCTTCGAAATTTTGAAGCCGAATCGCCAGTTCTTTTTCGTGAACGATTTTTTTCATATCTTGTTCAAGCACACGGATGTCTTCAGGTCTGGAATAGGCCTTCAATCTTGCTCTGGAACCCGCTTCATCGATGACATCGATGGCTTTATCGGGTAAAAAACGATCCGATATATAGCGATTGGAAAGCCGAACGGCCTCCTCCACCGCCTCATCCGAAATTTCAACGCGGTGGTGAGATTCGTATCGATCCTTCAAGCCTTTTATAATTTGTATGGTCTGCACGGTCGTCGGCGGCTGGACATGAATCGCCTGGAACCGCCGTTTTAAGGCGGAGTCTTTCTCGATATGCTTGCGGTATTCATCGAGGGTTGTGGCGCCGATACACTGCATTTCACCCCGCGCGAGGGCCGGCTTCATCATGTTCGAGGCATCGATGCTCCCTTCCGCCGCACCGGCTCCAACCAAGGTGTGGAGTTCATCGATAAAAATGATGACATTCCCGGAAACCACAATCTCCTTCATCACCACCTTAAGGCGCTCTTCAAATTGCCCTCTGTATTTTGTCCCGGCAACCAGCGATCCGAGATCCAAGGCAATAACCCGTCGGTTGAACAGGTTTTCCGGTACATCCATGGTCACGATCTTTTGGGCCAGTCCTTCCACAATGGCGGTCTTGCCGACACCGGATTCCCCGATGAGCACGGGGTTGTTCTTCGTTCGGCGGCTTAATATTTGGAGAACCCGTTCAATTTCATCTTGACGGCCTATCACCGGATCGAGCGATCCTTCACCCGCGAGCTTTGTCAGATCGCGCCCAAACTCATCCAAGGCAGGGGTGCTGCTTTTTCGATCCCTTTCCCGTGTTGACGATTTTCGCAGCAGGTTGATCGTCAACTGACGAGCCGTTAAGAGATTGCCTCCCATACTCCGGACAATCTTGCCACCGATGCCTTCCTCTTCCCTCAAAATCCCCAGCAAGAGATGCTCGCTCCCGATGTAGTTATGCCCCAGGAGCTTCGCCTCCTCTACGGCATATTCGATCACCTTTTTGACCCTCGGGGTAAAGGGAATTTCACCAAAGGTCATGGTATTGCTGCCGCTTGGAAGGTTCCGTTCTATTTCAAGGCGAATCTGTTCAACGGAAAGACCCATCTTTTTGATGACGGCAATGGCAATGCCGTCTCTTTCTCGCAAGATGGCAAGGACGAGATGCTCCGTCCCTAAATAATCATTCTGGTGCCGTTCCGCTTCTTCACGGGCAAGGATAATGATCTTTCTGCCGCGGTCCGTAAATTTTTCAAACATCTCTTGTCCCTACTCGGATGAATATCCCTTATATATTAAAGAGAAAACACAAATTTTCACGACTTGCCTATCGACTTTATTGTATCTATGGCCTTTTTGGATGTCAAGAAGTTTCCATGTCGTTCATTGACACGAGTGGAAGAGATATATTATCTACAAACACCGAAATGATGAGTATAAAATGCTTCGTCTAAATAAAACGCTCGAAGGGCTTGAGCAACGGCGGCTCTTGAGAGGCCTTCATACGGTTGATTCGGAACAAGCATCCTCCATCGTCCTAGAAAGCAAAAAAGTCCTTCTTTTTTCTTCCAACAATTATTTGGGGCTCGCAAACCATCCCAGCCTAAAAAAAGCGGCGACAGCCGCGATACAAAAATGGGGCGTCGGGGCGGGGGCGTCTCGGCTCATTTCCGGTAATACAAACCTCTACCATTTGCTCGAAGAGAAACTCGCACGCTTGAAATCGACGCCATCTTCGCTCATCTTCAGTTCCGGATATACCGCAAACGTCGGAACGATCAATGCCCTCGTGCAAAAGAACGATCTCATCCTGGCCGACCGCTTGAATCATGCCAGCCTCATCGACGGTTGCCGCCTGTCGGATGGAACCTTTCGTATCTATCGCCATAAAGATACAAAACAACTCGAAAAACGCCTTTCCGCCCGGAAGCCGGGTCAAAACGCATGGATCGTGACAGACGGCATATTCAGTATGGATGGGGATATCGTACCTTTATCCGAGATACTCCAGCTCGCAGAAAAATATGACGCAACCGTCTATCTGGACGACGCCCATGCCACCGGCGTTCTGGGACCGCATGGCGGAGGCACGGCGGATCACTTCCACTTATCCAGTTCAAGACTTATCCAAATGGGCACCTTCAGCAAAGCCTTGGGCGGTCTTGGAGGCTTCATCGCCGGGAGTAAAGAACTGACCCATTTTCTCATCAACAAGGCGCGTTCTTTTATATACACGACGGCACTCCCTCCCAGCGTTCTGGCCGGTGCGCTGGCCGCGCTCGACCTGATTGATCGGGAACCGCATTTAAGGACACAGCTCTGGGAAAATAGACATTATTTCCACGCAAGCGTTCAAGCCCTCGGTTTCGATACCTTCACCAGCGAAACCCCGATCGTTCCCCTACGAATCGGCAGCAACGAAAAAGCCATCGCCTTTTCCGAAGCTTTGCTCGAAAACCACATCTACGTCCCGGCCATCCGAAGCCCCACCGTCCCCAAGGGAAGCGAACGGCTTCGGATCACCCTCATGGCCACGCATACAAAAGAAGAAATCGATCGGCTCCTGGACCAGCTGGAAAAACATGGAAAAGCACTTCGAGTCCTATAAATGAGGACGATTTTTATCACTGGGGCGACAGGCGGCTTGGGCCGGGCGCTTTGCGAATGTTTTTCAGAAACGCCATGCCGAATCGGCATCCATACCTACCGGCAATATTCGGAAGGAGAAAAATTGCGTGGCGCACTGAACGCCAAGGGCTGCGACGCAGCCCTTTTCAGCGCCCATCTGGGCAAGGCAACTTCTGTTAAGAAAATGTTTCAGGATTTCCTTGCCCGATGCGGGACGATAGACCTTCTTATCAATAATGCAGGCGTGAGACAAGACCGTTTATTTCCAAACATACACCCTTCTGATTGGAACGACCAGGTCTCCGTCAACTTATCCGGCGTGTTCTATAGCATGCGGGAAGCAGGAGGGATCATGCAGGAGCGCGGCGGCGGCCATATCATCAACGTGACGTCCTATGCGGCCTATACCGGCCGGATCGGGCAATCGGCTTACACCGCCTCCAAGAGAGGCCTCATCGCCCTCACCCAGAGCGCCGCACGGGAATGGGGAGGGGCATCCATCCAAGTCAACGCCGTCTGCCCAGGCTATCTTCCGACACCGATGACGGCAGGATTAAAACCAAAAACCATCGATAGGATCATTCGAGAGAATGCCCTGGGTCGCCCCTCAACCCTTAAGGAAATTTCCGCGTTTATTCGTCATCTATCCGAAATGAAACATGTCTCCGGCCAAGTCTTTAATCTGGACAGCCGCATCGGATGAAACACATGAAAAAAACCCGTGGAATCTTTATCGCCGGAACGGATACCGGCGTCGGAAAAACCTTGATCTCCGGCGCCATCGCCAGGGGATTGGTCAAAATGGGCATGAATTGCGGCGTGATGAAACCGATCGAAACAGGGTGCAGGAGAAGTAAGAACAACTTAATTCCCACCGACGCGGCCTACTTGAAATCTGCAGCGCGCATCGATGAGGACATAGAGAAAATCGCACCCTACACCTTTCGCCCTGCCTTGGCCCCCTATGCCATCAAGACCCAAGTCGATCACATCGATCTTTTAAAAATCAAGCGGGCCTACATGCAGATACAGGACCACTGCGATTTCATGATTGTGGAAGGCATTGGCGGTTTGCTGGTGCCTTTAAGCGCGCGCCTCGACCTCATCGACTTGATCCGGACCTTGGGGCTTCCCGTACTCCTGGTCGCAAGAAGCGGACTGGGAACCCTCAACCACAGCCTTCTCACGATTCGTTATGGAATAACACATGGCATTTCCTTTTGCGGAATCCTCCTCAATCGAAACAAAGCCGGTAAAGAACGATCCGAGGCTTCGAATATTGAAATCTTGCACGAAAGGACCGGTCTTCCCATCTTCGGCCCCTTCCCCTATCTTAAAAATTTGGTCGAAAGGGAAGAGACGATTGCGCGCAGCGCACGCTGTTTCCAAAGAAGCAGATCATTAAAGAACCTGCTCGTCACACTGGCCGAGCCCCTCTGCGGCGGATCGACCTAAAAACCTTTTCATCAGAGATTTCAAGGAGCAAGCAGTTCCCGACACATAACACCGTTTTACGGCGACTCGAATCGACAATCCGCAGCTCGCACAAGAAGGATTCAAAGGAATCACCATAAAGAAAAGGGAGCACGCCGCCGCCGAACGCGGAAAGATCAACGGCGTCGTTTTCTCCTCGAAACAAGAAGACCGAACAATCCAGTTCCCATCAACAAGGCGGTCGCCGGTTCGGGAATGGCCCGAGGGTCTCGAGTCTCCGGATGATCGGGATAATCGGTTTCCGCCGGAGCAAAGAACAAGGGCGGGATCGAATTCGACGGCCTGCCGTCGAAAGGAGGATTTTGACCATCGGCAGGAAACAAGGCCGGAAAATCTGCGGGCACACCCTGGTCTCCAGGACCACAGCATGGACTTGAGCCGACAACTGGAACACCAGGCATCGAAGGGATCGGCGCCGAAGAAACGCTCGGCTGACCTCCGCCGGATGACGGCCCAGCCCCATCTCCCCCCGAGTTGTTCGATCCGTCCGGCAAACCGGCCTGCAAGGGTCTGGAGGAACAGCAAGAATTCGAGGATGGTGCGCTGGAATCCGTGGACAGCCTGTTGCCATGAGGCATTGCCCGATGTCCGCCGCCGCTTGAAGGAAATCGATTGAACCCATTCACTGCCGAGGCGAGCTGTTGCGGTGGATGATCTTCATATGCCTCCGGGTTTTCATTGCCGCCCTGAACGGTTTGTTCATTTTCCGGTCCCGATTCCTGTGCTATCGCAATGCCGTCATGCCTGCCCGCATCGTTCTCGGCATGCTCGAAACCGACGACAGACACCGCTTGTTGATGTTCGATATTTCGCGCCGATGGATTTTGTTCCGTTTCCTGAGTGATCATCGAGGGAGGAGAGGGAGGATTCGAAAATAATCCCGAAACTCGACCGGGTCGATTGGATTGGAATGGTTTCGTCCCGACCTTTAGCGGCATCAACGAAACAATCAGGGCAACGAGCACAACGAGCCCGCCCACACCCCAAAACATCCGAAAACGAACGGTTCTATTAATTTTCATGATAATTTACTATAAATTATAAGCTGTGGTCAGTCAATCCCCTCAAATGTGGGGGGCTTAGGACATTTTGACATCACACATCCACCCCCCTTCGGCATCAACACTTCCATGGCCTCCCTGAGTAACGATTCGTATTTCTCCACGTCATAGCCCCATCCTCCGTCAATAAATCCAATGGCCCGTGCGCGGTCGGAGGGGGCCTTGGCCTTCATGTCGGTGATGACATAGGCAATGCTTTGGCCCGGTACCAAACGGACGCCTCGGCCGGAAAGTTCCTTTGCAACAATCGCGTTCAGGTTTGCTTTTTGGTACTCCTCCGGTGCTTTGGAAAGTGACTTGGCGATGGCTAAATCAAAAAAGGGGACTTGTCCCGAACGCAAACGGTCCAGATATTTTTCGAAACAGGAAATTACCTTTGATAGTACTGCGTAATAGTCCTGGACATTCTTTGCCTCTGCAAGGAGGTCGATCATCTCATGTTGGGCCTTTTTAATAAAATAAGGCGCGTCGCCACGACGGACTTCAAGCCCGCGCACTTTTATTTTTCCGGAGCGAAAGCACCCAATGTAGCGATTGGGTACGCCGATTTTTGGATTTGATTTAGAAGGGGGAAAGAGGAGCCAGCGATAGAGGCCTTCGAAGTCGATGGGGATTTCGCAGCGTTCTGCAATCTTTTTACACAGCAACGCGTAGTCCGCCTCCGTCGCGTCCGTCCGTTTCAGCCAAAGCGAATCGACGATGGCATGCAGCATCTCGAAGCCCGCCGCCTCGGCGATCTCCTTGGCTTGCAGTAATTTTTCCCGTGCATAAGCCGTAATGGCTTCGTATGCCTCAATCTTGCCGAAGCGCGCGTTTTGTATCCCTGATAACCGAAGGTCGTGACCATGCCCCATTTCAGGGCTTCTTGCCGCTCGTCGTAAATCCGCCGCTTTTCCGGATCCTCGGTTGTTTCTTTTAAGTGTTTATAGCGTGCCCGTTTTGCGATGAAGGGTTCGAGAAAGCGGGGGATGAGCCCCTTGCGCTTTTTGCAGAGGTGGTGGCCGATTTCGGGCACGCGGTTTTCGGGGCAGCAAGGGCAGTTGATGGTTTCCGGCGAGATGTTGAAGCGCGCCATCAGCGAGGGATACATCGAGGCGAAGTCGATCTCGCCGACCGATTCGTGAAGCCCCAGCTTGGGTGCGTAGGTGAGGCCGCCCTTGTCCGTCAGCAAGAGTTGACTCGCGCTCTTGAAAACCTCGGGTTGTCGCTTTCGCCAGGGGATCAAGATCCCATCTTGGAAGGCCACGTCCATCTGCATCGATGTGATACCCGTGCCCGTCGTTGTCCGTGCCATATGTTGCACCGGGATTTTAGAGAGCCGCGAAAACTCGAAAAGCCCTTCCAGTTGGGTGTGTCCGACCAAGAAAGAATTATAACGATCAATGTGCCAGCGTCCGAAGAGCAGGCGCGTTTCGGATCGATGGACGATGGCCCCGTAAGAAAAATAGGACCGTTCCTTTTTTCTTTGCACCTTGTAGCGCGGCTTTCGATTGAGCGCAAGTGGCAGGCCGATTCGCTTGGCACTACGCATCAATTGCGGCAGGATGTAAGGATCGCCCCATTCCGAGAGAATAAGGTCGGGATCGTATTGTTCGAGGATGCGGTTAAACTGTTCGACAATGATCCTATCATCGTTCCCCGCGAGTGTGCGGCACTGTCCATCGATTTCGATCTCCAAAGCCCGCGGGCCTGTATGGTCCGGCCGGATACGTTCTCCTTCCATTCGAAGCTGCAGGATAGCAAGGGGCGGAATCGTATAGTCGGTATCCCAAATGGAATCCTTTATATCGATGCTAACCATGGCGCCGTCCGATTTCTTTTCGATTTCGCAAAAGGCGAAAGGGAAGACGCCTTTGGAAAAACAATACATCTGAGGTATTGAAAGATCGCAGTTGTAGAGCGCGAGTGTGCCATTCTCATACCCTTTTTTATTTTCGAGGGCAATGACCCATTGCACGACTTTGTTAAAGTGAAGGGGATTGAAAACGGTGATCTGAAGGACGGGGATGGTCTCGCCGGAATAAAACTCGATGCCTTCCGATTTTTCGATGCGAAGGGGCAACTTGAGTTTGGCGAGAAAGGCGCAACAGGCGCGCAGCCGGGCAGGTGGTCCACCGATGTAGAAGGCCGGCACAAAGGCATCGAAGAGCCGGTGTTTCTTCCCCGCCGTGTCGATGAGCCACAAACGCATCCCGCCATCAATGGGATAGAGGTCAAAGATCCAGCCTATGAGCGTTTTGTTGATCATCCACTTTGTTTTTTTCTTTTTCAAGAAGCGCCACCCGTTTTTCGAGTTGACGATTGCACTTGTAGGCCTCGATCAGCATGGCCACGACCATCGCCTCGAAGGGGCTGGCCTTTGAAGCGTAACTGCCCGCGGCAACGTGGTACTTGGCGGCCTGGAAGAGGGTATCGAGAATTTCCTGGTCTTCCCTCCGCAAGGCACGACGGAAAGTAGTCCATGCGCTGACCTCTTGCGCGATCAGTCGTGTGAAAGTGGCAAGTGTTCTACCCACAGGCATCGCCTTTGATCCGATCTCTCCAAATAAAAAAACTTTCTTTTATTTTGGAGTGAGAACTATAGAGGAGCAATCGTTTGTCCTTTAAGTAAGCTTTCAACCATGTCATTTCGAACGGAGTGAAAAATCTTAAGATCTCTCTTTTTGGTCGAGATGACGATGCTTTTGCAAATTCTCTAATATCGGTACACATGCGCTGGCTTGGGCATTTCGATGGGAAAGACCCACTGGCCCGCTTCGGGTTTTTCTTCTGTAATACGGACAGCACTTTGAAGTGTATCGCGTGTCCGATCCACTCGAAAAATACGTCCTGCGGTTGTTTTAAGGTGCGAGAGAAAAAAGGTCCGCCGGCCTGCCGATTTTTGGGGAAAGGGCGAAAGAATCACGAAGATCCGGTCCGGCGCGAGCCGCCTAAGTGCGGCGACGATGTGGAGCAGGAGATTCTTGGCCTCAATGAAAGGGACAGCCTCGTCGTAAAAAGTTTCCAGGGGCGCGCAAAGGATGGCGAGGCGCGGGTGACGTGTCGTCAGGCCGCTTTGCAATTGGTTCAAGACCAGCGAACCCATTTGGTGGCAGGTGAAGGCGCGCGAAATGAAAAGGGAAGAGAGGAAGTTTTTTGGATCGTGGCCGATCTCTTTTGCCAATTCAACAAGCGGATAGGGGTTAAAGCGGTTGTCGCCGTCTAAAAACAACACGCGCTCGCCCCGGCTGAGCCGCCATCCGGCAAGCAGGGGCGCGAGGCCGAAGAGGGCCGAGTCGCCGTAGAACAAAAAGATGCCGCCCTTCGCATCCGAAATCAGTGAAAGGGGCGGGCCTTGAAAGGGGGAGTCTAAATCGAATCGCGCAGACATTTTAAATAAACCTTTCTTGAATACAGTTTACAGTTGAGGGTTTACGGTTAGCAGTTGAAATATAAAGGCCTTAAAAACCGGCAACCGTGAGCTGCGAACAGTCAACTGTATTTTTCAAACATTCAGGCGGATGAGGCCGACCACCTTGCCAATGATCTGCAGGGTGCCGTTTCTTCCCGTCATCACAATCGGGAAGAAGGCCGGGTTTTCGGGCTGCAGGACGATTTGCTTGCGCTTTTTAATCAGCCGTTTCACCGTGGCCTCGCCTTCGACCATGGCGACGACGATCTCGCCCGACTCGGCATCGGGCTGGGGTTTCACCAGAACGAGGTCGCCGTCGAGGATGCCCGCATCGATCATGCTTTCGCCTTTGACCTTCAGCAGGAAGGCGTTGTCGCATCGGGCAATGGAAGGATCGACCATGAGCTTGCCTAAGCGGTTTTCCTCCGCCAAGAGAGGCTGCCCCGCTGCCACCTTGCCGAGAATGGGCAGGGGCCGACTGTATTTCTGCCCCACCACTTCCAGGGCACGCGCCCCGCGGCCTTTGCGGATGTAGCCCTTTTTCTCTAGCGCGAGCAGGTGTTTTTCCGCCCCCCGCGTCCCCACCATCCGGAAATGCGCGGCAATCTCCCGTAGCGAGGGCGGATAGCCCTGCGCCTCAATCGTCCGGCGAATCAGCTCCAACACCGCCTTTTGTTTCGCTGTTAAAGAGTAGGTAGTCATTTGACTACCAATATAGAAAATCGGGGCTGGTTTGTCAAGGGGGGATAAGAGAATTTAAAAATTGAAATTTTAAGGAGAGGCAGGAAAGTGATCTTTTTTGAAAATAGAAGTTGTTACCATTTAGTTTCTTTGGTTGTCATTTTCTGATCATGCTTCCAATAGGTTCCTATTTGGCATTTCGTCCCAGGTTCGTCCTTCGAGAATCCGACCGGTCCGCTTCTTTTGTACCCCCCCCCACTGTTTAAAGAAGAAAGGAACATCTTTCTTAATACACCTGTCTCGAATGTCTATCACCCATTGGGGATCCATCGGTTGAGCACCTGGTCCACTCTCTCCTCCAACGATTACCCAATCGATTCCGAAGAGATTGATGGCGCTGAGCGGGCCAAGTAAAGGCTCCAATGACAAAAATTTTACAGCAGCAGGAGTTTCTCGGAGATGGTCAGCACGCCACAGGTACTTGTTGTTTTCTATGGAGACTCCCATCCACATATTGGAAGGCCAGTTTAATTTTGGTGCTAGCCTTAACATCCTTTCTGATCGTTTTGTAAGGATTTGAAAGGTATGCCACGAGGCCTTTTCCATTGTTCGAAATACCTTCTTAATAAAGGATAGCGGGACCTCCTCATGAAAAAGATCGCTCATGCTGTTTGCAAATATCGTCCTTGGTTTCTTCCAGGCTAAGGGCAAGTCAAGACGTTCTGCCCAGAGCCGGAGGTCAAAACCTTGTTCATAATGGTGGCCTGGAATACCGCGCCAGCGTTCAGCGAAAACCTCGGCATAGCAATGTTTACATCCAGGGCTGACTTTAGTACATCCTGTCACAGGATTCCATGTTGAGTCGGTCCACTCAATTTCTGAATTAAAGCTCATGAATTTATACCTCCAGGCCAGGGCTTGCTAGAAAGGAGCGTATTATTATTCAATTGGGTTTTTTTCTTAAGTGTTCGTGGATCTGGAAACAACCGTCTTTCTTTAAAGGTCATGTCATCAATTATGGCACGGTATTCTTTAGACCTATACTCTAGGAAAAATTTTGGAACGATCTTTTCATATATATCTGGTCTCTTCAATGGCCTAGCATCAACAATCTCAAGTATTTCCTCCTTAACCGTTTCCAGTGGCGTTGGCTGGTAGCGGGATGGGGTCATGGGAAATAATAGTCCTTTTTCAAATTGTTTGAAATACGGTTTCAACGCAATATAGGCTGCATCGTTCATGTAAACAACAGCTCGTGGGCTACGCGTACCAAAAATCAAGTGGTATTTTGCAATATTGTCACGTGGAATCGATCCCTCAGAGTCATCGAGTTCTTTCACGGGTATTGCATGGGTATACGTAAAATATTTTCTTACGTGCTTCATGTAGGCGTCTACTACTTTGTCTTCCCTCTGGGTTTTATCGAGTGTCGGATCAGTTATGATTTCAATCCAATAATCCCCGCCCATAACGCGATTCGTTGTATCTATTTTCCCCTGTTTAACCTTGGCAGCTTCCGTATCGCTGGAATCATCATATGACCAATTGCCACTCATCCTCATAAAGGTCTTATAACTAAAATTAATGAGTACTTCGGTACTCTGATATGGATTTCTTTCATAAATTTGCTTAACGGTTTCGAATTCCAAATCTTTTATTCCATATGGGTCTAAGTAGAAAAACAAGGTCGATCGTTTTCCTATTGCTAGGGCTCGCGTGAGGGCATCAGTAAAGTTATCCAATGGTTTCTCTGCTATGCCCTTTTGGATGTATTCTTCTATACACCCTTTTAGAGCAATCCGGTGGGCAGGTTGGACATCAGAAAATATAGACTTAATTTCAACTCCAAGTTTAGTCAATTTTTCAATTTCTTTGGTGATAATCAAAGGTGATCCATCCGATCCGTCACCGAATTGGCCAGGACCAGAAAAGGGATCTACAATGATAATCGGGCGGCCTCGACGATAAATCGTCTTAAGGTACATATTAATGTAGCTTCCGAGAATTTTGTCCTTAACTTTTGACCATTCGCGTTTTGCCTTAAAGAAGGGATCAATTTCGTCGATTTTGGTGCCATACACCCGATTATCATAGTTCAATTGGGACCTCGGATATAAAAAATTACGTACTTGTCTACGAAGTTTAGAAGCAAAAACTATAATAAACTCCGCTTCTCCTTCTTTATGTGATGGTTGTCATATGACTACCATATACTGGAATTAAAATCGATTTGTCAAGGGAGTTAGAAAAAAGGGTGTCAAGGAGGGAGGGGTCTGCTACTGATTTTTTGGAGACGATAAAATGTCCAAAAACAGATCTACTCTTGTTCGCTTTTCAAGCCGCTACAGTCTCGCAAGAAAAATCGAAGTTCCCGGAGGATGCTTTTGCGTGTTCGATGGTGGGGCCGACGACCTTCCTTCGGCATCCAAATCGATATAAAAGTTTTCGTTCATTTCTTTGGTTTCCGCGATAGGGGCATCCGACAATTGGACATGCAGTATATCCGTATCCTCAAAATATTTGACTTTCATTTAATTTTCTCTTAAATCTTCCCTTCAAGAATGAAAGCGAAATCTATACCTTTACGCCTCATTTTTCAACTTCAGGTGATGACAGCTCCAAATCGTCCTTCAACGAAATCATTTGAATGCCGCGGAATTTTCCAAGGCCGAGCATCGCACGATCTCCCGTCACGATATAATCCGCTTTTCCTGAAAGGGCGCATTCCAAGACTCGGTTGTCGGGATTGTCTTTTAGTACGTTTAACTTTTTTCGGGGCTGAACCCATTCGCTGAT
>JBHHXH010000031.1:0-28149 GCA_046756925.1 Nitrospiria bacterium
CCTTCATTGGAAACCTTACGATGACAAAAGAAAAAGATCTCAAAACGATTCTTGGAAAACTAAAGTACCGGGACGATGCCAAAGTCATGAAGCAGCTTGTGGATAATTCCCTTCAAGTCAAGCTTCGAATGGGCAAGATCAAGCGAAAAATGGTGGTCATGAGCGGCAAGGGCGGGGTTGGAAAAAGCATGACCACCGCCAATTTGGCGCTGGCCTTCGCCCGCCGGGGACACCGGGTCGGTCTCTTGGATGTCGACCTCAATGGACCCTGTATTCCCAAGATGCTCGGGATGAAGGAAAAGTTCGAAATGACCCCGGAGGGCGCCATACCGCCCATCGGCCCCTATCAAATGAAAGTTGCCTCCATGGATTTCTTCTTAAAACAGGACGATTCTCCCGTGAGATGGAAAGGATCCATGGAACTGTCTCCCGTTTGGCTCGGTCTCATGGAAATGAATGTGATACGGGAATTTCTCGCCGACATCGTCTGGGGTGAAATCGACTATCTTCTCATAGACCTTCCCCCAGGAGCCGCGGCCGACAAACCCCCCGTCATCGCGCAGTTAATCCCGGAGCTGGATGGCGCCGTCGTGGTGGCCACACCGTCGGAAGTGACCAAAACGGTCGTCAAAAAATCGATCAGCTATGCCAGGGATGTCGGTCTTCCCATGATCGGACTCATCGAGAATATGAGTGGCGGCCTTTGCCCGGACTGCGGGACGATGGTTCCTTTATTTGAAGGGGGATGCGAAGACATCTGCCAAGAACTCGATCTGCCGCTTCTCGCGAAAATTCCCTTCGATCGTCAATTATCGAAGGCCTGCGACAGCGGCAGCCCCCTTCCGGACGACCACCCAATTACAAAACGTTTTATGGACGTTGTGGAACAAATCGAAACATTTCTGGCGTCGAAGAAAATCATGGCGCAAAAAGCGTAACGGAGGATCTTATGAAATTTGTATGTATGAAGTGCGAGAGTTTTATGGGTTTTGAAAAGGTACAAAATCCAGGAGAGCAATCGCTTGGTGTCATGTTTGCCTGCCCGACCTGCGAGGCCAGGGTTGCGATGGTCACCAACCCAGGCGAAACGGCCATGGTCCAAGCCTTGGGCGTCAAACTCGGTGGAAAAACGGCGGAAGCCCAACCGATGGAACTCACCCGGGACAGCCTGAAAGAAACACCGGAAACGGTGCAGAAAACGCCGTCTCCCAGCGCGCAGCAAGCCATGCTGAAGGCGGAAACGGCCAAATCGGAAAGCTCGGGAGAAGGCACTTGCCCCTTTTCGAGCATGATGGCCCAGATGGGAAGCGGCGCTGCGGAAAAAGACACACCACAGGAAGCCCTCATATGGTCGAAAGAAGCGGAAGAACGGGTTGAAAAAATCCCTTCGTTCATGCGACCCATGATCAAGATGGGCATCGAAAATTATGCTCGCAAAAACAACATCGCAACCATCACGCCGGAGGTCATGGATGCGTCTAAAAACGATCCCGGAGATTTGGCGTGGTCCGAAGAGGCCGAGCGGCATCTTGACAATATTCCGGCTTTCGTTCGTCCGATGGCGAAAAAAGAGATCGAACGCATGGCGAAAGAGCGGGGTGAGTCGGAAATCTCCCTCGCTTTGTTGGAAGAGGCCAAGGGCAAGTTCATTGGGATGGGTTATTAGAATTGATACCCCCCCTCACTTTCTCGGTAACCAGTTGAGTCACACCTTCCATTGAACCCACAAGTATTTATGCAAACGCTTGAGGAAGAAATTTTGGGCCATGAAGCGGTCCATCATTCCTTCCTCAAGCGTTTTGCCTCGGAAAAATTAACCGTATCCCAAATTCAGACCTTCGGCCTGCAGCATTACCAGCTCGTCCGGATTTTCGTCAACTACATGACCAACCTCCTTCCCAAAATTCCCGATCAGGATGCTGCCGGGCTTTTTAGAGCCGTTTTTGACGACGAGTTCGGCCAGCATACTATTTTTAGGAGTCACCCCGCCTTGTATCGAAATTTCTTAAAAGGACTCGGTCTGCCCGAAGAATCATGGGGGCGGGTAAAGTTCCTGCCGGAGGTTGTACAATATATTGAAGCACACCTGGAAATGACCCGAGAAGAGGATTTTATCTTCGGATTGGGAGTGGTCGGGCCGGCGCACGAATTCGCCATCCCGACCATGTTTAAATACCTCATCCAAGGTTTCAAAAACAATCTGGAACTGAGCGACGAGGCCATCGAGTATTTTGCCTTTCACATCGTACAAGACGAGGAGCATGCCGTTGTCTTCAACAAATTGATCGTCCGGCATGTCGAAACCGTCGAATCCCAGAACAGGCTTCGAGAAGGCGTCATGCGCTCCTTGGACTACCGGAAAAATTTTTGGGACAGTCTTGAACGCGCCGTTTTTGCCGAGGCCGCCTAAGGGCTAAGGCTCCGTAAGACATATATTTCCCTTTCCTATCTTTAAAAATCAGAACCCCTTTGATTCATTTTCTTAAATAACAGCCTATAAAAATATACGGCAGTCCCTCCTACATTTTACCGGTAGTCCAAACATTCTTAAAAATATCCAAAGACCTGAGTCGGCTTTCTTTTTACACGCTCATTAAGCCGCCAATGGATATTCGTAGGGTTGCTCTTCCCCCTCTTTAGGATGGTGTTCGAGATAGATCGCTCCCCAGGAGAGCATCCACATCACATAGGCCGTCAGGCTGAAGAAACCGTATTTCACAATAACACCCAACCCGGATCCGCTATAGTTGCGTGCTATGGAGAAGGCTGCCGGCGTTATCGGGTCCGCCAGGAGGTGTGCAAACGACATCTCTTTCTCTTCCGACAAGAGGGTCAACGCCAATCGAAAATCATCCACATGGCCGTATCCCTTTGCCGATCGAATGATGTTGATCGCATTGCCCGGAATCGGACCGCTATCTTCTCCCCGGATGGTAGCGGACACCGCTTTCACCATCTCTGAAGTTGCCCAATTCAATTTCGCTCCCTTCGCCTCCGGAGGACTCAAGTTCCAAACCTGAAGAGGCGGTGCGGACGCCTCCTGCCGTTCAATCTCTCTGAACAAGGCATGATCACTCATGGTCTCTCCGGCAAAGCTCGGCCCTGTCCGGGCTTTGGCATCGGATAGACACACTCCAGAAATGAGAAACACCCCCAAACCGATCAATCCTATGCATTGTCGTCTTTTTTTTGTTTTCATTGTATTCCCCCTTCAGACAATCGTTCTTCATCACCTCATCTCACTTCGTAGAAACCACCGAGGCGCATCCCACGTTTTCATCAGTTTTTACTTTAAAATGCACATCTTCCCCATCGAGTGCCTGGTTTCTTTTCCACAATGCCATCACTTTTTCCTGCGTGCCCAATGCTTGGAATACAATAAAAAAAGCAAAAGGGATGCCGATTCATCTTGGGATCTCGGATTTTACGAATACAACCATTTCAATACGATAGAAACAGAGGGAATATACCGATTGGTGAGATATTCCACAGTCTGTAGATATATCGGCCCGCACCCGTCTGCACACCCCTATGTTTGTTCATGGGATTGAAAACCCGACTGGATTGGGTGAACGTAGATCTTGTTCCATTATTTCACTATAATACCTAAATGCGAAAATACTGGACGGTTTTTCGAGTCAATTGGCAGAATGCCTTGCAGTACCGCGGGCCAACCTTTATCTCCATCCTCGGAAACCTGCTGCATATCTCGGTCCTCCTCTACCTTTGGCATGCCATTTATCGGGATGCGCAAACACTGGGAGAATATTCCCTTTCCGATTTGATCACCTACTACCTTCTTCAGCTGATGATCAACAGCATGGTACTCTCCTATATCAGCTGGGATATCGTGGACGAGATTCGGGAGGGAACCTTTTCGAACTTCCTGGTCAAACCGCTCAACTACCTCAATTATTGGTTTACCATCAACCTCTCCGGCAAGCTGTTCGAGGCCTTGATGATCTCGGTCGTTGGAATCATTCTGTCCTTTATCTTAATCGCCCATATCTCGTTGCCCAGTCGGGGATCGACCCTTGTGTTCTTTTTGATCTCCCTCGTGTTGGGAGGCATCCTCGCCTTCGAATTCGACTTCGCCATCGGCATCCTCGCCTTCTGGCTGGTGCAGGTCAACTCATTCAAATATATGCTGCAGTACGGCATCTTTTTCTTCGCAGGGGCCCTTCTGCCGCTCGACCTTTTTCCGGAGACCTTTCAGACCATCGCAAAAGCTCTGCCTTTTCGTTTTTTGGTTTTTTTCCCGATCCAGATCTTTTTGGAAAAGGAGTCCCAGCCGATGCAGGGTTTCTTTATCGCCTCTATCTGGGTGATTACGCTCTACATCGTCCTTCGCATCGGCCTGCAACGTGGAATCAAGCGCTATGAAGCCGTCGGAAAATAGGCTCACGGAACGGGTAGCCCGCTACTTGCGTCTGTATTGGACCTTCCTGTCGCACAATCTGAAAAACGAATTGATCTACCGCGCCAACTTCGCCATTGCAATGGGGATGGATATCTTTTTCATGGGAGTCAATGTCCTCTTTTTCGCGATCGTTTACGGCAACGTCGAGGCCATCGGGGGGTGGACCTTTCACCAGACCTTGATTTTGGTGGGGTCGGTCGGCGTTGTCCGGGAGCTGGCCTACCTGACCTTTCGGCAGGGCTTCCTGCAATTGGGCGAATATGTGCGAACCGGGAACTTCGATGTCATGCTCACTTCACCCATGGCCGCCTGTGTGCATCTTGCCTTCCGCCATGTGTCGCTCACAGAAAGTTTGGGCGAGGGCCTCATGGGGATGTTCCTCGTCGCCTATGGCTTCACCCATCTCGATGCCGCCAGTTGGATCAGCGTGCCCTTTTATCTACTGATGCTGCTCAACTCTCTGGCCATCTATTACGCCTTCAGCCTGATGGTCAACAGCCTGGTCTTCTGGCTGGTAAAGTCGCAGGAACTCAATACCGTGGTCTATTATTTTATGAATACAGCGCGCTACCCACGCGAGATCTATCACGGCCTCGGAAAGGGATTCTTTACCTTCATCGTACCGAGCAGCCTCATCGCCACCACGCCCGCATCCATTCTGGCCGGGCGGACCGATGGGGCTTTGATTCTGCTATCGATCGGCATAGCGGTCGTCCTGCTGACACTGTCCTTGTCGATTTGGAGTTGGAGCCTCCACTATTACAGTTCGGCGAGCAGTTGAAAAACCGCTCGCCGGTTTACGGTTGACAGCAAGGGCGGAAAATCGATAAACCGTTAACCGCCAACTGTTAACCCAGCACGGGTTTATGATGTCTGTGATTGAAGTGAAGGGACTGAGCAAGTCCTTCAAGGTGCAACGGAAAGAGGCCGGACTACTCGGTTCGATCAAGGGGCTCTTCTGGCGGGAGTCCTTTTTCAAACACGCTGTGAAGGCGGTTTCGTTTTCACTGGAGGAAGGCGAGCTGGTCGGCTTTCTCGGCCCCAACGGCGCGGGCAAGACCACCCTGTTGAAGATGCTCTCCGGTATCCTTTACCCCACCGCCGGGGAGGTCTCCGTCTTGGGCTATACACCCTGGGAGCGCAATCGCGCCTACCAGCGGCAGTTCGCGATTGTGATGGGGCAGAAGAATCAGCTCTGGTGGGATCTGCCCCCTGCGGAGTCCTTCCTCCTGAACCGGGACATCTATCAAATCGACGCCCTTGTCTTTCAACGGACCATCGAAGAGATGGTGGAGCTGCTCGACTTAAAAGACCTGCTGGATGTGCCGGTACGCCAGCTTTCATTGGGACAGCGGATGAAGTGCGAACTGGTCGCGGCCCTCCTGCATCAGCCCCGCGTGCTCTTCTTGGACGAACCGACCATCGGCTTGGATGTCATCTCGCAGGAAAAGATCCGGGCCTTTATCAAGGAATACAATCACCGTAAAAAGACCACCGTGCTGCTCACCAGCCACTACATGCAGGATGTGGAGGCGCTCTGCAAAAGGATCCTGGTGATCAATCACGGGCAAATTGTTTACGACGGGCCACTCGAAGCCTTATCAAACCGTTATGTGGACCACAAGATTATCAAGATCCGTTTTGAGGAGGCGCAATCGGCGAGTCCTCCGGAGGGATTGGCGGGCGTGGTGGAGTGGGATGCCCACCATGCGGTTTTAAAGGTCAAGAAAAAGGAAGTCACCCAGACCACCCATCGATTGCTCGGCGACCTGCCGATCGAAGACCTTTCGGTCGAGGAGGTGGAGGTCGAAGAAGTCATCCGAAGGATCTTCGAGGAAAAACCCTCGACCGGCACAGAAGGGAAAAATCCCTAGAATACGAGCGATCTTATACTCGCATCACACTCAGGGTCCACCAGTCGAACACTTTCTTGTCACTGTGGCCAAGAAATTGTGAGAAGAAGAGCCGACCGTACCCAGTACGCCGCCGGTGACCACAATATCCGTCGTGCCGCCGCCGCAACCGGGTATCTCCATCGTGATGGCCGACCTGGCAACCCCACGATCATCGGTCTTCGTTTTAAACCCGCTCGGATTCGCTAGAAGATTTCCATCCAAATTGGTCAACTGCGCAATTCCCGTCGAAAAAAACTCGATCTCGATATCGGGAAGGGCCACCCCATCCTCATTTCTGACCGTAAAGTCCAAAGGACGCCATCGCACCGGAGACGAGACTGAAGAAATCCCCACTTCGAAGGTGCCGTCTGCCGGCCCGGTGACGACCGCATCCTGCGGAGGGTTATCCCCACAACCGGTAATCGCAAAAAACAGAGAAATGAGTATGAGCATCTTTCTCATTCGAGACTCCTAAAGTAGTTTACAAAGCGGTCAGAAGAGCCTTTAAGGTTTTTCTATCCACCGCAGCCACGCGAACGGCCCCAATCTTCTCGGGCAATACAAAATATATCTCTCCGCCGACCACCTTTTTATCGCGCGCCATCACATTCAGTATATCTTCCGATTGAAAACTCGGCAACTCGCTCGGCAAACCAAAAGCCTCAAAGAGGTCGATCTGACGGTCGACGTCTTGTTTCTTCAAGAAACCCAAGCGATGGGCCAGACGGCTCGCGCAGGCCATACCGATCGCTACCGCCTCTCCATGCCTGAAGCGCCGGTAAGCCGTGAGGGTTTCGATGGCGTGACCGAAGGTATGGCCGTAATTTAAAATCTTGCGAAGGCCCGATTCCCGTTCGTCTTTTTCGACAATCTCCGCCTTGATGACCGACGAGCGATGGATACAATGCAGAAGCGCATCCGGATCTTGCGCAAGAATGGCCGCTGTGTTGGATTCGAGATAGCTAAAAAAATCCGCATCGGAGATAACGCCGTATTTAATGACCTCCGCCAGTCCCGCCAAGTATTCCCGTTTGGCGAGGGTTTTTAAGACCATCGGATCGGAACAAACCAATTTCGGGTGGTGAAAGGCCCCGATGAGGTTCTTGCCCTTCGGATGATCGACACCCGTTTTGCCGCCGATGCTGGCGTCGACCTGCGCAACCACGGTGCTGGGACACTGAATATAGGCAATCCCACGCAAGTAGGTCGCCGCGGCAAAACCGCCCATATCGCCGACCACTCCGCCACCGAGCGCGAGGAGGGTGTCGGAGCGCTCGAAACGATTGGCGATTAACCGATCGTATATCTTTCCGATCTGCCGAGGGGTTTTATAGCGTTCTCCAGCCGGCATTTCGATCGTGAGCGGATCGTAGCCGGCCACACGCAAACTCTTTCGAACCCGCTCGCCATAGAGTCGATTGATCTTCGGATGCGTCATCACTGCGATCCGTCCTTGTATTGAAATCTTTCGGAGATACCCTCCCAGCCGGTCGATGGCGCCGTGTCCGATGAGGACTTCGTAGCTCTTTTCACCCAAATCCACATATATGCGCTCCACCTGCACGAAAGGACTAAACGGAAGGTCCGACCCATTCGGAAACCCGGTCGACGATGCGATGCACACTCTCTTCCACACGGATATCCGAAGTATCGATATGAATAGCGGACCGCCGGTAGCCGGCTTCCCGTTCCGACAACAAACGGTTGATGGTCTCCAAGGGATTCGTCCCTTTTAATAAAGGCCGTTTCCCGGCGCGCCGCTGGACCCTTCTTAAAATCACCTCCGGGCGGGCGCTCAAGGTCACCAAGACCCCCGATTTTTCCAGCACTTCCAAATTCGTGGGATTCGATGCGACTCCCCCACCGGTGGCGATGACATGGTTTTTCAAGTCGGCTACCTCCGATACGACTTCCGATTCCAATTTCCGGAAATAAGGTTCCCCTTCGTCCAAAAAGATTTCAGGGATAGACTTTTTGCATCTTTCCTCGATCAGGCGGTCGGTATCAATAAAGCGGTATTGTAGTTCCACAGCCAGACGTCTCCCGATAATACTCTTTCCCGTTCCCATAAACCCAAGCAAAACAATGTTTTTACCCACATTTAGTCCATGACCTTCGGCGTTAAAAACACGAGGAGTTCCGAGGTGTCCTCCCGGGATTCCTTGTTCTTAAAAAGCCACCCGATCACCGGGATCTCTTTAAGCCATGGGATACCACCCTCCGATTCCGTCTTCGTTGTTTCGTAGATACCGCCGATCACCATGGTCTCGCCATCCATCAGCAAGACATTGGTGGTCACTTCCTTTTTGAAAATGGGAGGCCCCGGCGCGCCGGGAGGTGGAATGCCGGCCTCGTTTTTAGTGAGATGGACATCCAGCAAGATCCCGCCGTCGGGAGAGATATGGGGGGTGACCCGCAAGGTCAGGTTGGCATCGATGAATTGCACCTGTGTCCCTTCTTGAGACACCGTCGAGAAAGGAACCGACTCCCCTTGTTCGATCAAGGCTTCATGATTGTCCAGGACCATGATCTTCGGTGTCGAAACGACGCGGGTCAAGGACTGGGTTTCACCGGCGGACAAACGCAGATCGAGCGTGAACGGATTTTGTGTAAACCGTCCGAAGGTAAACCCGATGCCCCCCAGGCTGGTGCTCGCCGGCAGGTTCACGGCGAAGTCCGGCACCGGCGCATTGACCGGAGAGGTCACTTCGGCATTGCCGATCCCGATGAGATTGCCTCCGGTCGTCGCCTTGAAGTCGGCGCCCCATTTAATCCCCAAACTTTTCAAGAAGGACGGTTTTACCTCCGCAATGCGGGCTTCGATGAGGACTTGGGGCGTCTTGGTGTCGAGGCGCGTGGCCAAACCTTCAACCCCGTCTAAATTACTGTGGATATCCTTCACAATAATCGAATTCGTTCTCGTATCGACCATAATCTCTCCCCGTGGAGAGAGTAGTTTTTCCAACAAGGATTTCATGTCCCCCGCTTTGGCGTAGTTGACATAGATAACACGGGTAAAGAGATCCTCCGCCTTGATCTTCGTCTCTTTGGCCGCGGCCGCTTCCGCGCGCTGCTTGGCAAGATTCGCCATCGTCGTAATGCGAATGATATTCCCCTCCCGAACCTGACCGAGGTTGTTCATTTCCAAAATAATGGCGAGCGCTTGGTCCCAGGGCACGTTCGTGAGTTTTAAGGTCACCTTTCCTTTGACATCTTCCGACATCACGAAGTTCAGCTTACTGACTTCGGCAATTAAGCGAATCACGTTGGTGATCTCGGCATCTTGAAAATCCAAGGACACCTTTTTCCCAACATAATTCGGTCCTTCTTTCGGGACCTCGATTTCTTGGGCTTTGACGGGTGCGGGGGTCGGCGGCACCGGCTTTTTCTCCCGCAGCTGATCTAGAATGTTGTCCTTCTTTTCAGCGGTCTCCTCCGTTTTCACCGCTTCCACATGATTCACCCGATCCGCCTCTGAAGGTTCCTCCTCCTGCTCAGGACTTTCGGATGGCGGAGCGGGGGGCAGCACCGGTGGCAAAGAGGGCAACTCAGCCGTTTCCGGAACCGGAGGAGGGGCCGTCGTTTCTTGTTCGGGAGCCGGCCCATCCTCGGGAGGGGAAGCCATTTTATTCATCTCTGCGGCGTCTTCCTCCCCTGTGTCACCTTCCCTCATGTCGTCTTCCGCAACGGTTTCTTCGGTAACGCTGGGAGAAGCGCTTGCGGCAGCAGGGTCCTCGGGCGTCTCCGACATCACCTCGGGCGTCTCCGCCGGTATCGGCGGCATAACGGAGGAAGGCGATACGGCGCCTTCAAGCCCCGTGTCTTCAGCCGACACCAAAGCCGCCATTTTTTCTTCGATCATTTCACGATCAGAACCCGCAATCTCCATGGGCTTTGATACGGTCTCAGCGGGTTCGGAAGGAGAAAGGGGTGATGACATCTCGCCGGCTTCTGATGAGGGTTCCGCCAACGGCGGTTCCGCTTCTACTGGATCGCCTTGTTGATCCCCCGGACTTTCTTCGAGCGCCCTTGTCTCGGCCGTATCCGACTCCGGTGTACTCAGCGCCGCCACCGGTTTGGCGGGATCTTGCAGCCGAACCCGTAATGTACCCCCGTCTTGCGCCCAGGCATAGGTCACCGGTGCGACCAAATCGACGACAAGGCGAAGTTTCTTAGGATGCCTCCCAATCCGTACTTGCTTGACGAGATCGTGATCCGCCGGCACTGTGGTCGATTTCATGGCCGATCGAACACCGGGCAAGTCGATCACGAGCCGTTTGCTATCAACGAAAAAAACAGAGGGAGATAACTTTCCGTCGGCACCGACGGTCAGTTCCAGTTCGTCTCCTTGAACAAAAGAAATGTCGTGAACGCTTTTCGCACTCGCGAGGGGCGTTTGATCCTGGGACGAAGGGTCATCCCCCGTCACCTCTTCCACCACGTCTCCCGGTGTCTCGACGCTTTCCGTTTCGACGACCTCATCGGCCGAAGCCTCCGAAGCCGGAGGTGCCGTTAGTGTTGCCGGCGTCGTAAGCAGCGCGGCGTCTTTCAATGCCCCTGTTGCAAGGCCTTCTTCGATGGAAAGCGCATCCTCCTCCTCGGGAAGATCCGCCGGCGTCTCACCGGGTGAATCGGTCGATTCATCTTCAAAGAAGCGAAACCCTTTCGGTGGGCCTTCCGTTGGAGTGGCCTCGACAACAAGACTCAATCCTTCCGTACGGACATCGGCCTCTGCAGAATCTGCCAGCAGTAATTCAAGGCGGGCGACATTGTCCCCACCACCGGTCGAAGGACGGATCGCGCGAACGGGTCCCTCTTCGATTTGGATGTCTTCGTTGAATTTCCCAAGACTCACGCCGGCCATGTCGATGACCAAACGATCCGGATCGGCCAGATGAAAAGTGGTATAAATCATGGGTTCTTCACCCTCAATTTCGATCACCTTTTTTCCGTCTCTTTCCACCACGCGAATCTCTTGGATTTCAGTGGACGGAGATGCGTCGATCTCTGTGCTTGGCCCCTTGACGGTACAGGATAGGATAAAACCTGAGATCACGGCCATCACTGCCACCCGGATCTTTTGTCCGATCATTCTAACATCTCCTTATCGGGATGAAGTTCCATTACCACGTCGCTTTTATCGGTTTCTCCAAACATATTCAAGTGCGTTTCCTCGACGACCACGGCATTTTGCGTGATGCGTTTGACCACTCCACGATTGAGACCGATGCGGGTCCCGACGCGGACCGGATAACCCTCTCCGGTCGGAACCGTAATGATTGCGCTGGGTCCCAAAGAACCCCAAATAATGCCGATCAGCTTCAATTCCGAGATATCTTTTCTCTGCAGAGGCGGAAGATTTTCGCCGGCCCTTGGATTTCTAATCCTTCCTCGGGAAGCGACAATTGATCTGAAGGGATCCCGTCTTCCTTTGGGATCGTAGCGAAAAATCGGGGCCTTTATCGCTTCATCACGCCCAGCAGGGCTTGCGGCAAGTGCTTCCTCTGGCTCGGCGGTCAAGGTTTCGGAAGCAAGGGGAAGAACAGACGGCGGCTTCGTGACGGCGGGAGGGGTTTCCGCCATGCTGCATGAGATCAACAGCACTCCCTGTAATAAAACCATACCCGTGACAAGTTTCACCTGAAAAATGCACTGTCTTATCTTCATTGGACCATCCCCTTCGAAGGTGCCCCGGCAGCACTTCCTTTTTCCATGGAGGCAAAGGCCGTCGCCGAAAACACGGTTCGAATTTTCACCTGATTTTGTTGCAGCTTGGGGGAGGACATCTTGATGTCCGACACATTGATAATGCGCTTCAGCTTGCTGATCTGGTCAAAGAAGGTGCCCACGGAATGATAGCCTCCGACAACTTCGATATTGACCGGAATCTCGATATAGAGCCCGGATGCATCTTCTTTTTTCGGGGCCGGCTTCCATAACTTAAAATCAAGACCACTTTTTCCTCCCAACTCGGACACCTGTTTCAGTAGGATTTCAATCTCCGCTTCACTCGGCAGCTGTTCCTTCTGCTCGGCCAGCTGACGCTGCAACGCACGGTGCTCTTTTTTGAGTTCGGGAAGTCGGCGGACCTTGACACGCTGGATATTGATACTGCTGTTTAGATTGGAAAGTTCTCTTTCGACCCTGGCAATTTCATCGTTTTTGGGTATCCATACGAACCAAAGAAAAGCCGCCGCCGTCACGGCAACCAGAAGGGAGAGGATGATGAGTTTTTGTTTATTCGTGAGATTTCTAAGGCTATGGATATTAAGTGTATCCGATTGAAAATCCATTTATCCTCGCGCCTTTTGAATCATGAGTCGAAACGCCTTACGAAAGAATGGACCAAGTCAGCCGAAAGGAATAGACCGGGATGTCCGCAACGGTCTTCTGTCTCGATTCGATAATTTGCACATCTCCGAATGCAGATGCATCTTTTAAGTTATTAATAAAATCGACAATTTCACCATTTGTGGTGGCCTCTCCGCTTAAATCAACCGTGCCGCCCTGTTCGCTGAGGCTGATCAACCACACCCGATTTGGAAGCCGCTTGCTGATTTCATCAAGCAGATAAACCGGAATCGACTGATTTTTTCTCAATTGCTGAATGATTTGAATCTTTTCCTGAACCTTCTTTTTGTCTTCCTCAAAACTTTCGACTTCCTTGACTTGCTCCTTCAGCATGGCCAATTCCGTGGAAAGGCGTTTCTCCTCGGCCCGCAAGCGCTCAACGGATTTGTCCAAGAGACTCCAGCCGATATACCAGGTGATCACGAGGGCGACGCCAGCCATCAAGACCCATACCATTTGCGGATTTTTTAGTGTTTTTTTCTTGGTCTTTTTCGTTTTTTCGAGCGCCAGGAGATTGACTTTGATCATACTTTAACGGTCTCCAACATTGCGTAAGGCCAAGCCGACGCAAACCGATGCCAGCGGCACCATTTCTTCGACAAATTCCGGATCGAAAAGCGTATCGGGAATGTCGATCATCCGAAAGGGGTTGGCAGCCTCGACAGGTATGTTCAGCTTTTCGGAAAGGTGTGCGGTGAGGTTTGAAACTTTCGAGCCTCCACCACTGATTAAAATCCGATCGATATTTCCATCGGTGTAGGTCGTTTTAAAATAATCGAAAGACCTTGACACCTCAGAGGCGATCTTCTCGTTGAGCAGGTCGACAATATTCGTGACAGCATCTTGATCGACCCCCTCGATGCTTTCCCCTTTTTTGACTCCTTCGGCTTGTTCGTGATCGAGATGAAACTCTCTCTGGATGGTTTCGTTGTACCGGTTTCCGCCGATGGGAATATCGCGTGTAAAAGCGAAAAGGCCTCCCTTAACAATGTTGATATTCATCATACTAGCACCAATATCAACCAGCGCAACCACTTCGCCCTCTTTCACTTCATAGTTGACGCCAAACATATTCTCAAGCGTAAATGCATCCACATCGACGACAACGGGCTCCAGGCCGGCCTCCATCACAACGGAGGTGTATTCGGATAATTTTTCCTTTTTGACGGCCACAAGCAATACGTCCATTTGGTCCTGAACCTCTGGCTCGTCAAAAGATTCCAATATTTGAAAGTCGATATTCACGTCGTTGATATCGAAGGGAATATATTGTTCGGCCTCCCATTTAATAGACTCTTCCAATTCGTCTTCCGACATCATGGGCAGTTTTATTTTTTTAATGATCACGGAATGACCGGAGACGGCAAAAGCGACATCGGTCGTTTTGACGGCTTGCTCTCCCAAAAGTTCCTTGATGATCTCGATGACCCGTCCGGCATCCATGATCGTGCCATCGACGATGATTTCGGAGTCAAGCGTCTTCATTCCTAACTTTTGCAACCGATATCCTTTTCCGGATTTTTCCAATTGCGCCATCTTAATCGCACCGGAGCCGATATCCAATCCAATAAGGCCTTTTGGTCGCGGCAAAAAAGAAAAACCCATTACGATTCAGCGCTCCTTTTTTTTTTTGATTTTTTAGAGATAATCTTCTTAATTTCGCTTATATTCCGTTGAGAATACAAACGCCAATTTCGCCAATCTCGTTGAACACCCGATATCCGTCCTTCATATTCCCATCGGAATAAAGTCGCTTTCGATATATCAAACAGCGCACAAACCTCTTTTGTTTTGTATTTGATTTTCTGATTGGACACCTGGAAAAATCCTTTTAAGATACCGAGAGGTTTATGATAGTAAGTATACTTACACCTTTGTGCATGTCAAGGCGCATAGAAACTTTCTAGGTTTCATTGATTAATTTAGTTGTTTAAAGAGGAAATAAAAAATTCGTGTCGTAGAATAGAGATTAAAAAGCAGGGAATTTTTACCATTAAACAGTTATAAACCCGGTCTGTGACAGCAAAACACTCACCGCGGCAATGGATTCCGGCCAGCCTGATTCGAAACGGGTTTTTGCCGCTTCTTCGCCAATCCAACCGTCGCCTTGAACCCTTCCCCCAAAAATAACTCTGCAACAATGACAACGCCTTTTTCGTCGTTCTCGGTGCGTATGATTTTTGCGCCACGAATAAAGGCGGTAATCTTCAACTGCAGGGTCTCGTCTTTTTTGGAAAGATCCGCTATCTTACTTCGCGTATCGGTCTCTATTTCCATGATCTGTGATTCCAGCTGTGTGTACACATCCATTTTCGCCCGTTGGATCGCTTGTATTCTTTCAGCAATCGACCAGCCATCCGTCATGAGGCCGACACCGGTTGCATTGAGCGTCACATCCGCCCAATCCATTGACGGTTTCTCGTTATGGACGGATTGGCACGATACGATAAGTAGAAAAAGAAAAACCCGGCATAAGCCAATTGCGAGGCGAAATGAATACTTCATTGCGCCGTCCATCGGGTATAGATTTGATTCTTTACGCCGAGAAGATCCAGGGCGCGCCCAACAATAAAATGCACCATATCCTCGATGGTCTTCGGCTGATTATAAAATGCCGGCATGGCGGGCAGAAGGGTTGCACCCATGCGCGCCATGTTGAGCATGTTATTCAGATGAATCTGACTTAAAGGGGTTTCCCGGGGGACCAGGATCAGCCGGCGATTCTCTTTTAAAGTCACATCGGCGGCGCGCTCGATCAAGCTTGATGAATATCCATGAGAAATCCCCGCCAAAGTTTTCATGGAACAGGGAGCGATGACCATCCCATCCGTGTGAACCGAACCGCTTGCAACCGGCGCCGTCATATCGTCTTCATTACAATAAATCAATTCATGATCGGCATACTGCTCTGCGAGAATCTTAGACGTTTCCAAAAAATTTCGGCCCCATTCACGACCCAATTCATCTCGAATGATCAATCGTGCGGATTTAGAAAGAATGAGGTAGACGCGATGACCTTGTTGAAGAAGATATTCCAAGAGCGTCATGCCATAAACGGCCCCGCTGGCGCCCGAGATGCCGACGACGTAGTGAGACATGTGTTCCTCGACTTTCCTTCTTTAATTTAATAAACGATACAAGACCGCCTCAATCCGGCAAATCGATATCACGATGGGTAACGAGCACAGAGATGCCTTTGCAGCGCATGTATGCCTTGATTAGATTCACGATGGTCACGGAACGATGTCGGCCACCCGTGCAACCGAAACCGATTGTCAAATATCGCTTACCTTCCTTTTTGTAAAGCGGCAAGAGAAAATCGATCAGGCCGTATAATTTTTCCAGGAAACACTTCGTTTCCGGCAGGGATGAAATGTAGTTTTGTACGTCCAAATCGTTCCCCGTCAGCGGCCGCAATCCCTCGACAAAATAGGGATTGCTTAAAAAACGGACATCGAAAAGCAGATCCAGGTCGCTCGGGGTACCGTGTTTATACCCAAACGAAGTAAGAGACACCTTAAAATAAATGTCATTGCCTTCTTGCAAATAGAAGGATTGAATGACCTCTTTTAATTGATGCACATGATATTCGGATGTATCAATCACCTTATCCGCCCGTTTTCGAAGATCCTTCAATATTTTCCGTTCACGTTCAATCCCTTCGATGAGGTTTCCCTCTTTGTCCAGCGGATGTGGCCGTCGGGTTTCCGAAAACCGCCGTTGCAATATCTCGTTTTGGGCTTGGAGATAAAGCAGTTCGACCTGTGCGCCATCTTTGATCAAACCGTCATACACATTCAAAAAGTGTCTGAGAAAATCCCTTTCTCGAATATCGATACCGATGGCGGCTTTTGGAATTTTATTTCGGGAGTCCCGACACAAGCGGACGAATTTAGGCAGGAGCTGTGGCGGAAGGTTATCGATACAGAAAAAACCGAGATCTTCAAAGCACTTGATGGCACAGCTTTTTCCGGAACCGGACAGGCCGCTGATAATAACAAGACGAACCGATGTATTATCTTCGGCCATTCGTGGTGTCCATGTTTTCCATCCAGGCCTAATAGGTTGGTTCGATCAAACCAAGACTGCCGTCATTTCGCTTATACAGAACATTCATCTGACGATTCTTCTCGTTTCCAAAAATAAAAAAACTTTTTCCGAGAAGATCCATCTGCAGGGCGGCCTCCTCGAGTGTCATCGGTTTGACCGAAAATTGTTTCCGCTTTTTAATGTTCGACGCATCCCATGTCTCCGCCGTGCTCGGACCCTGCAATACGGCGCCGTTGTGCGGTCGATGATCGCAAAGCTTTTCCTTGTGCTTCTTCAGCTGCCTTTCAATTTTCGTCATGGCCTTGTCGACCGACGCATACATTTCATCCGTCTCCTGCTCGGCTTGGAGGATGAAACCCTTGACTTTAACGAGCACCTCCGCCAAGTGCCGATACTTTTCGACTTTGAGCGTAAAGGTCACCTGGGTTGCCTTCGAAGTATATTTCTTAATCCTCTCCGCCCTGCCTTCTACATATTCCTTGAGTGCAGGGGTGATATCGAGTTGTTTTCCGGTAATCATCACTTCCATACTCATCTCCTTCACTTCACCGATGAAAGGTCCGCGGGCGCTTCCATGTGGAACAAGGGCAA
Organism: Nitrospiria bacterium; assembly: GCA_046756925.1. Classification (GTDB taxonomy): domain Bacteria; phylum Nitrospirota; class Nitrospiria; order SBBL01; family JAADHI01; genus JAJDBU01. Next base: position 17,308 of record JBHHXH010000031.1, read on the forward strand.
ATCGCCGGAATGGGCCGATCGGATTTAGCATGACTTAACAGGGTCTCTTCCTTCGGTTTGCCGGTTCGATATTGAGCCAAGATCTGTACTTGGTCACCGTTCTCCTCGCGATGCCAATATTCTGTGTTTTGAGACGCTCGACGATCTCCTGATCCTTTAGCGGACGAGACGGTTCTTCTTCGGATACCATCTTTCGAATCATCTCCCGCACCGCAATAGAAGAAAGGTTCTCGTCATTATTGCCGATGCGAGGGAGGCTGGTGTTAAAAAAGAATTTCAGCTCATAGATGCCTTGCGGCGTATGCATATATTTATTGGTGGTCACACGGCTGACGGTGGATTCATGCATTGAAATGTCGTCGGCGACCTGACGTAGGATCAAGGGTTTTAAATAGCGGACCCCTTTTTCCAAAAAGGCCTGTTGAAACTTCACAATACTGTCACCGACCAGTTGAATCGTGTGATTGCGCTGTTCGATACTCCGAACGAGCCAAAGTGCGGAACGGAATTTTTCTTCCAGATAGGTTTTCGTCGAATCTGTTATGGTTCCTTTCGACCGAAGAAGGCTTCGATAATAAGGGCTGATCTTCAATTTCGGAAGACCGTCGTCGTTGAGCGTCACGACAAATTTCCCTTCCGATTTCACGACATACAAATCCGGCCGGATATACACATTTTCCGATGAAAAATAAGGCCGACCCGGCTTGGGCTCCAAGTGCTCGATGACCCGAGCGGCCTGCAATACTTCTTCAACCGTCTCTCCGCAGGATTTGGCAATATTTTGATATCTCTTTTTTTCCAAGTCCGGCAGATAATCGTTGATAATGGTCTCAACCAAAGAACCGGAAAGCTCGATTTGCCGGACTTGGATCTGAAGACATTCCTTAAGATTTCTCGCACCGACGCCGAGCGGGTCGAATTCTTGGATCAATGTTAAGACACGCTCCACATCCTTTAAGGAAACATTCAAGGAAGCAGCAATTTCCTCAAGCGGCGAGACCAGATATCCATTTTCATCGATCTCTCCAATAATCGCCGTCCCGATTTTCCTGTCTCTTTCGCTCGTCATGGAAAGACCCAATTGCCACAATAGGTGATCGACGAGCGAGGTCGATTTGGCAAGCGTCTGTTCGTAGGAAGGCCGTTCATCGTCCCGATCAATCCTCGAGCCGCCTTGGGCTTCATCCCGATCGTCATCGAGATAGTAGTTCTCCCATTTTAGATCGAAATCATCACTTTGATCGGAAGGGGCTTCGTTTTCGCCGTTGTCGGAACCGGCCCGAACATCCTCTTCTTCTTGAGATTCCGCGCCCGGGTCTTCAAGAACAGGGTTTTCTACCATCTCTTGATTGATCACCTGATCCAGTTCAAGTTTCGAGAGTTGAAGGAGTTTAATCGCTTGCTGAAGCTGTGGCGTCATGACCAGCTTCTGCGCCATCTTTAATTCGAGTCTTGGTTTCATACTGCCTTCAGGCCAGGCCATTCTCCCCCCTTTATTGCGCGCCGACGTGATCGGCGTATTGACCCTGCCATCGAAAACGATCGCCCAAATACAACGCTTTCGCCTTCGGATTGCCTGCAATTTCCGACGGCGTTCCGGCAATTAAAATTTTTCCGTCGTGGATAATATAAGCGCGATCCGTGATCGTCAGCGTTTCTTGAACATTGTGGTCCGTAATCAACACACCGATGCCTTTATCTTTTAGCTTAAAGATTGTTTTTTGAAGCTCAAGAACAACGATCGGATCGATACCGGCAAAGGGTTCATCCAACAGGATAAATTTCGGCGAAAGGACAAGCGCTCTTGTAATTTCAAGACGACGCCGCTCTCCTCCCGACAAGGTATAGGCTTTGTTTTTTGCCAAGTGTGCGATATTCAACTCTTCCAAAAGGGATTGCAGACGTGTTTCTCGCTCCGACGATGAAAGCGGAAGTGTTTCCAATACGAGCAATATGTTTTCTTCGACCGTTAATTTCCTAAATATCGAACTCTCCTGGGGTAAGTAGCTGAGCCCATAGCGTGCCCTGCGGTACATCGGCACATTTGTTATAGACTGCCCATCGATCGAAATCTCACCCTTGGTGGGAGCTGCCAAGCCGACAATCATATAAAAAATAGTTGTTTTTCCGGCGCCATTGGGTCCCAATAAACCCACGATTTCTCCGCGGTCAACATGAACGCCCACATTCCGAATCACGCTTCGCTTGTGATATGACTTTTCGAGCCCTGACGCCTTGAGCAAAGAGTCCTTCCTTCTCAATCGAATGGGGTCACTTTAGGAGTCAATACGCCGCCCGCCTTATTCAGACACCGGCGAAAAACGCCTCCAAACACATAAAGCAAGTTTATTTTTTACGCAAGTCGGCCACTGCGGAATCGTTGTGAATCAAGACCTCGCTTTCGGCGACAAGGGTTCTCTCTTCCTTAATAAAAAAAGTAATCACCTTGCCTTTGACCTGATATCCTTCTTCCCAAACCTGGGGGTTGCCCGTCAAAACAATGACTTCTTTTTCACGATCGTAAACCCCTTTTTCGGCCACCGCATGTTGGCTCCCTCTCTGAATACGCACATTGTCGTAAGCGATAATTCGAGAGACTTGCTGATCCCCTTTTTGTCCCGGCAAAAGGGTCAATGACTGCTCGGAACGTTTTAAGAAGACCTCAGCCCGTTCCGATTTGATGGAGAGACCTTGGTTGAGAATTTCAACATTCCCTTCAAAAACTATTTTATTCTCCAAGTTTTGAAGCACCATTTTTTCAGAATGGATGGAAACCGGCCCGGAGAGTTTATTCGAAACCGCCGCATCGGCAAAAACAGGGTTTGCCTCGAAAAAGTTCGCCCAACAGAAGAAGCTCGCCCAAATAAAGACGGGAAGCGCCCAGATGTATGGACGCCCTTTCCTATTTGACCAATGCTTTAACATTGCCGACCACGACCATGACTTGGTCTTCTACCGAAATTTTGAATGCATCGCCTTCGATCTCGGTCCAGGGACCTGAAATATGGACCGGACCTTTAGACAGGACAGCCCTTTGACCATCGTCCCACGTCAATCCGGATGTTTTTACAGTATAATTGTTTTCCAATTCGATTGCCATTTGCCCGTTATTCTTCCACAGGGAAAAGCCTTGCCTTTTTGCGTCAACCTCACCGCTGTCCCCATCGATCTGTAGGATGCGGTCCGCCCCATAGGGTATCTTGGCGGAAACGCTTTTCAGGAAGGTTTTTTGACTTTTTTCGAATAATTCGGCATGTTGCGCCGTGAGTCTCCAGGCAGAAGCGCCGTCTTTCGCTTGCACAAACGAAAATTCACGAATCCGCACATCGGCGTCTCCAACCCCATCAAAAGATGGATGTTGCGGCCGAATGCTCCTTTCATGGAGGGAAAAAGCCGACAAAAAGACCAGGAATGCGATAAATCCCATCGCAGCAAAAAGCAGCCATTTTCTAGAAGCAACCCGTGGCATCTGCATGGTCTAAAAGTAACATAAATGATGAAACGAGTAAAGCATAGGAAGGACCTTACGACAGAACCGTACGGTGCTGATGGCCTAGAAGATCCACGATGTAACGAATGGATTTTGCTTGACAAAGAAGATAAAAAAGGCTAGATATAAAGTTCATATTTAAGCGACCCGTGGAGGACATGATGGCAAAAAAGGTGTTCGTATTCCTATTTTTGATATCGGCGGTTTTCATCGTCAGCCGGCCTGCTATGGCAGCCGATACATCAAAACCGATAAAAAATAAAATCGTAAAAGAATTCTCGGAAGATTATGACCGTATCTGGGAAGCAACGGTCGCCGTTTTCAAAGAAAAAGGCTTGGGCGTGCACCCCCACGGCAAAATGAAGGCCAGGAAGAAAAAGGGAAAGATCAAAACACCCACCTTTCGCTATTTCAAGATATGGTCGGCCAAGCCGGTGGTCGAAAAGCAATACCGGGATTCCTATAGGGTCAAAATAAAGAAATTTGAGATCGAAAAACCAAAACCAGCTGGAGATGCAGCTGCTGCCGATGCAGCCCCGGCCAAGGAAGAAGCCGCTGCGGGAGATGCAACCCTAAAACCGGGAGACACGGCCGAAACACCGCCCGAAGCGCCTCCGGTTGAAATGATTACCAAGGTCAAGATGGAACTCAAACGAAAATTCGAGATCCACAACGATGAAACCCGCGCCTGGGATAAGGGAGATCCGAATGAGCACCAGGTGGGTTATACTCTCGAGTACTTATTGGCGGCGATCGAGGCAAAACTGGCCAACCCTGGAGCGGCCTCCGAAAAGGTCACCCATGCCAACCTGAATATTACACCGCCGGTCATCGTCGAGTAAGGAACATCGTCCGATTTTTCATTGTTCGAAAAAAGCCCCGCTGGATTTTGCGGGGCTTTTTCATGGACACGACTTTCTGAGTCTCGAAGGCGAACACCCCCTTAAACCCCGCGCCTTCTTCATCAATCGTCCCCATGTTCGCCTAAAAAACTATTTTGCCGATAAGCATCGGCCCTGGGCCAAAGTTGAATTCAAAAAACCATCATAGCCATCCAGCGATTCAAACAGGCCAACGTCCCTATCATTCGGCTATCCGATCTGCTAGAATCATTCCCATTGATATTCGACAGGAATCAACGCGATGAAACAATCACTCGTCAAAGTATTGTGTCTTGTTTGCATGCTTCTCATATTCGACATGTTTGGGGCGGATCCTTCAAGACCCGCGGATCCTTTAACACCCAATGAAGGAAGTCCCGGGAAATCCGTCCCAACTTTAGGGAACAAGCATATCCCATCGATTCGATCACCGCACGAGCCCTACAACACCTCGCCTCCGACTTCCGGGCCCCATATTCATAATGTGGCCAAGTGGGGGGTCTACCGGCAACCCCTTCCGGATGAGCTTCAAGTTCACAATCTCGAAGATGGCGGTGTTTTGATTCAATACCATTGCGAGTCATGCCAAGACCTCATCAAAAAACTCGAAAAACTCGGTTGGGAATATTTAAAAAAAGCAAAACAGGAAAAAAAGGCACAGGGATCCAGTCGCTATGGACATATTATTGTTGCCCCTTACCTGAAGATGGACTCCGTCATTGCACTGACGGCTTGGGGAAAAATCGACACCCTCGATGCCTACGATGAAGCCAGAATTCGACGATTCGTCGAGGCATATATCGGGGTGGATCATCATCCAAAATAAGGGAAAACCCCTCACATAAAAAAGTTTGTTCGACCCGCACCCCCTAAAAAAAGCAGTATTCACGACCGGCAATGCAATTTTGTCGGGCACGCTGTTGGCGCTCAGCTTTCCGCACAGCGAACAATATCTTCTGGCATGGGTGGCCTTCGTACCCCTCTTCTTCGCGATTCAATCTAAACCACCCCGAAGGGCCTTCTTCTTGGGATGGCTTGCGGGCTTCGTCTATTTCTGGGGAACGATTTCTTGGGTCGAAAGAACCCTAATCCGGCACGGCGGGTTGTCCTGGGCAAGCGGTGGTTTTTTCACGTTCCTGTTGATCTCCTATCTTGCACTATATGTCGGATGCTTCTGTGCCGTGCTCCGTTTTGCCTCATTCGAACGCGCGCCCTTTTTCTTTGTCCCATCTCTTTGGGTGCTCCTCGAATATGCAAAAGGGCACTTATTCACCGGTTTTCCTTGGGCAAGCCTGGCTTATTCGCAAGTCCCTTTTCTGTCCATGATTCAAATCGCCGACTTTGGGAGCATCTACGCCGTCGCCTTCGTTATCCTGCTGGTCAACAACACCCTTTATTTATGGGTGCGATCGGGATGGCAACATCATTGCATCGGATGGAAAAGTTTGGTTATTCCCATCGCCATCGTCTTATCGACGTATCTATATGGAAAATTAAGGCTTACAGAGCCGTTGTCACAAACGAAGTCGATCTCGGTTGCCGTCGTTCAAGGAAACATCCCGCAAGACCGAAAGTGGGACCGAACGCATCAAGACCGCACGATTCAAACATACCAACGCCTATCCTTGTCCACCTTCTCAGGACTGAAAAGGCAGAGGCCCGACCTGGTCATCTGGCCGGAATCGGCCCTCCCCTTCATTTTCAATGCGGAAAACAAATATCAGGACGTGTTGATTCGCTTTGTACGAAAAGAGAAGATCGATTTGCTCGTCGGCGCCCCATCGATTCAAACAACCGCGTCCGGTCAGGTCGTCCTTTTAAACAGCGCTTATCACCTATCCCCCATCGAGGGCATCCGCGCGCGATACGACAAGATGCACCTGGTTCCCTTCGGCGAATACGTTCCACTTGCCGGCGTGCTTTATTTTATAGAAAAAATGGTCGAAGGGGTCGCTGACTTTATCCCAGGCAACTCCCCGACGGTCATGCAAACAAATCGATCGAAGTTCGGTACCGTGATTTGTTTTGAGGTAATTTTCCCCGAAGAGGTCCGCCGTTTCGTCAAAGGCGGAGCCGAGCTGATGACGACGATTACAAACGACGCATGGTTTGGACATTCCGCCGCACCCGCCCAACACTTTGCAATGGTCGTATTCCGGGCGATAGAAAATCGGGTTGCATTTGCACGTGCTGCGAATACCGGCATATCCGGCTTTATCGATCCTTATGGAAAAATCATCCAACAAACACCTCAATTTCAGGAGACTGCTGCAATACAGACCCTTTTCTCGGCGAACAAGAAAACATTCTACACCCAATATGGGGATTTATTCGCCGGTCTGTGTGCTATAATAACGCTTCTGGTTGTATCGAACACTTATATAAAAAGGAGACGTCAAAATGCTCTACCAATGTGAACAAAAACTGGCAGCGATCCAAGGCGATATGGAACAGCTACGGGGGCATCTTTGACCTCGCGACCATCAGTCGCAAAATAGAGGGCTTAAGCGCCGACATGTCTGCTTCCGATTTTTGGAACGACTCGACGACCGCGCAAGAGAAAATCGCGGTTAAAACCCAGCTCGAGAAGGAAATAAAACGATGGAGAGAAATCGAAACCGGCTTCGAGGAAGCCTCCCTGCTCATAGACTTATACCGCGAAGAAAACGATCACACCATTGAGGAGGACATCGAATCCACCTTGGCCGACCTACGGTCAAAGATAGACGTGTTCACCATCGAAACCTTATTCACCGGACCAAAAGACTACAACAATGCCATCGTCACCATTCATCCGGGCGCCGGAGGCACCGAATCCCAGGATTGGGCACAGATGCTAAGCAGGATGTACTTGAGATGGATCGAACGCAAGGGTTTCCAAGTCGAAACCTACGATTTACAGCCGGGGGATGAAGCCGGCATCAAAAGCATGACGATCCATGTCATCGGATCCTATGCCTATGGATTTTTCAAGGCGGAAGCCGGCATCCACCGACTGGTTCGAATTTCCCCTTTCGACGCCAACAAACGCAGGCATACCTCCTTTGCCTCCGTATTCGTTTCACCTGAAATAGGAGAGGACCTAGACATCGTGATCGATGAAAAAGACCTTCGGATCGACACCTATCGCGCGAGCGGCGCGGGCGGACAACATGTCAACAAAACCTCTTCGGCGGTGCGTATTACCCATCTTCCAAGCGGTGTGGTGACCCAATGCCAGAACGAACGATCCCAGCGTCAAAACAAAGAAGTGGCCTTGGCCGTGCTGAAATCACGCATTTATGAAATAGAACAAAAAAAGAAAGATGAAGCCCTGGCGAAGATGACGGGGGAGAAAAAGGATATCGGATGGGGAAATCAAATCCGATCTTATATTTTTCAACCCTATCAAATGGTCAAAGATCACCGAACCGGCATCGAAAAAGGGAACGTCACCGCCGTCATGGACGGGGAAATCGACGCCTTCATCGAAGGCTTTCTAAAACACCCCAAGTAGTCGTTCGACACCCATGAGACAGGGTGGGTAGGAATGGATACGATCGGAGTGTCAGGAGGAGGCAGTTCTTCTGACGATGGGCACGCGAATGGATATGCGGGTGCCTTGCCGTAGATTGGAGTCGATATAAAAGGTGCCGCCGGCCAACTCGATCCGCTCTTTCATCCCCAGTATGCCGATACCCTTCCGAAATATCTGAGGGGAAGAAAAATACCGCTTCACGTCAAAACCCTTTCCGTCATCCGTAATGTACAGATGAACATAAGGCTCACGCTTTTCGATCGAAACAACCGCGGATTCCGCATCGGAATGGTCCGATATGTTAGACAAGGCCTCTTGCACCATTCGAAACAACAGGATCTCGATCCGGGCCGGAAACCGTTTTGAAACCCCGTTTGTTTGAAGATGCACTTGCGTCTTGTTCTGGCCGACGAATTCCTTGATATACCATTTCAAGGTCGCAATCAGACCCGATTCATCCAATACCGCGGGGCGCAGATCGTGTGAGAGGCCCTGCAAGGCTTCAAGGATCTCCCCCGTTTTTTTATGCATATTTCCCAAACGGGCCTTAATTTTCTCAGGGGTGTTCTCCAAAGCCTTACTGATCCAAGACACATCTTTTTGCATGGACCGGAGGGCCTCTCCCACGTCCGACCGCAGTTTCTTTGCAATCCGGCGATGCTCTTCCTCTTGAATATTGACAATCGCCGACGAAAGCGTCTGTAGTCGTTCGCGGTGCCGACTGACGGCATTGTAAAGTCCCGCGTTCTCGATCGCAAAGGAAACTTGTTCGGCCAAACCGACTATTTTTTCCACCTCTTCATCGGTAAACCTTCTAAAATAACGGGTCTCATTCAAGATCACAACACCGATCACACGCTCCCGACTGATTAAGGGCACGGCCAGCAAGGAGCGTGACTTGAAAGTCCGCATCCATTTTTTACTCACCCGCGCATCTCGCGAGGGATTTTCAATAATGAAGGGGTGGCGCTCCCGGGCCGTGACAGCAACCAAGTCTTGTTCGTTCATTTTAATCTCAAACTTCCGAATGGCATCGCCCAACTGGTCTGTCGCGGCAGCCCCTGTAAAGAGGTGACGTTTATCGTCTCCCAAAAAAATATAACAACTGCCGATCCCTATCATTTCTTTCAGGCTATTCGCGGTCGAGGACAAGATTTGTTCAAGATGGAGACTCTTGGAAAGCGATTTTCCGGCCTCATTTAATGTCTGAAGGGCCTCCACCCTTTTCTGTAGCCGGTGGAAGAGGCGAATCTGATCGATGGCAAAACCGATCTCCTTGCCAAGGGTCTCAAGAAAACGTCGATCCACCTCAAAAAAGGCCTGTGAGCGGCTAAAGAGAGAGAGCACCCCCCAAAGTTGGTCGCCAGATTCCACCGGCACGCCCATGTAGGATACCAACCGATCTTCTCCCACCTGCCTTTTGTCCAAAGAAGACCCCTTACCCTCGGATGACAGCAAAACAGCGGCTCTTTTTTCGATCACCTTCCATAAGACATGCGATGTATGCCCGATGCCATGTGCATCGACAGTGTCCAGACCTGTCGCAGAACAACCGATATTGGCAATGGATACAAGCCGCCGTTTCTTTCCATCAAAGCGAAAAAGTGCCCCGCCATCGACCCCCAGCAAAGGAAAGGCCTGATCAAAAGCCGTTCTCAGTGCAGCTTCTTCTCCCGTAAAATGGTCCAATGAAGAAAAAATAGAATGCATGATGGTCAGGAGGATGCTGTTGTTGACAAGTTCCTTTTCAAGGCGTCCAATACCGGTGATGTCTTCCGCGGTCAATTCGAAACCGACAAGCGACGCTTCCTTTTTGATCGGTTTTAAAACGGCCTGAAGCGTGCGCCTCGGACCACCTTTATCGACAAGCTCCAATCTAAAAGGAGGCGTCGCGTTGACTCCCTGATCACTCTTTATTTTCTTGACCGACTCCATGTAGGCGGACTGCCCCTTTGGGTTTAAAAATCGGGTCAGACGGCATTTTTGCTTGCCCTCCGCCTTCATTCCCAATATTTTCGAAAAAGAGGCATTACAACCGACAATATAGCCAGCCGAATCGAGAGAGAGCTGCAAAGACCCCGTGGGCATCCGGGATGGACTTTCTTGTAAAGGGAGAAAGGGCACCAACAACTTCACCAGCATGCGTAACATGCGTTGATCGTCGGTCTTCAGCGCATCGGGGTCCGAATAACAGATGACTAGGGCCCCAAAAACCTTTTCGCCGGACCGAAGCGTGACACCAAAAAACGTCCTCAGATTCATGCCGCGGACAACTTGGCCGATAAAGCGGCGGTCCTTACTGATATTGTCGGAGAAGAGCGTCCCGCCTGCTTGCTGGACAATGGTCGGAAGGGATTGCCAGGCGCGTGGAAGCACGCCATCTTTTAAGATGTGTTTCGGTAATCGATGATGATAGTGGAGAGGCCACTCCTGCTTCGCCTCATCCCAACCGAACAGGAGCAAAAGATCGGCCCCCATTACGATTTTAATCCGGTCTAAGAGGCATTCCAACAAAACTGCTGAATCGCGAACGGGTTCAGCAAAATCTGAGAAAATTTCAAAAACAGGGTCTAACTTTTCATAGAAAAGAGATGACGCATCGTCAACAGTTGGCCTTTCGTTTCCTTCACATCCATCATTTTCATCGGACAAAGAGATTTCGAGCGGTGCTTCGGACATCTTAAATCCTTTACGAATTGATACCATATATCATTAGGAATAGTGCCCATTTTATCCACTAATTTTATAGTTCGATCCCTTAAATCGTTTAATAAGCGCGTCGTCTTCACTAAAAAAACGCCGGAAGGCTTCTATCCGATCCGAATTTTCACTAAGAATCCTTCAAATACTAGGACACTAACACACCTGTGATTTAAAGTCAAAACCAGCAGAATGCATACATAATTAGGGCTTGCTGAAAAAGTTGCTCTCCAGTCTTCATAAAAGAGGTTGAG
>JBHHXH010000032.1:0-27843 GCA_046756925.1 Nitrospiria bacterium
CGCCCGTCTTCCATATTCGTGAATCGGTCCGACTTGTTCACCAGCAGGACCAAGCCCCGCCCTGCATCGAGTATCATTCCGGCGATCTTGGTATCCTGTTCGGTGACGCCTTCGACGCCGTCGATGAGAAGCAAGGCGATATCCGCACGTTTCAGCGCCGCTTTCGCTCGCGACACGCTGTATTGTTCCACCCCCCATTCGACCTTGCCGCGTTTTCGAATGCCGGCGGTGTCGATAAAGAGGTACCGCTTCTCTTTCCGAGTGACCCAGGTGTCGATGGTATCGCGCGTGGTTCCGGGAATGTCGCTGGTTAAGAGACGATCTTCTTTTAAAATCGTATTGACGAGGGTCGATTTTCCGGCGTTCGGACGACCCATCAGCACAATTTTTGGACCTTTTTCAGGGACCGCTTCTTCCAAAGGGGAGAGCTGTGGATACAGGGCGTCGAGTAAATCGTAAAGCCCGATGTTGTGTTCGGAAGAAATCGGGTAGAGCGTATCGACTCCCATTTCGTAGAATTCTTCAATCCTTTTTTTGCCGCTTCCCTCCGTTTTGTTGATCACGGTAACGACCGGCTTCCCGCTTCTTCTCAAGAGTTTCTGTACCTCATGATCAACCGGAGTGACACCGTCCTGCGCATCCATTAAAAAGAGAACGATATCGGATTGGGCTATGGCGGTTTCGGATTGACGGCGCACACGGTCGGTTAAGGACGCACCCGAGTCTGGCAGGAGGCCGCCGGTATCGACCAGAGTGAACTGGCGGTCCCGGTATGTACACACGGATTCATTCCGGTCGCGTGTGATCCCCGGCAGGTCTTGAACGATCGCCTTTCTCTTTCCTGTAAGCTTGTTGAACAGCGTCGATTTACCGACGTTCGGCCGCCCGACAATCGCAATAACCGGACGTTTCATTATCCCCACCGCCCTCCGGTTTCTTCGGCTGCCTTATTTTTAGCGACGATCTCCCGCCAATGTTCCGGCAGCGATTCATCTTCTATCTTAAAATTTTGCGTAGCGACAAAGGTGAGGCCATGATAAAGGTTGATCTTGTATTTCCCATGACCATAACGTTCTGCGAGATAGGCCATCAACTTTTCTTTTTCAAAGAGACCTTCGAGTTCCGATGTGCTGCGGTTTTCAAGCTCATTAAAAACAACGATCATACCAACCTTTTCTTCGACCAATATCTTAATCGAGGCCTCCGGAAAAATTGACTGATATTTTTCTTGCATGATCTTGAGTTCCGGCGCCCCGGTCGATGCCGTTCGCCGAATCTTACGGACATACTCTTTAAACATATTCCAAAGCCAACCCTTCATCGGTATTTCTTCCATTTTGATTTTCCTCTAAAATTAAAAGAGTGGATACCGCGGTCGCGACACGGCATAACAAATGATCTTCATTGGGTTTGTTGCACCTTGCTCAACACGGATTCAAGACTTACCTTGAACTGGTTTTCGTCATCGTTATTATAAAAAGGCACACCGATCAATCGATATTTCTTGTCTTCAAAGGTGACCATTCTGTGCTCGTACTCGGCCTTGATCTTGTTGAGAAAATCCAATTTCCAAGGTTCAGCTTTTTGCAGAATCTTTGCTTTTGGTTCTATAAAAAGTTGGTAAACGATTAACTCCCCGTCCTTCTCGCACAGGAACAACACAAAATCGGGTTGAAAGGCTTGTCCGTCGGAAAAGTTATAGAGGGCAAAATGCCCTTCATTCCTGAGCAAGTAAATTTGCTCGTATTGCACCTGAAGTTTTTGCATTTGCCTGTCCAGCATACGCACAAAGGCTTTTTCTTCGCCTGTTCCGTAAATCGTGTTGAAAGCAAACCAGTCTTTAGCAGAGAGGAAATGCTCAAACTGTGCATCCACTGCGGCACGCGCGTTTCCCGCATCGAATTTCAACACCTTATCTTTAAAGACTTCACGCACCCAGTCCCGCCTGAAGTTTCGTGTACCTTCATAATCGGTGATGTTTTCGCGGATATCCGCTTCGATTTGACTCAGCAAACCAGACATGGCGGCAAGTTTTTCAAGCCGGTTTTCACTCAAACCATAGGCGTTGCCCTGAAAGGTCATTTCCAATCCGCCAAGATAGTCATCTGAGTCGGTAAATTCGCACATTGAAGAAAGATGAGGAAAATAGCGCTTGAGGGTCTCGAATGTAAAAAAGGAATTCCGGGCAATTGCCGATTGAATGATGTTGCGATCGATGTCCCTCACCTTCAGATCCTGACGGGTTTCGTCTTCCATCACAACGCCTTTTTTTCCGTTCTCTAATGCGATGGTTTCTCCGCCATGACCGGTGGCAATGGCGTGGGTGTAGTTCCGCTTCTTGACGCCTAAATCGGCAAAGGAATGCACACGCCGGTAATCTTTCGGCTGACAGTCATTAAGCCAGACAACGCCATACTTGTAAAAATCTGTTTTCTTGAACGTATTTTTGAGCTTGAGTTCGCGGGTCACCTCACGCTTGTCCATCATGCCCTGCGCAACCAGGGCCCGACGGATTTCGGCGATGTAACGCGAGTCATTAATACTGTGATAATGCAGTTCTTCCAGCACACGCAGTTCATGCTCAAGGTCGCAGTCGAATTTGCGACGGAAACGGTCATCACTTGCCGGCAGCACGAAAGGGAAATAACGCGCCCCGCGCCCGATGAGCTGCGCTTCCGACATGGTTGTTGCCCCGATTTTATTCTTACCCGAATCTCGTGTTTCATAACAACGCGCAATATCGAATAGGTTCAACACGTCCCAGCCTTCATTGAGTTTCTGTACGGCGAAGATGGCCCGGATGCGGTTGTTCTTGTCTTCCAGCGTGTTGACGAGAATCTGATAATTCTCTTTCTCTTTTTCTTCATTCACCGATAGGCAATAGTCTTCATGAAATTCCCGTTTCAAACGTTCTGCAAGCTGTGCATCGCCGATTTGATTTTCGTCAAAAAACCGAAACGCGCGCTGCACAATCGGTATGTCCGACTTACGGATGCGGGCAATCTGCCTTGCCGTGAGGCCATTAATGATTTCGTGAAATTCGGCCTTGTTTTCTAGAGATTGCGCAATGGTGCGCTGGGCCTTGAACAAAATCACCGGCTTAAGATTAATGCGGTGTTTCGCTGCAACAGCCTGTTTATATTGATTCAAAATCAAGGCTTGCAGGATGCGCTCCTGCAGGCCAAAATCCGATTGAACAATGACAACGTCCTTCGAGAAACGGTCGTTTCGGAATTGGAGCAGGTCATAACGGATTATTACCTTGTCGCGATACTTCTCCACCATCGCCGGTGTGGCGTAATCGTGCGTGGCCGTAAATTCAAGCAGAAGATTTTCTTCGTTTTGGGCAAAGATTTCTTGCACGGTATTTTCCCAGGTGCTTTCCAGTAATTCCAGTTGTTTACGTGTTGAGGCGCTCATGTGATGTGCCTCATCGGCAATCAACACCACTTTGTGTTTGCGAAAATCCTCAAATGTGAGGGCGTTTTCTTTTTCAGTCGTCAGGTCGCCGTGCAGTTTTTGAATCGTGGTGAAACAGATGTTGATGTTGTTAAGATTAACGCCCTCGAAGTTCTCCACCTGCGAAATGCACACGCGACGATTGGCGATGTGGATGTCTCGATTAAACAGATACTTAATGCTTGCGGGGTTGAGGAAATTGTCCTTGGTCTTTTCAATGATGTTCGTGGAAGGAACGAAGAACAGAAAATTACGATAGCCCTGCTCGTAAAAATAAAGAATCAAACCGGCCATAATCAGCGTCTTTCCGCTTCCCGTTGCCATGTTGAATAAAAAGTGCAGTGGATAGGTTTTGTTTGGAAAATCGTTTTTGTGGCAGTGGAAAAAACGGGCAAAGGCTTCCACCTGATAGGGGCGCAGTTCGTACTTCGGATTGAGATTTTGCGTCACGCTGCCGGGCACTTCTTTTTTGATGCTGCCCCATTGGGAGAGCGTATCGAGTTGTTCATACAGAAATGGCTCAGGCATGCGATGTCTCCGCCTCTTTCTCGTAGAACACAACACCGACGCGCTGAATATGTTCGATCACATTAGGATCGCTGATTTGCTTAAAAATGGAAAGGTCGAAGGTATAGGGCAGGAGCAGGTCGTCTATCTCGTCCATGATGCGGTAAAACACCTTCAAGGTTAAATCCTTCCCACCAATCAGCGTCATGTCAATGTCGGAGCCGGTTTTGTAGTTGCCTTTGGCACGGGAGCCGTAGAGGATGGCTTGACTCACTTGCGGATAACGGGCAAAGACCCCGCATATTTTTTGGATGGTGGTTTCTTTCAAGCCGTAACGGGTGATCACGGCGTCTTCTCTTTCAATGCTTCCATTTTGTAACACAGTTTTTCGAATTCAATGAAATACGGGTTGACGATATCGGCGGCGATTTTTTTGGCCACAGCTTCATTGTAGGTGTGTGTGGTCTGGGTTCTGCTTTGGATCATCTCCATCCATGTTTCGCCGTTTTCGATGAGTCCTCGTTTAAACGCCAAACGAAAGGCGTCCCGGCTGCCAAGGATGTCCGTTTCTCCCTGAGATTCAAAATAATCCTTGACCGTATTCCAGGCCAATTCAAAGGTGTATTCAAAGGCCTGAATCAGGCCCTGTTCTTCGAGTTTCGAGAGCGGACGTTGTTGCGCCAAAGCGACGGCTTCCCGCAATTGCCCAAGCGCCTTGGTAAAGTGCTTGAACCGTTGCATCCAACGAACCTCCTGGTCGCTCATGGGGCATCCCCATAAAAGGCCTTGTTCAATACCTTGTCTTCCTTGCTCACCTTGAATTGCGCGTCGTCTATCTCTGAAAGATTCACATACAACTGATTCTTGTCCAGCAACCCCCCCAGCAGGTGTTTTTGTTTTTCAAGGCCGTTTTTCTCTTTCCCGATGGCCTCAAAATCCTTGACGGCGTCTTCGGGCGCGGCGGGGTTAACATACCAATTTAAGAATGAGCCTTCTGCCATTCTATGCCAGATTTCGAGCAGTGCTTTACTGGACTTGGCGGCTTGGATGCGCTCCATGAAGGCTTCGTTGTATTTCATCAACTCGCAGTAGATGAAAGCGCCGCCGCTCTGCCAATTAACGGCCTTGGAGATGCCTTTATTGTCTTGACCTTTGACAACTTCAAATAGTCTTTCAATTAAGATGTTCAAACCACCTTTTAATTGCTCAATTCCAATGAACCTTCTATTTAACTTTAAGCAAGTAGATCCTGTGGTACCACTTCCAAGAAAAAAGTCAAGAACTAAATCGTCGGGTTCGGAGCCCGCTTCTATAATATATTTGAGCAATCCCTCTGGCTTTGCAGTGTCGTAGGTTGTCTCTTTCGTATTTTTAATTAACTCTTTGGTCCAAACATCACCCAATGCAACATATTGGGCGTCTTTTGATGTTAAAAGCTTTATTACTTCATTTTTATTCAGATCAATCCTATCAGAAACATATGTTTTTAATCCTGACCCTTGCTCTAATTCCCATTCTGCAGGAGTTCTCCCCATTCGTCCTCTAGTGTAAAACCACCCATTTGAGTCTTTTTCAATTTCTTTAACGGTTGAGATATTGTACGGTCCTAAGGGAGGCTCCCAAAACCTTTTATTCTTGTCTTTTGCATAAATAAAAATATTCTGATATTCGGTCGGCATCGATGACCTTTTAGAGTGTGATCTAGAACTCCCCCCTTCTCTCCCTTTATGCCAGATAATTTCATTGATGAAATTATGCCTTCCGAATACTTCATCCAAAAGCAGCTTTAAATAATGGGATTCATTATTGTCTATGTGCACAACAATATTGCCATTTTCACTTAATAGTTCTTTTGCAGCCAAAAGGCGGTTTCTCATAAATGTAAGCCAAGTTGAATGAGTAAACTCGTCATTATAAGTAAAGGCATCACGGCCCGTGTTAAATGGTGGATCAATGTAAATAAGTTTGACCTGTCCACGAAACTGCTGCTTAATCGTGTGTAAAGCAATCAGGTTGTTGCCCTTGATGATGAGGTTATCCCGAATCACGTTGTTTTCATCGCGTTTGAAGTCTTTTACAGGCTGTTTACTCTTAGTGGTGTAGCGCTCAAAGTTCGTAAGCACCTTGGGATCGAACAGACGGGTGATTTCATCCTGCGCCAGCACGTCGTTGAAGAAGATCTCCTTGCGCTTCTCTTCTTCCTTTGTTTGCCCGCCTTCCAGCACGCAATCCTTGTAGGGCCATACCAGCACCACGTCGCCGCGCTCGCGCAAATACTGATCGCCAATGGTCAAGCCGATGCGATTACGAAAACGGGTGTAGGAGTTGTTCAGGAAATTCTTTTGCGAAACATAGTCGATAAAGGTATTATGGTTAAAAATCCAGTGCGCTTCAATTTCGTCAAAGAATTTGCTCTTGATTTTCTTATCTGAAAGCAGCAACTTCACAAGGCCACGGTCAATCTTCCAAGCACGGTCTTTCACGGCGACCAGATTGAGTTCGTCTTCGTCGTCAAGAAAACGCGGGTCGGTTTTGAGGAGGGCAACGAGTTTGGTGTTGAAAGCCATCAGTCACTCCATTCAAGTCGTCAACCGTTTATAAATTTGCGGCAGCCGAATCGGCAAGCGCTCCACGTGGTCGATGACCATGTAGGCAATCTCGCCATACATCCCTTTCAAATACTCGGCACCTTCGCGATCGACCGTAATACAGTAAGGATGGACTCCCATTCTCTTGGCCTCGCGAAGCGCCATCTTGGTATCGGCCGTTGCGTATGATCCGCGATAATCGTCATCGAGCGGTTTGCCATCGCTGATCAAAACGAAGGTCTTGATTTTTGCCGGTTGTGCCGCCAGTTTAGAGACGGCATGCCGAATGGCTGCGCCATCGCGGTTTTGAACCTCCGGCTTCATATGCGCAATTCGATGGTCGATTGCGCTCGTGTAAGGTTCTCCGAACTCTTTCAGAATATAGAAGTCGACGGCATCTTTTCCACGGCCTGAAAATCCATAGAGCGCAAAACTGTCTCCGATGGCATCGACCGCTTTTGACATCAGAAGGAGGGCCTCTTTCTCCACTTGGAGGATGCTCTTATTATGATCCGGGAGCTGCTGTTGTGTCGATCCGCTCAGATCGGCCAAGAAGGCAACGGACACACTCCGTTCTTTCTTCTGCCGTGAGATATAAATCCGCTCGGAAGGAGACCGTCCGGACTTCATCTCAACGCGGGATGCCATGAGGGCATCGAGATCGAAGGCATCCCCTTCCGGTTCTCCCTTGACCCGTTTGAGACCTTCGGGCCGCAGCATTTGAAAGGCGGAAACAATCGATTGGGTTATGCCCCGATAGTCGTCCAATACCGATTCGACATCTGTCGATGCATCGGAGGGGACCGGTTTTTCGACCAGACGGCACCAGGCAGGTCGATAATCCTGCTCTACGCAATTCCATTCATCGTAGAAAAACGACCGTTTCCCACTCACCCCCGTACTCCCTTTCTGATCGGCAACGACCTGCTCCGCCACCCGATCAAGGGCATCCTCCGGACTGCCCTCTTTGAATGATTCGAGTTTCAGCGCTCCCCGCTCAAGCGATTGGGAGATCGCAGAAGCAACCGTCTCGATTGAAAGATCCAGCCCGGCCTTCTTGAGTTTTTCGATCAATTCATCGGTATAGGCCTGCTTGACCTTTTGGGCCTCCTCCACCCGTTTGGGATCGATTGCACCCCGTGTTGAGGGACGCAGTTCACCCGACGACTCTCCCTTTCCTTTCACTTGGGTTGCCTCTTCCGAATCGAAGGCTTCCATCGGCGTATCGGATGGTTCCGGGTGGTCGTCCTCTGTTTCTAGAAATTCATAGGCAGTCGATGCCGCTTTCATCGAGCTCGCAACGGTTGCCGCCGGGTCTTGTACCACGCCAAGAATGCGGCAGGCCTCAAAGAGGAGGGATTGAATGGCGTTGGGAATCGGTTCTTTCGTTTTTCCGGAAAGAGAGATCTGAGTCAGCAGCTCAAGCACCACCCCGCGCGGTGTCATCCCGACCAATGACGGACGCCCTTCCAGATCGGCGGCCCGCATTCGGATCATCGCCTGCCGAAGTCCAGGATATTCGCGCCGGAGGAAAAACTCAACCCGCGCACCCTCGGCCAATTCGAAGAGTTGTCGGATCATGCCTGGTTCGGGAAAAAGGGAAAAGAAAGAACTGAGGCTCGAAAATCCGCCCCGGCCTTGATAGCGGTTTTGTATCGATTCGATCAGATCGGCCGTTTCATTCATTTGAGGATAAAAGGTCCCATATTCGAGATAGCCTGCCTGATATGCGGTGGAAACCTTGTACCACTCGAAATTAAGCCGGTCGGTCGCGAAATGGCCGACATGGGGAGGCAGGTAGATTGTTTCACCATCGGTCGTCGGTTGATCGGCTTGGGCTTCCGATCGCGCTTCCTTCAGTTCGGTGGTCGGTTTGACGATCACCCGTTTGCCCGAAAGCGCCTCTGCAAAAAGCTTCAATGTTCGAGAGACGCTTGAAAGAGAAATACCGCCTCGCAACTGGTCGATCGCCGCGCGACCCGATTTTCCTTGTAAGGAAAAATATGCGCTCGCCGTCTCGGGGCCTTTTTTCAGTAGGGCAATCCCTTGATCGCCCCACTCCGGAAAGCGGTCGGCGACCTCACCCATCTCCTTGAGGATCTTCGGTCCACTTAAAAAAAAGGTCGTTGCCAGCACCCCGTCAAACTGCGCGATTTGGATCGCCTTTTCAATCAAAACCGATTCAAGTTTTTTTTCTTGAAACGGTGGGAGCACTGTCGTCGATTCTGCAAAGAGTTGTCCGGCCAGCGGCGGGCGCTGTTCTGCCACCTCCGCTGTCAGATCCAGAAGCTGTTTTTTTATTGGATCGGACGAAATCTTCGAAAAGATCTCCGGGCTGTTTCTCATAAAAAGCAATGTCGGCAAAAGTTTTTCGGTCGCGAGTTTTCTCCCGACAGCCACCCAACTTGAAAGCAGATGGATAGGAAGATGAGGCAGGAGCGTCGGCGTAATCCGGAAGTATTCCACCGCCAAGGTGTAGTCAACTTCCCCGAGGGCGCGTCCTTCGGCGATCCATTCAGAAAATGCCTCTTCCGTCAAAAGGTTGTTTTCCAAGAGCAAGGGGGCATTGAGATAATATTCAACGGCGAGATTGACATCCCCATCGGCAAGAACGATCCCCTCCCTTATAAACAGGACCCGAAGCGGTCTCGAAGCGATCCGAGAAAAAATCGAAGGGCCTTTTTTGAAGAAGCGAATGCCGGTTGCGGCAGACTTTTGTGCAACCTTGATGCCCATTCCAACCCAAGCGCCCAGTTCATCCGGCTCAATTACTTGAAGCACTTCAGGAAGGATTCGAAAATAGGATGCCGCCGCCTTCAATGAAAAGTCGGACAGAATAAGACCAATATTGAAGGCGGCGCCTTGTGTCTCGGAGGCGACCGACGCAAAGGCGCTTACAATCTCATCGATCTCATCCGAATCGAGGGTTGGCCCAAAGCGTTTTTTGAGAGACGCGATCACCTCCTGATCGTTCATTCAAAAAAACTTTCAATAATCTCGATGAGGCTTTGACGCATTTCCGGATCATCGGTCATGGCGTCGGCAATCGCAGCCCGGCAGGCGAGTTGCGGGGAGATCCCTTTTTCGGTCAGTTGTCCGGCATAGATCAGGAGCCGCGTGCTGACCCCTTCTTCCAGACCATGGTTCTTGAGATTGCGGACCTTTTCGGCGATTGCAACGAGTCGTTCGGAAATCGCCTGAGAAACGCCCGCCTCACGCGAGATGACGGCTGTTTCAGTGGCCCGGGGAGGATATTGAAAATCCAATGAGATAAATCGTTGGCGCGTGCTTTGTTTCAGATTTTTGATAAGTGATTGATACCCCGGATTGTACGAGATCACAATCATAAAATCGTCGGAGGCATGAATCACCTCCCCCTTTTTTTCGATCGGCAAAATCCGCCGGTCGTCGGTGAGAGGGTGGATGACGACCGTCGTATCGTTTCGCGC
Source organism: Nitrospiria bacterium (assembly GCA_046756925.1). GTDB lineage: Bacteria > Nitrospirota > Nitrospiria > SBBL01 > JAADHI01 > JAJDBU01. The sequence continues at coordinate 10,004 of JBHHXH010000032.1, forward strand.
CTCAACAATCTCATCGAGATAACAGATGGCACCGTGTTTCACCGCCATGGCAAGCGGACCGTCCGACCACTGGGTTTCATCCCCTTTCAAGAGATATCGGCCGACCAGATCGGAGGCCGTGAGATCTTCGTGACAGGCGACGGTAATCAGGGGACGTTTCAAATGATAGGCCATATGCGCCACGAAGCGGCTTTTGCCGCACCCGGTCGGACCTTTCAGCAGGACGGGCCGCTTCGAATCGCAGGCCGCCTTGAACAGGCTAACCTCCTCGCCGACCGGTTGATAGAACGGCTCCTTTTGAATAAAAAAAGATGCTAATTTCGGCTCTGAATCCATCATTCCTCCTCAGTTAAGATGAAGTCGATTATAACGTGTCGGAAGTCGTAAAAACAATTACAGCCGTTTCTAATTGGCCTAACGAGCCTGTAGAAAAACCCAAAAACTTTTCAAAACATCGAAAAACAGAGGTACCAAAATGATGCCCCGACCTGAGATCGTTGAATACAGACCATCCTCGGCGGTCGATTTTTTCACGAATTTTACGTTTTGACTTATTCTACAGGCTCAACGAGCACTTTTTGAGTCATCAGACAGAAAAATGATAGACGATTCGCTTTAGAAAGGAAAAAGACATCGAAGCGGAAAGGAATGCGCCGCTGGAGATTTAAGGCAGAGGTTCAAGTTGCCCCTAGCTTCTCTCTATTATGGGGGAAACCAAATTAGGGGGGGGACCACAATCGACCTGGGTTCCGTCGGCTATTCAGACTTCATCTGAAGCCGGTGAAAGACCTCCCCGATCTGTTCCTTGGTCAATGTCCCGCCGAAGACCTTTTCCTTGATGATGCCATTCGGATCGATAAAGAATGTGACGGGGAGAGAAACCACATTATGGCGCTCGGCGACCTCGACCTTCCGGTCGAGCAGGATCGGGAAGGTCAGGCCCATCTCGTTGACAAGTTTTTGCGCATCCGACTTTTTCTCGCCGAAATTGAGCGCCAAGACGACAAACCCTTGATCTTTATATTCATCATAGGCGGCCTGTATCTCCGGCATCTCTTTTTTGCAAGGCTCGCACCAGGTCGCCCAGAAATTCAGGAGAACCACCTTGCCTTGGTAATCGGATATCTTACCCGAAGATCCGTTCAGCGACTCGAGCTGAAAGTGGGGAACCGGTCCGCCCACGAGGGGCGGACGCTTCGCCATGCCCATTAAAATGATCACCATTGCGAAACAGCATGAAAGCTTCACCGCCTGTCTCATCCATTTTTTTATCTTGTTCATCTTTGAACCTCTATAAATATTGTAACCGATATCAATGCGCCTCCCACTGTCCTTTCTCATTGAGCAGAATTTTGTCCAGTTTGACCGCCATCGCCAAGCGGTCTACGATCTGACTCCCCTTCACGCTCTTGCTTGCCTTTTCTAGATAGCGGACCCGGTCATCATATGCCATTTGCGTGAGCGCAACCGTTGCATGATAGAGATAGGCCCCCGCTTCGGCAAACTGTTTCCAATTCTGTTCATTTTCCGAAATTTGTAAAAATGATTCGGCCAGCTCCAAACCGACAAACTGCTTCTTTTGAATATGACTGATCGGGGCGAGATATTCGATGAGGGGCCGGTCATCCGTATTCCTCGGCCCGTCGCCTAAAAACGGTTTGAGCGCCGCCTCGTCTCCCGCGTAAAGCAGCAGGAAATCTTCCGGTGATACAAAGTAGGGATCTGCCCCCATCTCCTGCCGCTCGAATCCGGCCAGTTTTTCAGCGAGGTGTTTACGATCGATGTTGATCGGGCTTTTTGATCCGATAAGCCCGACAACCGGATATTTCGGAGAAAAGTTGTCACGCCAAACCGAGACATAGGGAAAGGCTTCTAAAAATGTTTTAGCGATAATCTGAAATTCTTCAAGAGAGGTCTGATAGAGCGGGAGCCATTGCGCATACAGGCCATCCGCCGCCATATGAGAGGCGGCTTCTTTGTAATATTCGAGACTGTAAAGTGCCCCTGTCCCCGCATGCCAGGGGACAAAAAGGTCTGAAATCACCACATCCAAAAGGGTCTCGCTTTCGGGTAAGGCGATGCGCCCATCGGCCACGACGACCGTCCATCTTGGGTCTTTTAATATGCCGCGATTCTCTTCCTCAAACCACGATGCCGCCTCAAGCACCTCTGGAAGCAGCTCGATTAAAGTGACTGCTTCGACATCATGATCATAAACCGCACTGGCGGTGATGCCGGTCGCCACCCCGACAAATGCGACATTTTTAGGATTGGGATGCAGCAAGAGGGGGATTTCCCCCATCCGGCGCTCTTCGACTGCGGAAGCGGAATTTCCCAAGTTATAGGTATTGTTGACCTTAAGCAAGCGCCCACCGGTTTTATCCTTCACCACGGCCACCTGCGCCTCTGCGCCCTGTTTTAGGTAAAGAAGCGTTTCCCCCTCTTTGAGGTGCTGCGTCGGCAGAGAGGACCAAATCAATAAAAGCGGCAGCAGGATGCCCGTGCTTGTTGCAAGCCGGAATGAACCTGTGCCTTTTTTTCTTTTCGGCATCATTATGGCGGCGCCGATGGCATAGCTCAATGCAATGAGTCCGAGGCCGGACCAGAGACCGGCCTGCGGCATCAACACGAAGCCGGCCCCAAGTGCTCCGAGAATGCCTCCAAGGGTATTGATACTTAAGATGCTGCCCATCCGCCAGCCATTTGTTGCAGTGCTTCGTTTATCGATGATCCAACAAAGCGGCAGAACCATCCCAGCGGGAATCATGGCGGGGAGAAGCAGCCCACCGGTAAAAAGGACGATGTTCGTCACATATCCAAGCGGCCCCGCCTCCCGCAACAAAAAACGAAGTCCACTCGTCTGAAAAAAAATCCAGGCGCCCACGGGAACCCAGATCGCAACGATGAGAAGACTCCCCCAAATCAGGGAAAAGGGGTCTCGTCCTTTCCGCACAAGTTTTCCGGTCCACACTGCGCCGATCGCGAGGGCCAGCAGGATGAAGGTCAAAATCAGGGAAAAACTGTAGACCGAATTTTGAAAGACCAGGCTGAACATCCGTGTCCAAAAGACTTCTAAGGCCAAAGTGCCGACCCCGGAAAGAAGGGCCGGGATAAACAGCATTCGGAGAGGGATGGCTTGAAGGCTTTCTTTTCTGTTATTGAGTGTTTGTTCTTTTATTTTGGTCGTGTCGATTTGTTGATTTCGGCCAAGCCATGCCGTCGTCCCGGCCAAAACCAGGTTTGTGACGATCAGGGCCAAAAAAGTGCCGCTCACACCCAATATGAGAGGGAGAAAAAAACCGGTGATGGCCGCACCTAACATCGCGCCCGCCGTATTGATGCCGTAGAGGAAGGGCGCCTCCTTCGCAAGAAACCGCCCCTTTTCTTGAACCGCCTGAATCAAAAAAGGGAGGGTGCCGCCCATGAGGATGGCCATGAGGCTTAAGAAAAAGAAAAGGGAAGGGAGCAGGAGATGCCCTCCCTCCCCTTTCAGGATCAACGCACCCCCGCCGCAGATCGCCATGCCCAGTTCGAGCAGGGCATAGCCGACAAGGGGCCTCGCCAGACGCCGGGTCAAGCGTCCGGCGAGGACATTTCCCAAGGCGAGTCCGCCGAAGATGGCCGCCAAGACCAGGGAAGCCGCCTGCGCCGTGTTCCCCAGCAGCAGGGCGAACTCACGGTACCAGAGGACCTCGTAGGCCAGGCCAGCCACACCGGATAGGAATGCGATGATCCAGATGAACATGTTTACACCGCCTCAGAGCTAGTTAATGGCCATGCCCGCCGTCCCCGCTGCCCTCGGGAAGCTTGAGGGTTTGTGCGTCGACATAGACCAGGGCATTCGGTTCATCCCCGACCGTAAAGGTGCCGAGAGGCTTGCTGAGATCGGCGGTATCGAACACAGTGACCGTCCCAGGATCTTCCCCGGAATTCGGGACAAAGAGACGCAAGTCATCGCTACTTAAGGCAATGGCGCGATGGTCATGGCCTTTCCCCACCGTCAGGAACGGCGTCGTCGGATGCAGCGCGGCCGCACCGGTTGCGATATCGACATCGACGACGGCGACCGTTGTGCCCGGCACCGTGGCCGCATTGTTTTCGTCTTCGACGCTGCTGATATAGATCCGGGTGTCATCCTCGGTGATGGCGAATTTATCCGGCTTGAAATTGGGAATATTCAAGACCGGCACGACGGTGTTGTCCGAGGTGCGGATCACGGAAAGATGGCCCGTCTGCGTCGTGCTCGTATAGCCGACGGTGAAGACAAAGGTCCCCGCATGATTGGTGTGGGTGAAACCCGAGGCCGGGATCTGGCCCGACCCCGTGCCCTTTGCGATGGTGCTGGACGTCACCAAGCTGGCGCAGGTTGTCGTATCGCGGGGATCGGCCGGGATCGTAAAGGCGCCGTCCAACTTGACGATGGTCATGGCGTCCGTAGGATCGGCGACGTTGGCGATGTAGGCGTCGCCGCTTTTGTGCGAGTAGTCGATGCCGTGCGGCACCGCGCCCACCGACACCGTACACATGACCGCGAGGGCATTTAAGTCGATGATCGTCACCGTCTTGGCGCTTAAGTTCGTAATGGCCGCCCGTTCGGTCTCGTCGCTGTAAGCCAATTTATGGTGGCCGTTGCCGACGCGGATGCGGGCGATCTCCATCATGAAGGTTGTGTTGTTCGGATTGGTGTCGATGACCGACATGGTATCGTCCGCGGCAACCAACACGTCGTCATCGGTCGTATTCGGATCGTCTCTCGGCCCGTCATTCCCCACCAGGAGGAGGTTGCCGCCTTTGACCATGAGGCTGTGGACCGGGCGGACGCCGACGCCCGTGGCGCCTTTGGGGACCTCTTTGTTGGCATCGATAATCGACACGCTGTTGGCCCCGGCATTATTGACATACACATGACCGAAGGCGGCCGTAACATCGTTCGATCCGCCGGCCTTGATGGTTTTGACCAGTTTTGGGTGATCCCCGTGGGTAATGACCGCAACGGTGCCGTCTTCACTGGCGACATAGGCCTTTTCTTTATTTTGCTCCAACTCAACGACCGGTTGGTCGAAATCTTCCGCACAGTTCGTGAGTAAAAGCGCAAGAGGAAGGGCCAGTAAGGCCGTCATTTTTCGCTTGCTTGTGATCTTACGCATAAACATCTTGTTATTCTCCTTTATCTATAAGTATAAAGTTGAGGACATCCGGACTTGTGGATCTGCATCGAAGCGTCCCTAAAAAACATAGGAGGCGCCAAGCGCAAGCCCATAACGCGGCACAATGTTGACCTCATTCACATATTGGTAGACCGGGATTTGAACAAAGGCATAGAGCCCCAACTGGTCGGAAGCCTGCACCTTGATCCCCGGCGTCAGGTTCAGCCATGTGCCCCCGGTTGAATCGACGTCGGTCCCCTTAAATTCGTCATGCGGCGACGTCCGTAGATTCAACTGGCCGCTGACCGTCACCTTTTCGTTCAACAGATAACCCACCCCTGCATTGATGATCGCGATATCTCCGAATTCGTAGTCGAGATCGTTCTCCGTGGTCAGCTGGTAGCTTCCCGAAAAGAAGGCATCCAAGGAATGGGGCCGAATTTGGTAGTTGTAGAAAAAAGAGACGAGCACATCGTACGATCCGCTTCCCGGCATAATGGTCGGCTCGTTGATTGCGCCATGGGCGTCGAGGAGCTTGTACTCTCCCGTGGGCAGCTTCAAACCGGCGCCGACAACCAGAAGATGTTTTGTAAGCACAACGGCGGCGTATCTGCCATTCAAACGGACATCGCCGATCCCGGACGTCCCGTCCTGACGCGTAAACTCCTCCGCCGCTGTCCCAACCTCATCAAAATGTTCATGTGCCCGGTCGTTGATAAGTGGAATCGATACCTGGATCGTGAATCGTTCCGTCACACCGTAACCGACATCGACCTGCATCAATTCGTTCACCGTTCGGACTTCTCGGTGATGATCCGGCTCGATCAGACCGCTTCCAAAATTAACCTTCGGCACAATCGCTTCACCGGCACTGCCGCTCCCTCTTTGAAAATCGTCCATCGGGATATAGCGGTATGAGATGTCTAGTGTCATTTGCCCAGGATTGGAAATCCCTTCCTGCGTCCCGGTGACCAGAAAACAATTGGCCGACCCGCAGCTGGCCAAGGCATTGGATACATGGAGAGAGAACAAAAGACCCAGCAAAAACCCTGCAAAGGTCCATCGTTTGATAGAGAGCGCTTTAGCGTACATACATACTCCTTTCAGAATATAATCAATAGATTCACGTTGTGGATGCAGATGGCACACCGGCATCCGATCGATCTGTCTTGACGTCTGTGTGAATAAATGTGGGTACTTAGATCAGGGTAAAAGGAGGGGGGCGAATAAAATACGCAAGGAGATGAGGATGGGAGAACATCTTCTCGGTATATGAAACAAGTGTTTCGATAAAATGAATGGATACTTTCTGGAATTTTTGGTCGGCGGCATAGACATGTGTCGAAGCCGCGCACATCCATGAACAGAGGATTGTTCTGTGCTGGGCCGCATGATGAGACACTTTCCCATGCCGCAAAGCATGCCCCTCAACGCCAAAGATCATATATGCCGTCATACACAGGTAGATCAGTGTCGTCGTGAAGGCAATTTCTTGCGTTTGTCTGTTTCTTCCCATCATGAAGGAACCATTGTTATGACGCGATGACCTGCAAGGAACGCATTGAGATCCTGCGTTGCCGTGCTGATATAAAAATCCGTTTTTTTAGAGAGATAAAACGATCGGCAAAGCCGCTTCCATTCGAATGAATAGAAAATGATACGGAATAGAAGCAGGGTATTTTCAATCTTAAATCAGGCTGGGAGGGCCTCGGGGATGGATCTTTGTGGTGTGGGTTTTTATCGAAGCCAAGGCGGCGATGGCGAAGAAGGCGGCGTATAACGGGAGCGCGGAGGGAAGCAGGGGTTTTTCCGCTTCCCCGGCAACCAACATGGAACAGGCCAGGAGGCAGCTGAGGGAGTGGTGGACCCGCTGCTTCTGGTGTTGGAGATGATTCGTATTACCGGTGGGGCAAAGCGCACCCATCAAGATGGTCGAAAAATAAAAAAAGACCAAGAAGAGAATGGGGAGGATTTTCTTGGAGGCAGCGCCCTTCATAAATGTATCATTATAGAAATCCGGAAGAATTTGTCAAATAAAATCCATATATGATCCCGACTTTTTTAACATGCAAGTTTATCGCATGGGTCGATCCGCCGATCGACACCGCGTCCAGATAAGAGATCAAAGACAGCCGCCCGGCCCTGTCGCCGGATAAAATCCCTTTGACTCTGTCTCGTCTTTTTATGTAAAGTATTCCGAATTTGAGGAAAGCCCATGAGCGATTTTGAAAGAACCTACCGCGACGCCCAAGCCGCTTTCGATGCGGGAAAGTACATTGAAGCCCATGCACTTTTTCATCGTCTACTGGCGGACGATCAAAAAGAATATGCCGAAATCCATAACAAGCTGGGGATTATCGCCTGCCACCAAGGAGATCTGAAGCAGGGGGTCAGCCATTTCGAAAAGGCTTTGGACATCAATCCCCATTACACGGAAGCCTCACTCAACTTGACGATCGCCTATAACGATATCGGGGAGTACGACAAGGCGGTCGGCATCTTCTCACGGGCAGCCGAAAAGGTCCATGCCGAAAAAGACACCATCGACCCCTTTATACTTGGAAAACTGGCGAATGAACACGCACATTTGGGACAACTTTATCTCGACTTCGGACTGCTCGACGATGCCGAAGAACAATACCGCAAAGCCCTTTCGATGCGGCCGGATTTTGTGGATGTCTTGACGAGTCTGGGCATCGTATTGAGAGAAAAAGGCCTGTTCGACGACGCCATCGGCAACTTTCTCAAGGCAAAAAAAATAAAGCCGGATTACACCCGCGCCATGATCCACCTCGGGATCACCTATTATATGAAGGGCTTTACCGACCTCGCGCTCGAAGAATGGGAAACGATTCAAAGGGTCTGTCCAGACGGGAAAGCGGCTGAGGTTTATCTTGCCCTGGCCAAAAAGGAAATTATCGATAAAAACGAACCCCTTCCCCCCAGCGATTCATAAGCCGCGGGTCTACCTGCGCCCCAAGGGACGGAGAATGCGACGCGCGTGCGCGTTCAAAGGGCGTTTGGCCTTGGGGATGCGTAATGGGGCGGCTCCAGCGCCTCCCCCCTCAAACCGTCTCAATTTAAACCTCCGCCTTCCGCCGATGAATCCCCTTAAAAAAAGAGACCACATTCTTGAAATCGTCCGTTTGGGGGGCGGGAGGCAAGGCCGATAAAAACCGCTTTCCATAGGCTTTGGTCGTGATACGGCGGCTCCAGCGCCTCCCCCCTCAAACCGTCTCAATTTAAACCTCCGCCTTCCGCCGATGAATCCCCTTAAAAAAAGAGACCACATTCTTGAAATCGTCCGTTTGGGGGGCGGGAGGCAAGGCCGATAAAAACCGCTTTCCATAGGCTTTGGTCGTGATACGGCGGTCCAGGATCGCGATCAAACCGCGATCGCGGCGGCTCCGTATCAATCGGCCGATGCCTTGTCGAAGGGAGAGCACGGCCGCCGGTATTTGAAACGATAAAAAAGGGTCCACCCCTTTTTTCGAAAGGTCTTCGATGCGGGCTGCGGTGAGGGGGTCCGCGGGAGAGGCAAAAGGCAGTTTGTCGATGACGACGCAAGATAAGGCCTCTCCCTCCACGTCGACACCCTGCCAGAAACTGCTTGTACCGAAAAGCACCGATGGGACCTCATCCCGAAAGGTTTCGATGAGTTTCTGTTTCGGCTGGTCTCCTTGCTTTAAAAGTCGATATGGCAGCCGGTTCGAGACCCGTTTGTAAACCGCCTCTAAATTTCTCCAGCTGGTAAAGAGGAGGAAGGCCCGTCCTTGGCTCTCCTTTAAAATCCGAACAATTTCATCGGACACGGCGGATGTGAAATCCTCATCCGAAGGGCTCGGAAGATGGCCTGGAAGATAGATGAGTGCTTGTCTTTCAAAATCGAAGGCTGTCTCGAAGATCGCCTCATCCGCATCGTCGATTCCCAACCTGCCTCTCATAAAATCAAAGGCGCCCTCGGCCGACAAGGTTGCCGATGTCATGATCACGGCTTTGTCGCCTTGAAAAAGACGTTCTTTTAATATCCCAGACACATTGAGCGGAGAGGCATGCAATTGCATGGTGTTTTTTCGCCGCTCCGCCCAATAGACGAATGACTCCAAACGATCCTTTTTCTCCAAAAAGGTTTGTAAATCAACCTGCAATGTTTCGAGTCGCTCGGAAAGCTGAGAGAGGTCATCGCTCTTCATGCGAAGCGTGGAAATCGCCCGTCCTAAATGTTTGAAGGCTTGCAACAGTTCCAAACCGGCATGGAGGCGGTCCGGTGTAAAATCTTGATCCGTAAGACGATACCGTTCCCTTTGGTTTTTAAAAAGGTCGAAGAATTTTTCCGAATAAATAAGAATCTTGCCGCAGAGCACAAGACAAGGATGGTCCTTTTCTTTGCGGAAGCGGAACTCCCGTTCGGCGTCTCGAATAAAATCCTCAACCTTATAGCTACTGACGGACACCCCAAAGTATTGCGTGGCGACCTCTTCGAGCAGGTGTGCCTCATCGAAAACCACGGCATGATAATGCGGGAGGATCTCGCCATAGCCGACATGCTTTAAGGCCAGATCGGCGAAAAACAAATAGTGATTCACTACGACGATGTCCGACGCAGCCGCCTCCTGCCGGATGCGAGTGAGGTAACACCGTTCGAAATCCGGGCATTGTCCGCCAAGACAGGCTTCCCCCTTCACCGAAACTTCCTGCCATTGGGGAGAAGACTCCGGCATGCCGGAAATCTCAGCGCGATCTCCCGATTTTGTTTGGGTCGCCCATTGACGAATCACCTCCAGATGCCCTCTTCCTGCTTCATCCCACAAAGCCGATTGCTGAAACGCCTGCCCAAAACGATGGAGGCAGAGGTAGTTCGATTTGCCTTTCATCATGCAAAACGTAAAATCTTCGTGAAGTGTCTTTGCAAGAAAAGGAAGGTCTTTGAAGAAGAGTTGATCCTGAAGGGTCTTGGTGCCGGTTGAAACAATCACCTTTCGTCTCTTGAAGATGGCAGGAATCAGGTAGGCCCAGGTTTTGCCCGTGCCCGTCGCTGCTTCAACCACGAGGTTCTTATTCCGGTTTAAGGCATCTTCGACTGCTTGGGCCATCTTAAATTGGGAAGGACGATCGTCGTAGCGGCTTAATGCCTTCGAAAGATCCCCATATGGCATAAAGATCCTTTGACAATCGTTCGGTTGTCCGGTATCTTTTAATCTGTTTTTGCGAGGCACGGCTTGCAATGTCTGGTGGTCAAATAGAGGGGAAGGGTCTCCCCGCTTTTGTCGGGGAAATCGCCGATGGCTTCAAGGCGCTTAATCCCTTGATTTTAAAAAAAATCGAGTCCGGCATGCACAAGAGCCTCTTTCAGGAGATTGCAAAGATCCAGCGGGCCATCCGTTCGGAACCTTTCCCAACGCACGATATTCATAAAATCCGGCAACGGAATATTCGTCTTCAGCGCCTCAATACCGCAGCCACCATCCTACAACACTACGCAAAAGAGAAAAAGATTTTGCTCTTTTAATCTCCACTACCGTATCACAATAAACGTATCGAGATGCTCGGATGCCTTGATCCGATCCGCCACTTTTTTCGCGGCTTCCCGGGTTCGATATGCGCCGACGCGGACACGAAACAGTGTTCCGCCTTCATGATCGATATAAGAATCGTAACCGCTGCTTCTGAGCCGCTCTGAAAATACGGAAGCCGAGGCTTTCGATTTAAAGGCGCCTAATTGAATGGAAAACCGGTTTTCTTCCGGAAAACCCGGATTGTCCAAGGAGGCCGTTATTTCCATCTCTGACGGCGCCGGGGCCATCGGGTCTTCAAGGGTTTCATTGGCCGCCTCGAAAATCGGAATGTCCCCATCCGGAAGCGAGGGGGATTCCCTATCGTCCGGTTCGACGGACTCGACCTCCGCTTCCTCGAAGGAATCGGGCCGCTCCCCTTCGGATTGGATCAGGATATCTCCTGCGGAAGGTTCTTCAATCGTGGCATCCTGAAAGGCCTCTTCCTTGGGAAGCGTGATCGACGGCACAGGGGCCGTGTCCGCCGAAGGCGCGGAAATGGTTGGTCCGGTTTCCATCTCCTGCGTTTCTTGTCCCTCCTCTTCTTTGAAGAACATGAAAAGGGCCAAAAAAACCAAGATACTTAGAATGCCAATGAGGAATTTATTCGGAGAGCTTGGAGGTTGCGTAACCTCCATCTCATCGGCCTCATGATCGTCCTCCACATCTTCTTCATACTGGATTTCCCTTAATTCCTGAAGATCTTCTTCTTCATCCGCCATAGGCCCTCCTTCCTAAAGGTCTTCTCCTGTTAACCGAATAACATTTTTTCATATACCGAGTAAAATCATCGGGTTTTTCGAGGTGCTCTTTATCCCAAATCAATATCATGCACTTTTAAGACGAAAAAAACAACAAGAACCGGCAGTCCCCGACAACCCTGCCCTCAAGGTCCTTGGAAGCCCTTCTACTGGAAGCATTCGCTCCCCACGGATACTTGGAATCCGGACATACATTCGAAACGATCCGTCAGCTTAAGCTGTTGAAGGGAAGCCGTTTTCGCCACCACGGCAAATGCGGAACTCCAGAGTATTTTCAAGTCTCAGTGGCATCACCCGGATGATCGCAATTCACGAAGCGGACCGCCACTAAAAAAATATACCCAACAGGCATTCCAGGTGTTCAAGATACAATAAAGGATACGGAATGACTCATGTTCACTGCTGTTTCTCCAATCGAATCACGGCATAACCCAACACTCATAATATCAGCATTGCGTCACCATAACTGTAAAACCGGTAACGGCGTTGCATTGCTTCACAATAAATCGATTCGACCGCTTTCTCTCCCACAAAAGCCGTTACCAATACCATTAATGTGGATTTCGGCTGATGAAAGTTCGTAATCAATGCGTCGATTCCCCTAAAAATATATCCCGGTGTAATAAAAAGGTCGGTCTTCCCCTCGGCCGCCTTCAGGGTCCCGTCGACTTGAGATGCACTCTCTAAGGCTCGGGTCACGGTCGTCCCCACCGAAAACACCTTGCCACCACGTCTTCGTGCGCCGTTGACCGCCTCGGCAGCATGGGGCGATACCGCATACCATTCCTCATGCATTTTATGATCTAAAACCGATGCCGTCCGAATCGGCCGAAAGGTATCGATCCCGATATGCAAGGTGGTTGCCGCGGTTCGAACCCCCTTGGCCTCGATCGCTTCGACCAGAGGCTTCGTAAAATGAAGTCCTGCCGTCGGGGCCGCCGCCGATCCCCAACGTTTGGCGTAAACCGTTTGATAACGCACACGGTCAAATTCCCTTAAGCGAGAATCCGGCCGACGGCGCTTCACAATATAGGGTGGAAGCGGTACTTCTCCCCACTTCTCCATATATTCAAAAACATCCGCATAAGATTCCCTTGGCAGGGAGATCTTCAATTCCTTCCTTCCGTCCTCCAAATCACGGGTCAAGCGAGCGGTGATATCTCCCATCAAAACGATATCAAGCGGAACCTTACAATGTCCCTTGAGAAGTACTTCACAGGAATACACCCTACTTTCACGGTCTTCCTCCTTCGACGCAATCGACCTGAGACATAAGATCTCGATTTTTCCGCCGGTTTTTTTTCGTCCTCGAAGACGCGCGGGGAAAACGCGTGTGTCGTTAAAGACCAAGAGATCGGCCGGATCGAGATAGTCCAGAATATCCCTAAAGGAGCGATGCTCAATCGCCTTATCCCTTCGATGATAAACGAGGAGACGTGACCGATCCCTTTCCGCCAAAGGCATCGTGGCGATCAAGGAGGGATCTAGCGTATAATCGAAGCGGGAAAGTTTCATATCTATCCGGTCTTCTTGCCGGTCTTCTTGCCGGTCTTCTTGCCGTGAATGGATCATTGGGCGAGGTGTTGGATCAGGATGCACAGATCAGGATGGAAAACAAACATTGTTCTAAGCGGAAGGCGTTCATCGCCGCCCAATCAGCCAGAAAAAGAACGAAATCAGAATGCTAAGCAGAATCGATGTGGCGAGCGGAAAATAAAAAGTAAAATTTTTTCGCTCAATCAGGATATCTCCCGGTAACTTTCCGAGTCCGGGAATCTTCCCGAAAAAAACAATCAAGGCGCCGATAATCACGAGAAAAATTCCCAAAACGATCAGGGTGCGCCCAACTTCGAACATTTTCAACCAACTTATCTTCCGATTTCCAGCATCCGGTCGATCGCCTTTTTGGCACGCACTCGAATCGGTTCTTGCACTTCCACGGGATAACGCATCTCTTCGAGGGACCAGAGGAGATTTTCGAGATTGTTTACCTTCATGTGTGCGCAATCGCACCAGCGACAGGCAGGAATGAACGATTTCTCCGGGTTTTCTTTCTTGAGGCGGTGCAGAATGCCAACTTCCGTTGCAACAATGATTTCTTTCTTCTTCGTTTTTTGAGATTCGAGACAAATACCGCTTGTCGAAAGAACATGATCCGCCATATTCGCGACCTCCAGCGTGCATTCCGGATGGGCCATCACAAGGGCTTCGGGATGCGCCGCCTTGGTCTCCGCAATTTCCGAGGTCATCATTCGAAGGTGGGTCGGACAATAGCCGTTGTACAAGATCAGTTTTCGACGGGTCTGCCGCATGACATGTTCGCCGAGATATTGATCAGGGATGAAGATAATCTCGCGATCCTCAGGAATGGACCGGACCACATTCGCCGCATTCGAAGAGGTGCAACAGATATCCGATTCGGCCTTTACCTCTGCGCTCGAATTGACGTAACAAACCACGACGGCGTCCGGATACGTATTCTTCAAATCACGAATCTCTTTTGCTGATATCATCTCCGCCATGCCGCAACCCGCGGACAAGTCCGGCAGCAGCACGGTCTGCGTGGGGCAGAGGATGGCAGCAGTTTCGGCCATAAAATGGACCCCGCAAAAGACAATGACTTTCGCATCGGTCCTGGACGCCTTTTGCGCCAACTCCAGCGAATCCCCCAAAAAATCCGCAAGGTCCTGGATTTCGCCCAGTTGATAATTATGGGCCAGGATAATTGCTTGGCGTTCGACTTTCAGTTGTTCAATGCGTGCAAGCAGGCGCGCTTCCGTCGTCGTCACAGACAAAACAAAGCCTCTCAATTTTCGGCTAAGTCTAGCACAGGAAACAGAGGCAATCAATATATCGACACACCTTATAACCTATTATAAAAAGTTCTTTTCTGCCGCACGGCTGGATCAATTGGCATCAGCAACAAACGCCTCAGACCGATAAGGATTTTCCACATCCATTCGGCCAATCGAATATTTCCCCATCCATGCGATAAAAATTGACTCCTTTACGAATCTTTGTTAGTCTCCCAGCATGGCGGCATTTCTCGATATTCAGGCGATTCGGCTCTCTCTTCCGGGGATGATCGTGACGGGTATCACCGGGGGTGTCGTCGGCTCTTTCATGGGAAGCGTTGTTTGGATTTTCGGCATGGCGTTGTTGGGCGCGATTATCGGAAACATCGTCTGGAGACTCGGCGGACAACATTTTTTCTTGTTTATCGTAATCGGCATCCTGTTGGGGAGCGGGCTGGCGATTTATTTGGGCGGGATAGACGCCGCCTTACTCGGCGCCGGCGCGGGCGGCGCGATGGGCGGGTTTATCGGGGTCAATATCAAGATGCTGCAAACCAGAAGTTCATAGTCCGCCTTTTAAAACCCCAATCCTTCTAAACAACCTTGCCGGTCACCCATTTGCCGCATCTCGGATGGTCTTCACCGCTCTACACTCATGCCCTCCATTATGACACAAACCCTTTAACCGTGTGCAAAGGTACACTTTTATCTCCTCGGATCGAAGCCTTCGATCGCTGAAAATATCGCCGACTGATTATGGAAGAAACGACTCTCAATAGCGACCCACGATGGAACAATCCGCTCGGATGGGTTCTTTTTGCCATCTTAGGAATCGGCTGTCTCTATTTCTCCAAAAGCATTCTCGCCCCATTTCTTGTTTCCTTTCTTCTGGCTTATACCTTCGATCCAGTGATCGATTTTCTGGAGAACCGGAAATGCCCTCGGTCTCCGGCGATTTGGTTGGTTTTCACGACGATCCTTATCACTTTTGTCTTTATATTGTTCTTCGGATTTCCCCTCCTTCAAGACCAAACGACCAAGGCCTTCGATACCCTTCCAATCTATTTACAAGATCTACGCGAAGAAATCCTCCCCTCTCTTCTCTTGAAAAGCGATTCGGTATTTCGCTGCCGCAATCTCTGGATGAAACGCTTCAAACGGTCATACCTCACTTAAAGGAGGAAGCACCGGTGATCTTCAAACCGGTCATCACCTTTGTCCTTACCTTCTTTACCAATACGGTCGGCATGATCGCCGCCGTGGCGAATTTAATCATGATTCCTTTCATGTTTTATTATTTATTGAGAGACTTCGACCAAATTAAAGCACACTTGCTTGCTCATGTGCCGCAACGCTTTCGAAACACCTTGAACCAGCGGCTGAAAGAAATTGACGTGTCTCTGAGCGGTTTCGTTCGGGGACAACTATTGGTTATTTTTTTATTGGGATGTTTTTATGTAGCGGGTCTGATGTGGATCGGTCTCGATCTTGCGTTTTTGCTGGGAATCGTTGCCGCAATTGGAGAAATTGTTCCCTATATCGGTTTTGCCGTCGGTTTATTGCTCTCGATCTTTTTTGTCTTCCTGCAGTTTCATGATTTTGCACACCCCTTCTATGTGGTCCTCCTTTTTGCGGCGATGCAATCCTTACAAGGCTTGGCCCTCGCCCCCATGATCATGGGGCGCGAGGTTGGATTGCATCCCTTGGTCATTGTGGCCTCCATTTATATTGGAGGGGACCTGTTCGGTTTCGTCGGAATCTTGCTCGCCGTTCCCGGCGGGGCCGTACTGGTTGTGCTACTGAAGGCCCTTTCATCTTATTACAGAAACTCCGCTTATTACAGAAACTCCGCGCTTTTTCAGGGAACATCCATATAAGACCCGAACCGAAGGCAGCGAAGCGATGTCACCGAAACGGTTCAGAGGTTTCTTCAAGGATAATACTCGGCAAATCCCCAGACCCGTTCCTCCTGCGTACCGGCTTTTACGATGCCCTCAATCGCCATCACATAGTAACCTCCCGTCACCCAATTTTTAGAGGCCTCGCCTCGAGACCAAAGGAAGAGCCGGCCGGCTTCAGGGCTTGTATCCACCTGCCAACGCTGTGGCACTTTGTAAAAAGCAAGGGGAGGCGTTTTTTTCTTCAGCGCCGTAATGGGGATCGGCGATTTAAAGGTATGAACGATGTGGTCTTTCTGCAGGATTACCCCTCCTTCCGATTGAAGCGTCTCCGGAAGGTGATGTGTGTTTTTAAAGGCGTTTTGGTCCGCTTTGTTTTGATGAAAATAAATCAGCTTGCCCGCTTCGCTTTTCAAATAAAAGCCCTGGTATTCCTTATAGAGATGCTTATAGCGCATGAGACCGTCAAACCCGTTCCAAAGAAGGGATTCATAGATTAAATCTCCCCAATATTTTTTTCCATGAATGCTCAAGACCGCCTCGGCGATTCCAATGGTTTTCTTGAGCGTGACCCCGTTATTCGGCGTATAAATTCGACGGACCGGGCCACTGGAGATTTTTAAGGTATAATCTCCGGCATCGTATTTGAGGATAAATCCGGAAGAAGCCGTTCCGTCCGCGGCGGCATAATATGAGGGTTGAATGACGGTTAAATCGGTCTCCACAAACCGATATTTGTCGTTCCCTTCGAAGAAAGACCATTGACTTTTTTCGAACACCGCGCCAAAAAACTCGCCATATTTTTTTTCGCTGTCCCCCCCACGCTCGAAGGCCATCAATACCATGTGGAGATCGTCGATATCTTCACCCCGAAAGATAAATCGATCGGAGTAGAATATGGTTTTTTCTTCATTCGCGTTGGGAGGCGCTTCCGTTTGTGCAAACGCTCCCGATATCGCCGCAGCGAGAAAAAAAAATGCCAGCATCATGTATAGACGCATGATCAATCCCATTTTTAAATCTTCAAGGGCATGGTGACAGAAGCGCCAAAAGCTGTCAACTCTATTATCGAAGCCAGTCACGGCGGCATTGCGCCTTGGGTTTACGCGCGATCCTTGTGTTATAATGCTCCCAGCGCTGATTGCATATGATGAAAGATCCGGAAGCCTTTATTCAAGAAAAGCTGGCCAAAAAAAATTTATCGGCCAATACGGTTCGAGATCTTCTTATGGCGGCTTTTTTACTTATTCTTCGCAAACATGCGTCAGCCCGTGCCCGCATTACCGACGGAGATGCATGGCTTGAGGCAAAGACAGATGATATCAGGAAACAGTGTGTCCATGCTTTCGGCGCGATCGGAGCTCCCTTGGAGTATCCGACACGCGAACAATTAATCAAAGCGATGGATGCGCTGAAGACGGCTTATCGCTTCGACTGCCTTTCCCAACCGCTGCAAAAGGAATTTGAAGACCTTTGCCGATTATTTTTTTCAAAATTTTCAGATCCTTTTTGACGATGCGATTCGTATCCCATTAAAACCCATGGAACCATAAACGCTTGACATCAACACCCCATCCTTGTAGTATCTTTCGACTTTATGGCCCACACCGTCCCCATCGTCTAGCCTGGCCCAGGACACCGCCCTTTCACGGCGGTAACAGGGGTTCAAATCCCCTTGGGGACACCA
>JBHHXH010000033.1:0-27275 GCA_046756925.1 Nitrospiria bacterium
TGACGAGCATACTCCTCATCCTGAGCGATGGCCCACCCTTAGGTGGGCCATCAAGTAAGTATCTCGTTTCTGGATAGTAACTATTTGTTTTTTAAATAGCAATTCTTTTGTTGCTATTTATTTAAAAAAACCTTAGTATCCTGCTCTATTCTATCTGGATAACGCTACTCACGTAATGTTATCCAGAAAAACTGGATATATACGGATATGATCGCATCGGCAGAGGTATTGAAATCATTCGATACCGTATTGACCAAAAACGGCATTGATACGAGATACCATTTCTACTACAAAAAATGGCTGCGGTATTATCTAGATTTCTGCAAAAAATATCGCCACCCAGAAAACAAAAAGGCCAGCATCCCCCTTTTCATCACTAAACTAAAAGAAAAGCGTCAAACCGAATCCCAGCAAAAACAAGCGGCCAAGGCCATATCGCTTTATATGAACCAAATACAAGCTGGGGCAAATAATGATAAAAAAACCGTTCCTCAGCAAAACCCGGCGGATTGGAGCAAGGCCTGTGATGATTTAAAAACCGAAATCGCACTCCGGCACTATTCCCCGAAGACGCTGCGCAGCTACAAGAATTGGATCAATAAATTCCAAGGCTTTACCCGAAACAAAGCCATTGAGGCTTTATCTCCCGACGATGTAAAGGGATTTTTGAAATATTTGGCCGTCAATAAAAATGTCGCGGCCTCGACGCAAAATCAGGCATTCAATGCCTTGCTGTTTTTTTATCGACATATCATCAAAAAGGATTTCGGCGATCAAAAAGACAATGTCCGAGCCAAACGCAAGCCCTATATCCCCGTCGTGTTATCGCGCGCGGAAATCGATCTAATCCTGGCCCATCTCTTCCCGCCCTACAGCCTGATTGTAAAACTGCTCTATGGTTGCGGGCTCCGCCTCTTCGAATGCATGAAACTGCGCATCAACAATTTTAACTTCGACGCCGGGGTGTTAACAGTACACGACGGCAAGGGGCAAAAGGATCGCACCGTGCCGCTGCCGGAAAAAATCCGGTCGGAACTTTTAAACCAAACGGAACGGGTTAAACAGATCCATCAAAAGGATTTGGCCACCGGTTACGCGGGGGCCTTCATGTTCGGTTTGCTGGAAAAGAAGTATCGGCAGTGCGCGCGAGAATTTCCCTGGCAGTGGTTTTTTCCCGCCATAACCTTAACGCGGATCCCCGGCACGAGTGAACTCCGGCGTTATCACCTGCACGAAAGCCACGTGCAAAAGGACATCAAGCGCGCCGTGCAAGCCGCGCAGCTGACGAAGCGGGCCTCGGCCCACACCTTTCGCCACAGTTATGCGACCCACCTGCTGCAAGCCAACTACGACATCCGCACCATTCAGGAACTGATGGGCCACAGCGACGTGCGCACCACGATGATCTACACCCACACCATCAAGAGTCTCACCATCAAAGAGGCCAAAAGCCCCCTCGATTTTTAAGGTCCGGATGTCCAAACCCGCACTCATTGCCACTGTCAAAAACGAAATTGCCAGCAAAGGCCCCATCCCCTTCGCCCGTTACATGGAACTGGCGCTTTATCATCCGGAGTACGGCTATTACAGCTCGCCCGGAGAAAAGATCGGTTGGCAGGGCGATTTCTACACCAGCGCCGCGGTGCATCCCGTCTTCGGCGAATTACTCGCCAAACAATTGGGCCAGATGGCGGAGCACCTTGACGCACACCCTTTTACGATCGTCGAAGCCGGGGCCGGAAAGGGCACGCTTTGCCGCGACATTCTTAAGACGATTGATAAGGAACATCCCGCTTTGTTCGCGCGGCTGCGCTATGTTATTATCGAGGGCAGTCCTTGGCTGAAAGAGAAGCAAAAGGCATGGCTTGCCCCCTTGTTTCCGGAACAGCTTTCGTGGGCCGACGGCTTCCCCAAGGATTTCTCCGGCGTTGTCCTCAGCAACGAATTGATCGACGCCTTTCCCGTCCATCGCCTGCGCGTCGAAGGCGATGCGATTCAGGAAATCCATGTGGATTGGAAGAACGACGCTTTTGTCGAAATCTTAAAACCCCCTTCGACCCCAGACTTGAAGGCCTGCCTTCAACGCTTGGATCTGAGCTTCGACCGGCCGGTCGAACTGGAGATCAATCTGCGCGCGCTTCATTGGATTGCATCCGTCGGACAGGCCCTCTTAAAAGGTTTCGTCCTGACCATCGACTACGGCTATCCCGCGGCGGAGCTCTATTCCATCCGCCGGCCCAAAGGCACCTTTCTCTGCTACCGCAAGCACCGGACCAACGAGAATCCATACGAGCACGTGGGCGAGCAGGACATGACCGCCCATGTCGATTTTACGTCCTTTGCCGAAAAGGGCAAGACGGTTGGTTTGGCAACCCTCGGCTTTACCGACCAGATGCATTTTCTCATGGGCCTGGGCATCGCCCAGCGGATGGAAGCGCCCGGGAGCCGGATGTTCGAATCGGAGGAAGCCAAGAAGGACTTTCTCGCGATGAAGCAATTGATGGCTCCGGAGGGCATGGGCCAAACCTTCAAGGTGCTCATTCAAGCCAAGGGCCTGTCCGCCGGCATCCAACTCGACGGCTTGCAGTTCAAACCTTTTTTTCAATTATGACAAACGTAAAAAAATTGACGTGGATTTGTAGGGGCGCACCGATGTGTGCGCCCTCATCGGGCAGACACGCAGGTCTGCCCCTACAATAAATACAACAAAATTTTAATTACGTTTGGATCAGATAAGGTTTAAAGCCGTTTCGATCGCCGCAAGGTGTGCACGCACCCGCCGAGCCATCTCAAGCCGCGTCGGGGTTTCGGCCGTAATACAGATACCGGTGCCGTTTTCGGAGAAGTATACCGTTTGGGGCCATCCGCCCCGCCGTTTGATCCGTTCCCAGAAAACCGCCGGTAACATATCGGAGGCATGAATGTATCCCATCCTCGCCGGCATCTCCTCGATGATCTCCGCCGTATGGATCGGACAAATAGACTGGACGTCCCGGATGATTTCGCGGCCGATGCCCTTCCGGCCGTTGCGCGACATTTCGTACAGATAATAACCCGGTGCATCGACATCCTCGTGGCATTCGTAGGAAAAATCGAATCGCCGTCCTGCAACGGCCGCCTTGAGCAAACGAATTTCGCTTTGCGGCGCGTCTTTATCGAATTCGCGGTTTAAGTCGATTCGGGATCCGTTTTGACGCATATCGTGTTCGTAACCCACGGGATTGATACACGGAAAGAGCGTAAATTGAAACCCTTCGAGAAGCGCCTTATCTTTACCGAGTTCGGCCATCCATTGCAGGACGGCCTCGACGCCGGCCGGCTCGTCCCCATGAATCCCGGCGGAAAGGCACACCGTTTTTTTCCCGCGACCCGAGGGGCTTTCCACCACCCACAAGGGATGGATTTTTCCTCGATGAGCAATCTCACCGAAGGAACGGAGCTCCAATGTTCCCGCTTGTCTGGCCAAGTCGACGAGCCTTTGGCTGAAGCGCATATAGCTGCGATGCTTTTTCGCGCGCTCCTTCATTTAATTCAAGACCGCCGAAACGGCTAAGCCGGATTCGGCCGCCTTCTTCGCCTCGATCACCCGGATGTCGTTTTCTTTGAGGGGGGTGTCTCGAATAAACGCGTCGAAAGCCGCCTTTGCGTCTGCCATCCGCCCCAATTCCTGGTAAGCCAGGCCGAGGTAATAATGGAGTATGCTGCCGGCGGCCTGGCGCCCCAAGCTTTTCACCCCGGTTTCCAGACGGTCGGCCGCGTCTTGATAGCGCCCCAATAGATAAAGCCCCGCACCGCCGTAGAGATCGCCGAGCGGATTTGCCACCACCTGCTCGAAGATGAGGGCCATGCGCATCTCTTCGGGGATGCGTATGCCGATCCGACGCCGGAAGGCAACCTGTTTCCAATATGTGAGGGATTTGAAGCCTTGTGGATCGGTCTCCAATTCTCGGCGCCATTCGTTGAGGGCAACGATAAAATCCCCCAAGGCCTGTTTTGAGGCCGCTTCTTGACCGAGTTTGTCGTGCACCAAATGCTGATAATAATGGACATAGGGCTTGGAGAACAACTCGCCGATCTGCAGCGCGTCCCGTGCGGCTTCGTATTCCCCCCTAAAATAAAGATCGACCCCGCGATAATAGGCCGATTTGACACCGACGAGGCTCTCCTTTTTTATTTTCGAGAGATAGGTCCCGGCCTTTTGATACGCCCCTTGCGATTGATACAGTTGGCCGAGGCTCAAAAGACTTTCTTCATGCAGGGGATCGTGGGTCAGGGCGGTGTGCCAGCTTTGCTCGGCCGCCTCCCGGCCGCCTTGGATCAAGCGCAAGCGTCCCAGAAGCCACTCTCCTCTCACCGAGGGATGGAGCCGAAGTCCCTTAATAATGGTTTCCTCGGCCTCTTTCAGTTTATCGTTTCGAATAAAACCCTTGGCGATATTGAAGTAGCCTTCTGCGCGAACGGCCGACGATTCTTCATCGCCGAAAAGATAATTTCCACCGGCGGCGGCCGCCCCCCTTAATTCGGCGATGTGGACCGACATGGTGTCCTCGAAAAGGGATTTCGGCGTTTGAAACTCTACCAAGGTAAAGTCGTCCGTATTCAGGACCGCATTCCCGGCATAACGGTCGATTTCGTTGGGGCCGATCATAAAATGCGACCAAAGATCGAAGACCGAATAAATATTCGCGCGGGCCAGGTCCTCCGCAACTGCCCCTTCGGCGATGCGTCTGGAGATTTCCTCCCGATCGATCCGAAAGGGGGTTTCGGAGCCGAGCATGATCAGATCGCCTGCATCGGTGAAAAAGATCATGACCTGCTCGAACACCGTGTTGAAGGTGCGGATCACCGATTTCAATTCTTGCGCACGGATGCCGTAAAAGTGGATCCACTGTGAAAAGATTCCGCCGGGCTTCAGGTGGTCCTTCCCCAGCTGAAAAAATTCCCGTGTAAAGAGTTTGGCCGAACCGCTCCGCCAAGGATGCGAGGGTTCCGACACGATGACATCGTAGCGGTCGTCGGTTCTTAAGAGGTAGTTCCGCGCATCGTCCATGGCCAGGGTCACGCGCGGATCGTCCAGCACGTGGCCGCTGAAACGGTCGAAAAACCGTGAACCTTCGATCACCGCCGGTTCGAGTTCGAGCGTCACGAGTTTGGATACGGGATGCGTGATCATCGATCCGGTCGTGATGCCGCTGCCGTGGCCGATAAGCATGACCTCCTTCGGCGCTTGCGGCACCAACAGCATGGGCAGGTGGGCCACGAGGAGCTGCGTTTTCATGTCCCCCGTCGTCGAGGCGTTGGCTTTGCCGTCGATCGCCAAGGTCAAGTGCGGTTCTTTCGCGAGCGTCGGATGCTGCACCACCGTGACCGTCGAGGAGATGCCCTCCTTGTAGTAAAGCAGATTCAACTTGGCCTGCTGGCCGAAGAGATCGCTCGACATCATCAGCGGGTCCCAAGTCGGAGACGAGAAGGACACAATCAACAAAAAAACAAAGACACCGCCCGTCGCCCATCCCTTGCTTCGAAGCCGGGCAGGAGACTGTTTGGCTTCTCGCTGCGAAAAAAGGAACCAGAGCACCAGACATAAAAAGGCATTGATTGCAATCGCCAGGTGCAGACTCTTTTGTATCCCCAGGGTGGGAAGCATGATAAAACCCACCGTAAAGGAACCGAAGATCGTGCCGAGGGTGTTGACGGCATAGGCCTTTCCAACAATGAAACCGAGCGGCCTGTCTTCATCGCCGCGCGCCGTGAGCAGGTGGATGACCAAGGGAAAGACCCCGCCCATCAAGAGGGTTGGCATGAGCATGACGGCGGCGGAGAGAATGAACTTGGCCGTATCGCGCACCCACTTCCAGGTATGGAAGACCTCCATGATCTTCAAAAAGATGGAGGGCAGAAGGGGGAAGAGAAACGCCCCGGCAAAACAGCTCAAGGCGATGCCGCCTTGAACCAAGGTCAACAAAAGCAGCGGCCGCTTAAACTGTTTCAACAGCAAGGAAAAAATAAAACTACCGAGGGCGAGGCCGAGCAGATAGGTTCCCAGCATCGTTGCATAGGAATAAACGGTGGATCCGAGAATCAAGGTCAGGATGCGTGTCCAAATGACCTCGTAGATCATGGCGGAAAAACCGGAGACGGCAAAGACCGTCAACAAGATCTGTCTTCTGAACATGTCGTGTTCGGACAAGCGGGAAACACGCACCTGTTTTTTTGTTTTCTGTTTTTCGCCGGGTGCCGGAATCGGTGGGGCCGGGGCTTTTCCCAATAAGGTGGCGGTGAGGCCGATCAGGGCGTTAAGCCCCGCCGCGATGAACACCGATTTTTGAAGACCGAGCGCCGGCAGCAGGATAAAACCCGCACCCAGCACACCCGCGACCGCGCCGAATGTATTGAAGGCATAGAGCAGTCCGACCCCGCGCCCGACGGTCTTCTGATTTTTATAGCGCTGGGCGAGGACGGGCAATGTCCCGCCCATCAAAGCCGTCGGGATCAGCAAAATGGCCACGGCCAAAACAAAACGCACCAAGCTGAAGACATAAAAAGAAAAATCGAACCAATCCGAAAGCAGCCGATAGATGGGCAGCAAGGCCGTGAACAGCACCGGCACCAAGAAGGCATAGGCCCCGATACCCCATTCGAGCAGGGCGTAGACCTGCAAGGGATTGGCATAGCCCTCCGCCCGCTTGCCGAAAAACCAGCTTCCCAAAGCCAAGCCCCCCATGAAGGCCGTCAAGAGCGTCGAGATGGCGAACATGGAGGCGCCGAAAACGAGAATCAGCTCACGCATCCAAACCATCTGATAAATGAGTGCGGTGAAGCCGGAGAGAAAAAATAATATCGGAATGATCAAAAACATGGGGCTGTATCTTAGAGGAATCGGGTGAGAATCTCAATCGGGAGCATACCCACCATCGCCGCGACCTGGAATGCTTGAACAAGGTCGTCCCTTATGGCCTTCGAAACGCACCGGCGCTTCATTTTTTAGGCCTGCATCCCAATGCCACCTGCGAGTATAATGGCAATTGCGATGAAGATGCAAAACAGCGGCTATCTGGCCCGCTTCCGCTTTTACGAAGGGCTGAACGATTTTCTTCCTTTTGATCAGCGGAAAAAGGAACTGGCCCATTCGTTTCGCGGGGCGCCGGCGATAAAAGATCCGATCGAAGCATTGGGGGTGCCGCATACCGAAATCGATCTTATCCTGGTCAATGGCGCATCGGTCGGCTTTGCCTATGGCTTGCGGCATGGAGACCGGGTGTCCGTGTACCCGCGGCTCAAGTGCTTTGGCAACGGTCCGTTCGTCGAACTTCGTGATGCAGCCCTGCGCAAAGACGCCTTTATTCTGGATGTGCATTTGGGGAAACTGGCCGGTACGCTGCGTTTCTTGGGCTTCGATATTCGATACGAAAATAGTTACGCCGATCCTGAAATCGCGCGGATCGCCGTCGATGAAAAGCGCATCGTCTTAACACGGGACAGGCGTCTGTTGTTTCGCAAGGCGATTACGCACGCCTATTTCCTCCGCTCAAGCGACCCGGATCGGCAACTGATTGAAGTATTCGATCGATACGATCTATATTCTCGGATCAAGCCGTATCATCGATGTCGGCTCTGTAACGGCAAGATCGTAGAAGTCGGCAAACAGGAAGTGTTCGATCGCTTGGAACCGAAGACGGTTTTATATTACGATCGATTTTATCGTTGCGAACAATGCCGAAAGATCTACTGGAAGGGTTCTCATTACGGACGTATTAAAAAACACCTGGGTGATCTCTTGGCGTGAAGGACTCGTCCATGTCCCATGCCGAAATTCGCTGTAGCGCCGGTCCGGTTGCCTTTTAGGAAACGTTGACGAAGGAACAAAACCAAGCAGCACATCTTTGCCTCAAAATGGGACGATTCGGGACTTGCATCATGTTTCAAACGAATGCGTGCGAGGGGGCCGCGACCCATGGGACAAGGTCTTGTCGCCCGTGATTTGGGTCATGTGCGTCAAAAGCAAGCGGATCTAAAAACATTGGATCAAGGGTTTGGACTTGATTTTGGGGGATGTTGCGGCATGCGGCGGCTTGTTCTCTCGCAATGCGTATGGCTCGGTGTCTCTAATTTGCCGCTTCGATCAGGGCCGACATGGAACCTTTGCAGTGTGGAATGGACGGGTCCGCGCCGTAAGATTGGATCTGGTCGCGTTTGAGCTCCGCTTGCTCCTTGTGGGTCGTCAGCACGATGACCCGCCCGATCGCATCCACTTCAAGGGCCATCCTGTAAGCGACCTCCTGGCTGTGTCCGAAGAGTTGACCGAGCATTTGAATAACATATTCGTAACTGTGATCGTCATCGTTGAGTAAAACCACATGGTAGGGAGGAATTACCAAGGGCGATTTTTCGCCTTTTGTGATTTGGACGACTTTTTTTTGGGGTTCTGTTTTTATTTTTAAGTCAAGACGATGCATGAAATGAAATCGGGCGGCTTGTGAAAAAAGCCCGAGACGGAAGATCCGTCTCGGGCTTTTTGGGTTCTGCGGTCTTTGGTAATTTAAGGCGTCGCCAAGGCCGCATTCAAGGTGGCGCTGGGGCGCATGGCGGCGTTCGCCTTGGCTTCATCCGGACGATAGTATCCGCCGAGATCAACCGCTTGGCCTTGGGCGGCATTCAGTTCCGCGACGATTTTGGCTTCGTTCTCCCCAAGCTTTTGTGCAATCGGAACAAAGTGGGCTTTCAAGTCCGCATCTTCGTTTTGCTCGGCCAGGGCCTGTGCCCAGTAGAGCGCAAGGTAGAAGTGGCTGCCGCGGTTGTCGAGTTCGTTGACCTTGCGGGAGGGCGATCTGTTGTTGTCCAAGAATTTACCCGTGGCCCGGTCCAGTGCCTCTCCCAAAACTTTGGCCTTGAGATTGTCCGTGACCTTGCTCAAATGTTCCAATGATGCGGCCAGGGCCAGAAACTCCCCGAGCGAGTCCCATCGTAGGTGGCCTTCTTCCATCAACTGTTGAACGTGCTTGGGCGCCGAGCCGCCTGCGCCGGTTTCGAAAAGCCCGCCGCCGTTCATCAAAGGCACGATGGAGAGCATCTTGGCGCTGGTACCCACCTCTAAGATCGGGAAAAGATCCGTGTTGTAGTCCCGCAAGACGTTTCCCGTCACCGAAATCGTGTCTTTGCCTTCTTTCATCCGTTCCAAAGAAAAACGCGTGGCCTCCACCGGAGAGAGGATGCGGATGTCCAGGCCTTCTGTGTCGTGCTCCGGTAGGTAGCGCTTTACTTTTTCGATGATCTGCGTGTCGTGCGCCCGCTCCTTATTCAACCAGAAGACGGCGGGTGCGCCCGTGGCGCGTGCGCGATTGACGGCCAGCTTGACCCAATCTCGGGTCGGCGCGTCTTTGACTTGGCACGCGCGCCAGATGTCTCCTGCTTCCACCGTGTGTTCGAGCAGGGTCGCGCCGGAGCTGTCCACGATACGAATCGTGCCGTTTCCAGGCACCTTAAAAGTCTTGTCGTGGGAACCGTATTCCTCCGCTTTTTGGGCCATCAGACCCACATTGGGGATGCTGCCCATGGTGGCCGGATCGAAGGCGCCGTTCTTTTTGCAGAATTCGACCACTTCCTGATACACCCCGGCATAACTGCTGTCGGGGATGACGGCCTTGGTTTCGTGCAATTGGCCGTCGGGTCCCCACATCTTTCCCGAGTCGCGAATCATCGGGGGCATGGAGGCGTCGATGATGACGTCGCTCGGCACATGGAGGTTGGTGATGCCTTTGTCCGAATTGACCATTGCCAGTTCGGGACGATTTTTGTAACAGGCTTGAATGTCCGCTTCAATTTCGGCACGTTGGGCGTCGGGCAGGGTCTTGATCTTGGCATAGAGATCGCCCAGGCCCATGTCGGGATCGACGCCCAGCTTTTCGAAGGTGGCGGCGTGTTTTTCGAAGGCGTCTTTAAAAAAAACCGAGACCGCGTGACCGAAAATCTTTGGATCAGACACCTTCATCATCGTGGCCTTTAAGTGCAAGGAAAACAAAACGCCCTGTTCCTTTGCGTCTTGCATTTGCGCTTCGAGGAATTCACGCAGAACGCGGCGGCTCATGAAGGTGGCGTCAATGACTTCCCCGGCCAAAAGGGGAATCCTTTCTTTCAAGACGGTGGTTTTCCCGTCTTCACCGACAAATTCGATCCGGGCATCCGTCGCTTCCGACACCGTCATTGACTTCTCATTGGAACGGAAATCGCCGCTGCTCATGTGGGCGACGTGGGTTTTGGAATCCGCCGTCCACGGGCCCATTTTGTGGGGGTTTTTCTTGGCGTAGTTTTTCACCGAGGCCGGGGCCCGCCGATCCGAGTTGCCTTCCCTGAGGACGGGGTTGACCGCGCTGCCCAGCACCTTGGCGTAGCGGGCCTTGATTTCCGCTTCCGCCGCGTTTTTGGGTTCCTCCGGGTAATCCGGGAGCTGATAGCCCTTTTCTTTCAATTCCTTGATGGCGGCCTTCAACTGCGGGACGGAGGCGCTGATATTCGGGAGTTTGATGATATTGGCTTTGGGGGTTTTTGCAAGGTCTCCCAATTCGGCCAAATCGTCGTTTTGTGTCTGATCTTCCGTAAGGTTTTCCGGAAAATTGGCAATGATCCTTCCGGCAAGCGAAATATCTCTGTTCTCAACGGCCACCCCGGCAGCCTCCGTAAAGGTTTTGATAATGGGGAGGAAGGAATAGGTGGCCAATAATGGGGCTTCATCGACCGTTGTGTATATAATTTTGGGGGTTTGTGTTTGCATACATTTTCCTCTGTGATTGGATTTGGGTTTTTATAAGAAACTAGTAATGTATTGATCGGTTTCTTGTCAACTGTTTCTTTTCAAAAACCACCGCTTTCGCCTTGGGTCAAGGGGACGACGGCCATGTCTGGGAGGTATCCCCCACACTTGTTTCGCATCCGTCGGGTTGACTATTTAATGACGATAATGAGTATTTCTCAGTCAATCATCTTGCTCAATCCAATCCAGGTGCCGAACCATTTGTTTCCTTTGTCATCGAAGGCGATCGAAAAAACGTCGTTGTGTAGCAGGCCGTCCGCCGTGGTGTAGGTGGTCCACGTTGTACCGTCAAAACGGGTGACGCCCCCGTCGGTACCGGCCCAAAGGTTTCCCTCCGGATCGATCTCCACCACCTTTACAAAATTCCCGCCGATGGTCCCATGACCGGCCGTATAGTTTGTCCAGCTTCGTCCGTCAAAACGGGTAAGCCCCGTGCCGTAAGTCGCAATCCATTTAACGTTTTGACGATCCACGGCGATGTCGAGCACATAGTTTGGATTGCCCATGCGGTTTCCTTTGTTCCGCTGCTCATGATGTCCGGCGTCGGGGTAGTCCTCGGATGATGCATCCAGTGATTTTTGTCCGAAGGCCGCACCGAGGCCGTCTCGATGCGTATAGCCCTTCCACCTTGTGCCGTCGAAGCTGTTCAGGCCGCCTTCGGTTCCAAACCAATAGAGGCCGTTCCGATCCTTCGCGATCGCGTAGACCCACTTATCGAGGAGCCCATCCGATTCCGTGTAAGTCACGAAGGATGCGCCGTCGAAGTGACTCAGGCCCTTCCAGGTGGCAATCCAAGCGCTTGCGTCCGTATCGAAAAAAATGTCATACACCCAAAGGTCTCCAAGCCCGGTCCCATTGGGATAGATGACCCAAGATGCGTCGTAGTCGATCTTTCCGCCCCCGTAGGGTGTAAATGTCGTCCAAACGGTTCCGTCAAAACGCGATAGGCCGCCGCCGTAAGTACCCACCCATTTGATGCCGTCGGCATCGACAGCGATCTTATAGATACCGTTGGACAGCAAGCCATGGGTGGAACGGGTGGTATACACTTGATATTGATCCGGCGTACCGGTATCGTAGCGGATCATCCCGTTTGAAAGCCCGAGCCACAGGAATCTCCCTTCGAAGGCCAGCGATTTGATGTTTGCGCCGGTTTCGAAGTTGATGAATCGCGGTGGAAAGCGTGTTTTAGGCGGTGTGGGTCGCGTCGTGGGGGAGGCGATGCATCCGGACAGGTAACACGTTAATATTATGAAAGAAAGGACGTGACTTCTCAATTGACAAACCTTGATGTTAAAGAGTATTCTACAGGGCGGTGCACCGTATTTCAAGCTGTTCAAGGGCGGATAGCTCAGTTGGGAGAGCGTCGGCCTTACAAGCCGAAGGTCACAGGTTCGATCCCTGTTCCGCCTACCGATGGGTGGAGAGAGATCGATTGAAGTTCAATTTTGCGGGGTCGTAGTTCAGTTGGTTAGAACGCCGGCCTGTCACGCCGGAGGTCGCGAGTTCGATTCTCGTCGGCCCCGCCAGTTTGATATGACCCGCATGCTCTTCTAATTTAGGGCAGGCCCCCAATTTGTAGAAAGACCCAACCACTTGGATTCCGTACTCGATTCTTCTCTTATAAACCTGTTCTTATCCGCCGGAATCGTCGCCAAGCTCGTTCTCGGGACGCTGCTGTTGGCTTCCATTGCTTCTTGGGCGATTATTCTTTATAAGTGGGTGGCTTTCCGGCGCGTGGGCACGGAAAACCGCCGGTTCCTTGCGCTTTTTTCGAGGGCGGAGCACTTGGAGGATATCCAGGCAAAAGCCTTGAAACGCAATAGCGGTCCCTTGGCAATCCTTCTGAGTGTTGCACTCGAAAAGGTCGATACCTTGCTTTCAGGACCCATGGCCGATTCGACCGGCAACGGGACGGGGGGCTTGCGCTTGTCGGCAATCGAGCGCAGTATCCAAGGGGCGGTGCAAGACGAAATCAGTCATCAGGAACGTTACCTGCATCTGCTTGCCACGATTGGAAATACAGCCCCTTTTATCGGTCTATTTGGAACGGTGTGGGGCATCATGGGGGCTTTTCAAGAGATTGGCCGGCAGGGGTCCGCCAACATCGCAGTCGTGGCGCCTGGGGTTGCAGAGGCCTTGATCAATACGGCTGCGGGACTCTTTGTCGCTATTCCGGCGGCCGTCGGATATAATTTATTTATCCACAGAATCAGGAAAATGCATGTTCAGCTTGATGTTTTTTCTTCAGAGGTGTTGAGCTTGGTGGAAGAAAAAATGGTCAGCCAAGCGCTTGAGCAGAAAGTGAGGTAGCGCAGGATGATGTCGTCAAACAAACAAGGCGAAATGATGTCCGAGATCAATATTATTCCGCTCGTCGATGTCGTCCTTGTCCTGCTGATCGTTTTTATGGTGACGGCGCCTCTTTTATATCGCGGCATGGATATCAAGCTCCCAAAAGCCGCAACGAATAACATTCAAGCAACCGAAAGAAAAGTGTTGACCGTCGAAAGAAATCAAACGGTGCATCTCGACAAAGAAGAGATCGGCCTGGCCCGTTTGGAAGAACGGCTTCGACAGTTGAAGGGGGCGTCCCCCGAAGTCTCGCTCTACCTACGTGCCGATCGTGATGTTCCCTATGGCACGGTGGTCCATGTGATGGATTTAATCAAGCGCGCTGGTATCGTGAAACTCGGCATTGTGACAGAACCGCTTTCTATAAAATAACTCCAAATGGATGTATCGAATTATCCTCATAAGTGATTTTTCCTTCCTGTTTACACCCATCAAAGGTTGAAACGCGCGCGATATCTTTGGCTTGTCTTACCCAAAAACTAGCCGCCCGTTCGGATTTTGAGATAAAATAGGAATCATGGTCACCAACGAGTACGAACACCTCCAACTTAATCTCTCGGTTTTATTAGGGTTTGTGTTGTTGGAGGGGATGCGATGACGGCTTTAAAGACAACTTGGGGCACTGTAAGCGGTCATTTCGGCCGACGGCTAAACGGGCTTTCAAAAATGATGGCCTTATCGCTCTGCTTGCACCTGTTTTTTTTCGCGTTTCTGATTTTTAATCAACTTTTCTGGAAGTTTCGCACACCCGCCCTACAGGGATTTCAAGTCAACCTCGTTTCACCCGGTCCCGGATTTGGAGGGCCGGGCGGCGGAGGTGGGGGACGCCCCATTGATTCACCTCAGAAGAAGGGGCCTCCCGGACGGGGCAAAACGGTGTCCAGCGGGGCATCGCGTGGACCGAAGAAATCGCCGGTTGTCAATCCCCCCCGGGAAAAAGATAAAGGCGCCGCCGACATACCGGCGCTCGCTTCGGGAAAATCGAGAAGCATTCAGTCGTCTTCAAAACCTGTATCGGCTTCAAGCCCCCCACCCAAAGCACAAAAACTTCCTGCGGGACCACCGGTCGTAGAAAAAGATGATCCGGAGCGATTGGGAGAGTGGTGGAAAAAACAAACCAAGGCATTAAAACGTCCACTGGCAAGCCCCAGCAGTAAAGTAACAGCGCCTCAGCCGCCCCCCAAACGGACGGCAAAAATTGATATCGAGCGGAGGCAAGTCATTGTTCCTCCGCTCAACCCATCGATCCAGGGCCCACAAAAGCAAGTTCCCACCGGCGGATCGGAATCCATACAGGGTGTTTCCAATGGGAAATCCGGGATTTCTTCGGATGCATCCGAACTTGAAAACTCGGGAGCACCCTCCTCATCATCGGAGGCTTTTTCGCCCGGAGACGGGGCAGAAGGTGGCGGGAATGCCAGCGGAGAGGGGGGCGGAGACGGTTTTGGAATGGCGTCCAGCGGTCCGGCCGGCGGAACGTCGATCATCGGTGCAGGCAGTTTCGGTAGTGGCGGCGGAGGCAGTGGTGGTGGTTTCGGTAACGGCGGAGGCGGCGGGAGTGGCAGCGGATTGGGATTGGCCGCATTCGAATTTCCGGGATATCTACAGAAAATCGACAATAAAATCCGTTGGCAATGGGCACCCCCTCCCGTAAAATCCAAAGCGGACAGTCTCGTGCTCCGTTTTACGATTAGAAAGGATGGAAGTATCGATAAACGATCGATCGTGGTTGAAGAGAGTTCCGGACACGCCTTTTTTGATCAAGCCGCCATCAGAGCGGTTCATGGCGCCCATCCTTTCCCCCCCTTGCCGGACGCATATCAGGAAGACCTGCTGACCGTCTATATGAATTTTGTAGTGCAGGAGGCGTCGTAAGCATGCGGAAAAAAGCGGCGTTTATTCTTGTCTTCTTTATGTTTTTCGGCCATTCCAAGGTTTATTCCGCAGAGGTGTTCTTGGAGATGAGCCGCTCCGGATTTAGGAAAATACCCATCATGATCGTTCCCTTCCAAGGGGTGGAGGGACAGGAAGGCGCCGCATCGATTTTAGAAACCGTCCTTCGAGAGGATATCGAACGGTCCTTTGTTTTCGATCTGATAGGAAAAAACATCATTGGACTGACAAGCACCTCAAGCGCTTCGCCCGGTCTTGCCGAAATGGCGAAAGCATCGAAGGCCGGCGTCCATGCCTTGGTCTGGGCGAAGCTGTTGGTGAATGAAAAAGAGTGGATTCTTGAGAGCTATGTCTATGAAACGGCCAAAAAGGAGGAGGTGGTCAGCGTTCGCATTTTCGGACAAAAAAGAACCATGCGTAAGATGGCCCACCGTTTTTCCGATTTACTCACACTTCATTTTACGGGAGAAAGGGGTGTTGCCCAAACAAAAATCGCCTATGTCTCGAATCAATCCGGCAATAAGGAAGTTTACATCATGGACTATGACGGCGCCAATCAAATGCGTGTGACGAATGAACGCAGCATCGTGTTGTCACCCAAATGGTCTTCCGACGGCAGCAAACTTGTTTATACCTCCTATAGAAATGGGAATCCCAATGTTTTTATGTTCGACATGAAAACGGGAGAAAAAAAAGAAATCGTCTCCTTTTCCGGCCTGAATTATTCCGCATCTTGGTCTCCGGTTGAAGATCGAATCGCCTTCGCCACGACCAAAGACGGCAACTCCGAAATATATACGATCAAGACCGATGGGACGGACCTCAAAAGGCTCACTTTTAATAAATCGGATGACTTGTCCCCGACCTGGTCGGCCACGGGGAAACAAATCGCGTTTACATCCGATCGAGGAGGAAGCCCCCAAATCTATATCATGGGGTCGGACGGCTCAAATGTGCAACGGTTGACTTTTGAAGGAAATTATAATACATCTCCTGTGTGGTCCCCCAAAGGTGATTGGATCGCCTACGCCTGTCGAAATGGAGATAGGCGCTTAAAAATCTGTGCAGACAGAGCGGACGGGACACAATCGATCGCGATTACCGAGAGTGGCAAATGGGACGATGAAGCCCCCTCGTGGGGCCTCAATGGAAGAGAGCTCATCTTCTCGTCAAATCGATTTGGAAATGAACAAATCTTTTCCATCCATTTAGACGGAACGAACATACGCCGCCTCACCACCCATCCGTCAGATCATATCAGCCCGTCTTGGTCACCGCGTTAGCGGGTCAGACGATCTGCAAGTCTTATTACATGGAGCGCCGTATCTGTTATAATGCGTCATTATTCGACGGCATCCCGGAAGCCTAAGACCGGATCTAACAAAAAATAGACGACAAAGAAAATAAACGATAAGGAGGAGGAAACTAAATGGTAAACCGCTTTTTTCGATTGAAAGGATTTGCAGTGATGATGACGATCGCGCTGGCCTCGTTGGTCTTCACCGGATGTTCAAAAAAAATTGCACCGGTCAGCGGCTCCGCAGGCGTCACCAGGGATGGAGGGACTTCAACAGCCCCAAGGTCGTCATCCCGAGACACGATGACGGGAGATAGCGCCCCCGGTATTTCCGACGACATGATTTCATCTGACGATATGACTTCATCTGACAACATGGATTCAAGGGGCGACGATGGACCCGCAAGAGACGAGATGGCGTCGCTTGGAAGTGGGCGCGATTCGAGAGACAGCCGCGGATCCTTGAGGGATGGAATGCCGGGGATGAGGGGCATGGCAAGCGATGGTCCTCGTTTCTTGGAAAATGTTTACTTCGATTTCGATAAGTCGGTCGTCCGGAATGATGCAAAGGATATCTTATCCGAAAATGCCCGTTGGCTGGCGGTGAATTCGGATGTATTGATCCAAATAGAGGGTCATGGCGACGAACGGGGTACAAACGACTACAACCTTGCGCTCGGAGAACGGAGGGCCCGATCGATTATGCGTTATTTGGTGAATTTGGGCATCAGGGAATCGCGTTTCTCCTTTATCAGCTACGGAGAAGAAAGGGGTGTCTGCTCGGATAAAACGGAAGATTGTTATCAGAAAAATCGGCGGGTCCATTTCATCGTCAAGAAATAAGCCTGCGTTACTACACCATTTCTGGAATGAACAGGACACTCGTACTGACTTTAAGGTTTCTGGGTGGAGAAATGAAATGCGGTATTCGGCGTTGTGGGTGGTTGTGTTGATGTTCCATGCCGGCTGTGGTTATTCCCTCGAGTTCTCCAAAGTCGACGGAAACGAAAATGAACCGGATCCGGTGACGCTCATGCGAAGAGAACTGCGTCAGCTCAAAGCCGATCATCGGGTTGCGGTTTTCGATTTGAAAAAACAATACGAATCGCTTGCCCAAGATCAGAAAAAACGTGGGAACCAAAGCCAAAGCGATATCGTTTCCTTAAGAAAAAAGGATGCCGATTTTGGTGAACAACTCACTGAAATAGGCCTCCAGCTCCGATTCATAAAGGGAAGCATGGAAGAAGATGTCAATCGGATGAAAGAGGTCTCGGAAGGCAATATCAACACCGCCTTGATGGAGTTGAGAGACATCGACCGGCGGCTCGATCTGCAGAAGAAAAATGAGGAGGCGGATCGATCACGTCTTCAAAAACAGGTCGATGCGTTACAGGTACGGATTGAGCCGTTGCAGGTGAAAATCGATGCGTTGAAGGTGTCCAATGCCGCGCTGAAAAAATCGTCCAGTGAGCAGATCACCGCCTTAAACGAGGTCTCGGCGCAAGTATCGGAATTGATCGAAAAGATGCTCCCGGCCATCAACGACTTGGTTCAGCGGATCGACAAGCAGGAGGTGGGGCTTGAAAAAATGGACCGCGATGTTAATGTCAGCGATTTAAATCGGCGGATTGCCGGTTTGACCGAAGCAGTGGATGTGCAACGTAAATCCCTTGAAATGCTGGGAAATACAATTACATCCCAGGTAGATAAGCAAAGTAGATTACTTGAAAAGACCATTGACAGAATCGATGCTTTTGAAAAAAAAAGTGCTAAAAAAAGCAGTCCATGAAAAGTTGGAGCCCTAAAATCCTATAGAAACCGGGTGTTTTAGACCTGAGAATACGGCATGCCATTTCCTTATAAGACGCAGCTCTATAAGAGTACGTCATCCCTTCATTGTCAGGACAGCATTTCCCATGAGCAAGCACCTATGAAATACCCGTCTAAAAAGGATTACAATTGATGCGTCGTCGCGTGTTTGTTCTCATGTCCATCGGTTTGAGCGTGTTTTTCCTCCAAACAGCTTGCGTCAAAAATGTGAAGCCTTTGCCGGAATCCGCCGAATTACCATCCGGACAAAGGAATGCGAAATCAGGGCTGTCCACCGATCACGAAAGGCAGAAAGAGGAGGGGACGCTCGGCGCTTTTTCGGAGGGAATTGGGGAAGACGGTCTTCTTGCAGAGGGGAATGGGGGCGGTATTCAAGAAGAAAGGGGGGGCTTTGGTACCGGCAGCCTTGGAGACGGGGCAAGATTCGAAGAGGCCCTCATGGCGGACTTGTCGGATGTATTTTTCGATTTCAATCGTGCGGCCCTAAAGCGTGAAGCAGAGGAGATTCTTCGGAAAAACGCAAGAAATCTGCTTCTCTTTCCCAATGTAAACATTCTCATTTCCGGTCATACGGACGAAAGAGGCAGCAACGAATACAATCTTGCCTTGGGCGAACGCCGGGCCAGAACAGTCAAACATTTTTTGGAAGCCTTCGGCGTCAAGGCCTCCCGAATTGAAACCATCAGTTACGGAGAGGAAAACCCTTTTTGCATGGACAGCGAAGAAGCGTGTTGGAGGCTCAATCGAAGGGCTCATTTCTTTATAAAACCAAGGGGATAAGTGGCGGCGAAGTTTCCATATAAAGGCCTGCCGGCCTATGGATTGCTCTCGATCTACCTGATGGCGGGCTGCGCCAACCAGGCCACGGTCGTGGAACTTGAAGATTATACATTGAAGCTCGAAAAGCACCAGATTGAACTTCAGAGACGGCTTGAGATGCTGGAAGGGAGGTCGGCTGGCCCCTCCGCGCACGATAAAAACCAGCAATTGATGTCCGCCGGACTGATCGCCCAACTCAGCGATATCGAGGCAGATGTGCGCGAAGTGAGGGGACGCATCGATGAAACCGGGCATCAACTATCGACCCTCCACAACAAGATGGATACGGAAACCTTTCGGTCGGAAGAACTCCTCAGACGTATCAATCATCTCGAAAAACGGATGACCCTTATTGAAGGGAAAACCCCAGATCGCAGCAAGACACCCGAAAAAAGGAGCGATCGCTTAAAAGGTCGTTCTGACGGCAACCGTAATACGGCGCTATCGCCGGCCGATGCCTATAATCTGGCCTACAACGATTATATCAAGGGGAATTACATCGTTGCCATTTCGGCCTTCGATGCCTTCATTAAACACTATCCTGATTCGGTCTTGGTGCCGCAAGCCCTTTATTGGATGGGTGAAAGTTACTATAGCGAACAATCTTATTGGTCTGCGGTTAAAACCTTCAAGTATATGCTGCAAACCTACCCCCAAAACGAAAAAACTTCCAATGCATTGCTTAAAATCGGTTTTTCTTATCTTGCACTGGATAAACCGTCCGATGGAAAACGCTTTTTGAACAAGGTCGTCCGGCAATTCCCAAACTCCGATGAGGCGCCGCTTGCCGAAGAAAGGCTGGCGGGTCTCGAATAATCGATACACAGATGGGTGGTCTTTCACTTCAATTTGAAAGATGGCCCGGCGGCGGAATTCAAGACTGCCTGAGGGTGGGGCCTTCCGGTCGCATCCGAAACGACCCGACGGGAACACGCCGTGCTGACAGCAAAGGCAAGAG
Organism: Nitrospiria bacterium; assembly: GCA_046756925.1. Lineage (GTDB taxonomy): Bacteria > Nitrospirota > Nitrospiria > SBBL01 > JAADHI01 > JAJDBU01. The sequence continues at coordinate 19,960 of JBHHXH010000033.1, forward strand.
ATGGGCAAGATCGGTATACTGTCTGAACACCTGACCAATAAGATCGCTGCGGGAGAGGTCATCGAACGCCCCTCCTCCGTTGTGAAAGAACTGGTTGAGAACGCCATCGATGCCAAGAGCCGGCGCATTTTTGTAACCGCTTTCGAAGGCGGCATGGATGGGATCCGGGTTGTAGACGACGGGGAAGGGATGGCGCGAGATGACGCCCTGCTTGCCTTCCAGCGTTATGCAACCAGTAAAATATCGACCGAGACCGATCTTTTATCGATTCGAACACTCGGTTTTCGGGGAGAAGCCCTGCCCAGCATCGCCGCTGTTTCCAAGGTGCGTCTCATCACACAGCAGGATGAGACAACGGAAGGCGCCGAAATCGAAATTTCGGCGGGTGAAGTCAAAAATCTCAGGACCGTCGGGGCGCCCCGTGGATCGTCTTTCGAAGTGAGGGATTTGTTCTACAACGTGCCCGCGAGGAGGAAATTCCTCAAAACACGACAGACAGAACTCGGACATATCAGCCGATACCTTTTCGAGTTGGCCCTCTCGCAATACAATATTCATTTCCGGCTGACGCATGAAAAACGGCAATTACTGGACGCGGCGACCTGTCCCTCGATTGACGCCCGCATCCTTCAACTGTTCGGAGAAGCCATGATCGCCGATTCGATGGTTGCCGCCGGCACCTGTCCGGCGCATCCTGGGATCTCGGTTCAGGCCTTTCTGTCCAGGCCACCCCTTAAAAAAAATTTCAGGAAGGCGCAGCATTTATTCGTCAACCAACGCCCGATAAAAAGTGCGCTCTTGACCCATGCGATTTTTGAGGCCTATGGAAACACACTGATGAAGGGAGAAGCCCCTTTTTTTGTCCTCTTCCTCACGGTCGATCCGGCTGAAGTGGATGTCAATGCGCATCCGACAAAGCGGGAGGTTCGTTTTCGAAATACCACACTCATTCATCAGGCGGTCCGGGATATTCTTCGCGAATGTCTATCCTCGGAAGGAGGATTCCTTGTGCAAAGGCAAAAAGACCAAGCGGCCTCGCGGGATTCTTTACCGCAAAACAATACCCCAGTGGGTCGGTCCGAAAACGGCCGTGCAAACGACTGGATGGCCTGGCCGAAGGGTCGGCAAGAAACACATTTGGGGTCGGTGCGGGAAAAGGGGGAAGCCTATGGAGATCTATCCGATACCTCCGCCACCCTTCCCGGACCGTTGCTCAAGAGCCTTCAAACAAGCGGAGAGGCGCAGTCCCTCCCCTTCGACGAGACCTTACCGTCCATCCGTCCGCTCGGACAGGTTTACGGTACTTTTTTGCTGGCCGAGATCGATGGGGTGCTGGTCCTTGTGGATCAACATACCGCCCATGAGCGGATTTTGTACGAAGCGCTTCTGCGAGACTGGGAGTCGCGTCGGACATCGGCAACGCCCTCCGGGGAAATTCAACCATTCTTGATTCCACGTCAAATTGATCTGCCGCTTTCGAAAGGAGCGGTTTTAAACGATCACCTCGATTTATTGGAGGCGATCGGCTGCAAGATTGAGCCCTTCGGTGATGCCACTTTTTTGGTGCGGGAGCTTCCGGCTCTGATCGCCGGAATCGATCTCGAATCATTGCTTCATGACATATGCGACGACTTGCTCGATCTGGGCATCACCGCAAAATCTGATCAACCGATTCGAACCATTATCGCGTCGATGGCCTGCCACGGCGCCGTGCGTGCAAACCAAACGATGACCCTGCCGGAGATTACGTCGCTTCTTGCGACCTATTTTCAACGAAAAACCCCTCCAACCTGTCCCCACGGACGGCCGATCGTTCAGACCTATCCTTTGTCGGAATTAGAAAAATTATTTAGAAGAAAATGAGCGCGGTGATATCCGAGAGACAGTCAATGGCTGCTTCGCCGACACCGTGGTGGGCGATCGTCGGACCGACCGGCGTCGGTAAAAGCGAGGTGGCCGATTACATTGCCGCGCAGCTCCAAACCGACATTATCATGGCCGATTCGAGGCAGGTCTACCAAGGGATGGATATCGGTACCGGCAAAGCGCAACCGGATTCTATAAATCGGATTTTCCGGCATCTCGTCGATCTCGTCCCTCCGTATCGGCGTTTTTCCGCCGGGGCCTACAAGGAGGTCGCCGAGGAGGTCATCACTGGGATGGAAAAGGCAAATAAGACCGTGCTCATCGAAGGCGGTACCGGTCTCTACCTGAGAGCGGTGTTGTATGGTTTTTGGGAAGGCCCCTCCGCAGATTGGTCTTTACGGAAAAAACTTTCCGAGAAGGGAAAGAAGGACGGCGAAGAGAGCCTGCACCGCCTTTTGCAAAAAATCGATCCCATTGCAAGCGAAAACATTCACGTTCGGGATCTTCAAAAGATCATCCGAGCACTGGAGGTCTACCAGCTGACCGGCCGGCGGATTTCGGACATACACGCGGGCCACCGTGCAAAGCGCCCCAAACCCCACCCCTGTCGGCTGTTCGGATTATTTCGAGACAGAAAGTCCTTATACAAACGCATCGAGATGCGGGTGGATCAAATGATTTCGGCAGGCTTGGTGGATGAAGTGAAGGGGCTGCTCGATCAAGGTCTTTCCCCAGATCTTCCTGCAATGCGTGGACTGGGATATCGCCAAATCGTCCCCTATCTAAAGGGCAAAAGAACCCTTGAGGCATCGATTTCGATACTCAAAAGAGACACGCGTCGTTTCGCAAAGCGGCAGCTATGCTGGTTTCGTGCCGAGCCCCTCATAAAATGGATCGAGGTGAAAGAAGGAGAGGCGGCCGAGGACACCGCCACGCGGATAATGCGCTTGAAGAAATGCGATATTATGCTATAATCCCATTTATTTATGTGTCTCAGGAAAGACATTGATTAAAAAATCGGCCGCATCGACTAAGCAATATACGCGTCTTCCAAAGGCAAGAATCGGCATCATCGGCGGGAGCGGACTCTACGAAATGGAAGGCTTGACGGGCATGAAGGCCATGGCCGTCACGACGCCCTTCGGAACGCCTTCCGGGAAATACGTCTTCGGCCGCTTAGAAGGCGTGCCGGTTGTCTTTTTGGCACGTCATGGGGCGAATCATACCATCCTGCCTTCGGAAATCAATTACCGGGCCAATATTTTTGCTATGAAGAAGATCGGCGTCGAACGCATTTTATCGGTGAGCGCCGTCGGAAGCATGAAGAAAGAGATCGTTCCCGGTTATATCGTGATTCCCGATCAATTTTACGATCTGACCAAAGGCCGGGAAAGCTCTTTTTTCGGTCGGGGGATCGTCGCCCATGTGTCTTTGGCCGATCCCATCTGCCCGGAGCTGTCGGAGGTGGTTTCCAAAACCGGCGAAGCAGTCGGCGGCACCATCCAGCGCGGAGGCACTTATTTATGCATGGAAGGTCCGCAATTTTCCACACGGGCCGAATCGGAAGTACACCGCGGTTGGGGCGTCGATGTCATTGGCATGACCAATGCGACCGAGGCGAAGCTGGCGCGTGAAGCGGAGATTTGCTATGTCACGATCGCCTTGGCAACCGATTACGATTGTTGGTATGTTGATGAAGCGCCGGTGAGCGTCGATATGATCCTAAAGCTGCTCAACGAAAATGTCGCCTTCTCAAAGCGGTTGATCAAGGCGGTCGTCGGTGAGATTGCAAGCGAACGCCATTGCCGTTGTGTGCGCGCCCTTCAAAACGCCATCGTCACTCCGGCCACGGCGATATCGAAGCCCTTGAAACAGACCTTGAAACCCTTAGTCGAAAAGTATCTTTCATGAAAAAAACCGCGCTCATCTTTTTGCTGGCGTTCTGGGGCTGTGCAGGGCATTTCACCGTTCCCTCGAAGGAAGCCCTGCAACATCCTTTCCCGCACTTTAAAGGAAAAGTAGAAACCACCCTGATCGGGGCCGGCTTGTCGGCCGACCGTCTTGAACGGGAAGGCATCGCGGTCTTTGCGATCTTAAAAGGCGGGCCGGAAACGCTTCGGCTGAACGCCGCCTACGAACTCTTTCAAGGCCTTCGCTCTTTTTTTCCCGACGTGCGTGTTGTTCCCCATCGGGGCGCCCTTGAGCGCATCCGAACAGCGGGCCGGCTGCCCGAATACCGCGCTTTTATCGGCGATTATGAAAAAACACGCGTCGTGGATCTCAAACGCTTACACAACTGGGGAAAAATGCAAGGCGTCCGTTACCTTTTTATCGCTCAGGTCGCAAGGAACGATAAGCACACCAGCACGAGAACCATGACCTTGGGGGAAGACGGCGTCGGGGAGAAGGTCTCGGTTTTTCCGTCCGGTCCGGTACACATTCCTTACGATGTTGAAAAAGAAGTATCGATCGTCGGAGAAGTCTGGGACAGCCAATGCGGTCAAGCCGTTTGGATCGGGACAAGCCATGCCGAAATCAGCGAGCCGGTCGAATTGGAACGCGTGCGCGTTGAAGACATCTTTACGTCGGTTAGTCGAAACCTTATCGAATCCTTCAATCACACAATGAACACACGTCGTCGACAGGATACCCCTCCAGATTGCTGAATAATGTATTAGAGTATCAATGAGTCTATTGGTTGTCGGCTCGGTTGCCTTTGATTCCGTAAAGACCCCCTTCGGAGCGGTTGAAGGGGCTTTGGGCGGTTCTGCCACCTATTTTTCCACAGCGGCAAGTTATTTTACCGATGTCCGTTTGGTTGCTGTCATCGGGGAAGATTTTCCGGAAAGCGAGGTCGATTTTTTAAAAAACCGGCGCATCGATGTAACGGGTTTGGTCCGAACACCCGGACGAACCTTCCGATGGCGCGGGGAATACGGTTACCAATTGAATGAAGCGAAGACCCTTGAAACGCAACTCAATGTCTTCGAATCGTTTCACCCCGTTCTTCCCCCGGCCTATAAAGATTCAGAGATGGTCTTCCTCGCCAATATCGACCCCGAGCTGCAATTGGAGGTGCTCAAACAGGTTGCATCTCCCAAACTGGTGGCATGCGATACGATGAACTTTTGGATTGAGGGCAAAAGGGATGCCCTGATTAAAACCCTTGCCTCGGTCGATATATTGATCGTGAATGACGGAGAAACGCGGGAATTATCCCGAGAGGTCAACCTGGTAAAAGCCGCAAGAGAGATTTTATCCTATGGCCCCAAGACCCTCGTTGTGAAACAAGGGGAGTATGGTGCCTTGATGTTTACGGAAGACGCGGTTTTTTCGGCTCCGGCCTATCCCTTGGAAGAGGTCTTCGATCCGACCGGTGCGGGAGATTCCTTTGCCGGCGGTTTCATGGGGCATCTTTCAAGGTGTGGAGAAGTGAACGAAGCGAATATCCGGCAGGCCGTCATTTACGGGAGCACCATGGCCTCGATCAATGTCGAAGCCTTCAGTTTAGACAGCATGCGTGCCTTAAAACAGAACGATATCGCATCGCGCTACAAGGCCTTTAAAGCGCTTACTTTTTTCGAATCTTATTGAAGGAATCCGCATGTTATCAAAAGTAAGATGGATGCGCGTAACAGGATGATCGCATCATCCAAGCGATACAAAGCCTTTACCTTCCTGCTTGTTCTCCTGTTTTTGGGGGGCTGTGGGATGAGCAAAAGCCGGATTAAAAGAGAGCAGGACGCGACCGCGCGCTACAAATTCGGCATTGCCTTTCTGGGGGAAACGCCGCCGGCTTACCAAAAGGCCTACATCGAATTTCAGACTGCAGTCGAGCTCGACCCCAAGAATCATGATGCATACTATGCCTTGGGCCATGTGCAGTTCGAATTGGAAAATTACAAGGAAGCGATCGCATCCTTCAAGGCCGCGCTCGATATCGATCCGAGCTATTCTGAAGCGCACAACTACATCGGAAGGATCCACGCCTTCCTGGGGGAATTCGACGCGGCCATTGCATCGTATGAAAAGGCCCTTAAAAATAAGAAGTATGCGACCCCCGAAGCCCCGTATTGGAACATGGGGTTGATTTACATGCGTCAGGAAAAATACGACTACGCCGTTCAGGCACTGAAGAATGCCTTGCGAATGAACCCATCCCTCGTTGCCGTACACAATTTACTGGGGGAAGTATACGACAAAATGGGCGAAACCGATAAGGCCATATCCTCTTACAAGGGAGCCATCAAGGTGAATCCAAACGATCTCAATGCCCATTATAACTTGGCCTGTATCTATAAAAAACAGGGTTCCGAAGCCCTTGCGAATGCGGAATTCGATAAAGCCGCCACCCTCTCTCCTCAGCTCGAAGAGGAGGAGGATTTTAGAAAGTGTTTGAATCCGGTCTAAAAAAAATTAAAAAGAAATCCATGGAAGATCTGGGAAAATACCTTCAAGAACAACGTGAAGAACAGCGTGTCTCGCTCGATGAAATGGCCTTTCGGACCAAGATACCGATCCGTTTCATCAAGGCAATGGAAAATAATCAATTCAGCGAAATACCGAGCCAAGTGTCCGCAAAAGGCTTTTTACGGAGCTATGCGCAATGTTTGGGCTTGAGCGACGCACCGGTTCTTGAAGCATTCACCAAGCAAGCCGGCCCCACAAAAAAGGCTTCGTCGTCGGACGAGAAAGAAGACGAGATTCTCTCGTACCTTGAAGTAAAGCGGCCCTCTCGACTTCCTTTTCCACGCCGGGTCTTATTCTTGGTGGGAGGTGTGGTGGCCCTCCTGTTGGTCTTGGTGGGCTTGCTGCCGGAGCGGCAGGATGCCGGAAGACCGCTTCCGCCGCCTCTGTTGTCTCAGGACGAGATTCTCTCAAATGACACGCCGTTTGGCCTTGGGGAAGCATCGTCTGAGGCTGATCGCCGCCTTAATGTCGAGGAACCAGACATCGTTGTTGGAGCTGAGACGGAGGGACTAAACCCGAGCGGTGGCGATGCGTCGGCCGACGCACAAAAGATGGCGCCCGATTCCCCACGCTTGGCATCCCCGGCCATATCCGGCGATGATGACATCGCCCCGATTCCGAATAAGACCGATGGGCTGTTTGTTTTATCGATCGAGGCAAATGAGCCTTCTTGGGTTCAGGTGGAAATTGACGGCGACGAGATACGGGAGGCCCTTCTTCAACCCAGTGAAAAAGTCGAATGGACGGCGAGAGAAAAGTTTTTGCTCAAACTCGGCAATGCCGGCGGAGTGCGCGTTGCGCTCGATGGAAAGGACCTCGGATCCCTCGGACCGCTTGGCGAAGTGATAGAAAAAGAAATTCTCGTGTCCGCCGTCATCTCCGAGTAGCAGGTTGCCCAATTGAATCGATAATGGTGTCGGTCGCTGCCGGCGTAGCTCAGTGGTAGAGCAGCTGATTCGTAATCAGCAGGTCGATGGTTC
>JBHHXH010000034.1:0-26910 GCA_046756925.1 Nitrospiria bacterium
TATACCTCAGGAATTTCACTTAAGCCACTGTCTCATTTCCAGGGTCCACTTCTGCTAAATACTTAGGAAATACATGTTGAGTAAGAAACTAGAACAGAGGGGTTTAATAGCAGTACTAAATTACAAAGGTTTGAGAATATGAAATGAGCTATGCTTCTAGAAATATCTTCTGCGGAGATATACATTTGAAAACTTAGGAATTTTATGGCTTCCTAAATACAAACATTGTAATCACTTAAATCAAAAATAACTTATCGAAACCAGGATAACGGTCAAAATCCGTATAAATACAGACTTGAATAAGGACAAATTAAAGTCGTACCGGCACACCCCGCTTTGCAAGGTAGTCCTTCGCTTCGTGAATGGAATAGGTTTGATAGTGAAAAATCGAGGCCGCCAGTACCGCGTCGGCCTTGCCGACGGTAACGCCTTCATAGAGATGTTCCAGCGTGCCGACGCCGCCGGAGGCGATGACGGGGATGTGCACGCGTTCGCAGACGGTGCGTGTCAGTTCGAGATCGTAGCCCGTGGTTTTGCCGTCCTGGTCCATGCTGGTGAGGAGGATTTCGCCCGCGCCAAAGTCTTCCATTTTGGCGGCCCATTCGACGGCATCGAGGCCTGCGGCATTACGCCCGCCGTGGGTGTAGACTTCCCAGGCAAGTGGTTCGGAGGACTTGCGCTTGGCGTCGATGGCGACCACAATCGTCGAGCTGCCGAATTGCCGGGAGGCCTCACGGACGAATTCGGGACGTTGGACGGTGGCGGTGTTGATCGACACCTTGTCGGCCCCGGCCGTTAAGAGCATCTGCACATCTTCGACTGTGCGGACGCCGCCGCCGACGGTGACCGGCATGGACACTTCATCGGCCGTGCGCCGGACGATATCCAATAAAATCTCTCGTTCATCGGATGAGGCGGTGATGTCCAAAAAGCACAGCTCGTCGGCGCCTTGGGCTTCATAGATTTTTGCAATCTCGACCGGGTCGCCCGCGTCTTTTAAATTCACAAAGCCAACCCCTTTGACCACCCGGCCGCCTTTGACATCTAAGCATGGGATGATCCGCTTCGCCAGCACCTAGGTTTCTCCTTTCGCTGCGGCGATGGCCGCCGGCAGAGAGATGCGTCCTTCGTAGAGGGCCTTACCGACGATGGCGCTTCCGACACCGGGAATCTGCGCGAGTTTTTGGATCTGCTCAATCGTTGTGATGCCTCCGGATGCAATGAGTGGGATCTTCACCACGCGGCTGACCGCTTCCATCAAGGCGAAGTTGGGACCTTCCAGCATGCCGTCTTTTTCGATGTCGGTTAAAATGAGCGCGGCGACGGCGGCACTTTCCATTCGGACGGCCAACTCCGTGACCGCTTCTTTACGCTGCTCCGTCCAGCCCTGGATGGCGGCCCTTCCCTTTCTGGAATCGATGCCGACAAAGATTTTCTTGGGAAAGGTGCGGCAGCATTCTTCGAGCAGGTCCGGATCCTTTAGGGCGGTCGTTCCAAGGATCACCGCCGAGACACCGGACATGAGGTAGCGGTCGATATGATCGCGTTGGCGAATGCCACCGCCGATCTGCACCGGTATCTTTACCGATTTGGCAATCTTTTCAACAATGCGAAGGTGGACAGGCCGTCCTGCGACGGCGCCATCCAAATCAACCAGATGCAAACGCTGCGCGCCCTCGTCGACCCATCGCAGTGCCATCTCGACGGGGTCTTCGGAATAGACGGTTTCGTTGTCCAGTTCCCCCTGGACCAGGCGGACACAGCGGCCGCCTTTGATATCGATTGCCGGAATGATGATCATCTACAACCTCGCAAAATTTTCAAGCAGTTGGCGTCCCAAGTGCTGACTCTTTTCGGGGTGAAACTGGCAGGCGAAGAGCCGTCCCCTTGTAACGGCGGAAGGGAAACGGACGCCGTAGTCGGTCCTCGTTGCAATCACCTCCCGTTCTTTCGGGTCGCCGTAATAGGAGTGGACAAAATAAAAATAGCTGCGATTCGGAATACCCTTCAAAAAGGGTGTTTCTTTTTCGATTTCTATCTGGTTCCATCCCATGTGCGGCACCTTCAATTCGGTCTTGGAAAATCGAATGACTTGTCCGGGAAAGATGCCGAGACCGGGCCGCGCGCCGAATTCCGTGCCTTCCGCAAAAAGGATTTGGAGGCCGAGACAGATACCGAGATAGGGTTTTTCGGCTTCAATATGTTGTCGGATGGGGGCGAACAACTGAAGGTTTTCCAGGTTGGCCATGCAATCCGAAAAGGCACCGACGCCCGGCACGACAAGATGGCTTGACTCGGCAACGACATTCGGATCACGCGTAATGATCGATGAAAAACCGGTGCGCTCAAAACTCCGCTGCACACTCCGAAGATTACCCGATCCGTAATCGACGATCACGATATTCATTGGACGATCAAAGTTTCCCCTTGGTCGATGCAACGCCTGTTTGTCGCGGATCGATCTGCGTTGCTTGATCGAGCGCGCGTCCGAAGGCCTTGAAAATACACTCGAGGATGTGATGGGGGTCTTTGCCGTATTGCAGGTTGACGTGGAGATTGATTTTGCTTTGGTCCACCATCGAACGGAAGAAATGTTCGATCATGTCGCAGTCGAAGTTTTTGATTTTTTTGCGCGGCATTTTCACATTGTAAACGAGGTAGGGACGGCCGGAAAGATCGACCGTGACTTGCGCCAACGATTCGTCGAGTGGCACCGATGCCATGCCGAATCGGCGGATGCCCTTTTTATCGCCCCAGGCCTTGGCCAAGACCTCACCCAGAACAATGCCGATATCCTCAACCGTATGATGGTCGTCTATTTCGACATCGCCCTTTGCCTGTACCCTCAGGTCGAAAAAACCGTGTTTCGCAAAGGCGGAAAGCATGTGATCCAGAAAGGGGAAGGGCGTGTTGACCTGGTAGTTGCCATTGCCGTCGAGATCGATTGCGATGGCGATATCGGTCTCTTTTGTCGTCCGCGTGACAGTTGCTTTTCGCATGATTTAGACCCGTATTTTAACCATGTTGGCATGGGCGCTCAGCCCTTCGACCTCGGCGATTCGGATCAGATGGTCACCGCTCAGTTTGAGTGCGCGTCGGCTGTAAGAGATGACGCTGCTTTTTCGGACGAAGTCGTCGACGCTAAGGGGCGAGAAGAATCGGGCGGTGCCGCCGGTGGGCAGGACATGGTTCGGGCCTGCGATATAGTCCCCCAAGGATTGCGGTGTTTCTTCCCCTAAAAAGATCGAACCGGCGTGGATGATCTTGTCGAGCCACATGAAGGGCTTTTCGACAAAAACCGATAGGTGTTCCGGGGCGATTTCATTCGCCATCGAGACGGCCGTCTGAAGATTCGGCACAATGAAGGTCACGCCGTTCTGCTTGAGGGCGGACTGTGCGATTTTCTTCCGCGGCAGTTCGTCCAACTGCCGCTTGAGCTCCGTCATCACCTTCTCAACCAGTTTGGCCGAGGTCGCTAAAAAAATGACCACGGCGTCCTCGTCGTGCTCCGCTTGTGAGAGGAGATCCGATGCGAGATAGCGCGGATTGGCCTTGCCATCGGCGATGATCAAAAGCTCGCTCGGTCCGGCGACCATGTCGATATCGACGATGCCGTAGACCAGCCGCTTGGCGGCGGCCACATATTGATTGCCCGGCCCGACGATCTTGTCGACCTTCGGAATGGTCTTGGTGCCATAGGCGAGGGCGCCGACGGCCTGCACGCCGCCGATTCGATAGATTTCTTCGACCCCGACGATGTCGGCGGCGATGAGGCAGTAGGGATTAGAGAGCCCTGCCGGCATCGGCGTCGTCATGACCAGGCGCGGCACGCCCGCGACCCGTGCGGGAATCGCGTTCATCAAGACGGATGAAGGATAGGCGGCCTTGCCGCCAGGCACATAGAGACCGACTCGTTCGATGGGATGAACCCGTTGTCCCAGATAAACGCCATCTTTTTTGATGGAAAAGCCTTTTTGTTGTTGTTTCCGATGAAAGACGGTGATCCGTTTTGCGGCATAGCGGAGACTGCCCACGACCTTTGGGTCGGCGGACTTGTAGGCGCTTGCGATCGCTTCCTTGGTGACCCGCAGGGTCCTCGGCGTTAATTTCAAACGGTCGAACTGTCCGGTGTAACGGATGACGGCGCGATCGCCCCCTGTCCGGACGTCATCGAGTATGTTCCGAACCCGATTGTCCAAATTTCCGCCACCCGGATCGAGGCGGTTTACGACCTTTTGAAATGCCCTATTAAACGGTTTGTCTTTATAATGAAATTTTTTCATCCAACGATCCTATTCTTCGAGTTGGCGTCAAGCGCGCATCATTTTGGGGCGTTTTATAGATTGTGTCAGGCTCTTTTGGCGGTAGCCGGGAGTTTCTTTATGTTTTTCTTCATGGATCCGATCAAGGTTTGAAGTCTTGGATGCTTCAGTTTTAAACTGGCGCGGTTCACAATGAGCCGCGCGGAACATTCGGCGATTTCTTCGACAATGCTCAGGTGATGCAGGCGAAGCGTCTCCCCGCTGGAGGAAAGATCGACGATTTGATCCGCGAGGCCGACCATGGGGGCCAGCTCGATGGAACCGTAAAGCTTGATGATTTCGATCGGTATCCCTTTTTCGGAAAAGTATCGTTCTGTGATATTGGCGTATTTCGTCGCGACTCGCCGTTTTGAGTCATGCCGTCGGGATTTCTTCGAATCGTTCCCATGCGGTTGCGCCAAGACGATTTTACATTGCCCGTATCCCAGATCGAGCGGTTCATAAATATCGCGCATTTGTTCCAGCAGTAGATCCTTGCCTGCAATCCCTAAATCGGCTGCACCATATTCGACATAGGTTGGCACATCCGTCGCCCGCACCAAGAGGATCTTGATGCCTTTTTTCTTATCCTCGAAGGTGAGCCGTCGGCTCTTTGCTGAAAATCCTGCCGGAGAGATTCCCATGCGTTTAAAGAATGCGATGGATGTTTCAAGCAGCCTCCCCTTGGAAAGCGCGATGACCAGCGGCCCTTCCATCTATCCCCTCCCTTTGACGCGTTTGATCGATGCGCCGACCTTCGTCAGTTTTTCTTCGATGGCCTCATATCCTCTATCGAGATGGTAGATCCTCAAGACCTCCGTTTCCCCTTCCGCGATGAGACCGGCTAGGATCAAGGAAGCGCTTGCACGCAGATCGGAGGCCATGACGGGGGCTCCGGAGAGGGCCCGTATGCCTTTCACAACGGCATGGCTTCCTTCGACCCGAATCTGGGCGCCCATTCGCCGTAATTCTCCCACATGGTTAAACCGTGCCTCAAAAACCGTTTCCGTGATGATGGAGGAGCCTTCGGAAACGGTCATCAGGGCCATCAGCTGAGCCTGCATGTCCGTCGGTAGGCCCGGATAGGCCGCCGTTTTCAAGTCAATCGCGTTATTTTTTCCGCCGGTGACATGGAGGGCGTCTTTTTCTTCTTTAATCGTTGTTCCGGAAAGACGTAATTCTTCAATCACGCTGGCCAGATGGGCTGGATTGCATTTTCGTAGGCTTAGACTTCCTTTTGTGATCGCCGCCGCGACCATGAAGGTGCCCGTTTCGATTCGGTCGGGCATGATCTCGTACGACGACCCAGAAAGCGCGGGCACGCCGTGAATCACGATCCGGTCCGTCCCTGCACCCGAAATACGTGCACCGGAGGCGTTTAGGAATTGGGCCAGATCGACAATCTCCGGTTCGCAGGCCGCGTTTTCTAAAACGGTGTCGCCTTCCGCAAGGCTTGCCGCCATCATGAGATTTTCCGTTCCCGTGACCGTGGGGATGTCAAAATAGATTCTTGCGCCTTTTAACTTCCGTGCTTTCGCGTGAATGATGCCGTGCTCGATCTTAATTTCCGCGCCCATTTTTTTAAGTCCAGACAGATGAAGCTGTATGGGTCGCGCCCCGATGGCGCAGCCTCCGGGAAGGGACACATGCGCTTCCCCGCAACGCGCGATCAGCGGGCCCAAGACCAATATGGTTGCGCGCATGGTTTTGACCCAGGTGTAGGGCGCTTCGCAATTTTCGATATCCTTGACACGGATCGCACAGTGGCCGCCCTCTTCTGAAATGCTTGCGCCGATCTTCTGCAGAAGCCTCCGGAAGGTGGCCACATCGACCAGTTGGGGAACCCTCGAGAGAAGATGTTCCTCCGGTGATAAAATGGTGGCGGCGATGATGGGCAAGGCAGCGTTTTTTGCGCCGCTGATTGTGATGTTCCCCGAGAGCGGGGTTCCGCCTCTGATGACGATTTTATCCATGTGTGGACCTCGGCAGCTTTTGGATCTCCGCGATTCGTGGAATGCCGGCCCAATCGTTTATCAATGTCACCGTCAATCCGGTTTCCGATTCGATATGTTGTTTGAGCCAAGTGGCCTGGCCTGCACCGAGTTCCAGCAAGAGCCTTCCCTCTTCCGCCAAGACATGCGGCGCATCGGAAAGAACACGCCGGTGGATGGCCGTGCCTTCTTCATCGGCAAAGAGGGCGGCGGCGGGTTCGAAATCGCGGACGTTTCTGGGAAGTGCCGGTTTGTCCGCTTCTGAAATATAGGGCGGATTACAGACAATGAGATCGAAAAGCAGTTCTTTTTTCCTGGCGAGCGCTTCCAGGAGATTTCCCCTAAAAAGCCCGATATTGGGGGCGGTGTCGAACTGTCCGATATTGATTTTCGCAAGCCTTAAGGCGGCTTCGTCTTGGTCGGCAGCGAAGATGAGGGCTGACGAGGGGAGGTGCGTCGCCAATGCCAGCGCCACGGACCCGCTTCCCGTACAGAGGTCGAGGATGCGTTTGGGCGTCGGGAAGATTTTGAGCGCCGCCTCGACCATCAATTCCGTCTCCGGGCGCGGGATAAATACGCCGGGCCGAATGTGAAGCGGTATTCCAAAAAAGGTGACGGTCCCGGTGATGTATTGCAGCGGTTCATGCGCCGCCCGTCGTTTCAAACCCTTCCAAAAACGGCTGTGTTCATCAGTCGTGATGGTTTTTCCCATATTACGATACAAGTCGATCCGTCTGCAGGAGAGGGATGCGGAGAGGAGGTGCTCCGTTTCCAGCCGGGCGGAGGGGAGGCCCTTTTCTTTCAAATAGGCAGTTCCTTCGCCGAGCAAATCGAAGACGGTTTTCCCTTTTACGGATGCCATAGCGCTTTGTGTCACGAATTGGCTCCCTGGGCGATCAAGCCATCGATCATGGGGTCAATCTCGCCCTCAAGCATCTTTTCCAGTTGGTAGAATGAAAGATTCAGACGGTGGTCCGTAATCCTATTTTCCTTGAAATTGTATGTGCGTATCTTTTCGCTCCGTCCGCCGGTGCCGACTTTCGATCTTCTTTCCTCGGCGGCCTCCGCTTCCTGGCGTTCCCTTTCAATCTCCAGGAGTCGTGAGCGGAGCACACGAAGGGCCCGGGCGCGGTTCTTGATTTGCGAGCGTTCGTCCTGGCATGTGACGACCAGGCCGGAAGGGAGGTGTGTGATCCTTACGGCGGAATAGGTGGTATTGACCCCTTGTCCGCCTGGGCCGGAGGAACAATAGGTATCGATCCGGAGGTCTTTTTGATCGATTTGAATGTCGACCTCTTCCGCTTCCGGGATAACGGCAACAGTGACGGTGGAGGTGTGAATCCGGCCGCTGGCCTCCGTTTTCGGTACACGCTGGACGCGATGGACGCCGCTTTCGTACTGAAGGTGACGGTAGGCGCTCTTCCCCGATATCGAGAGGATGATTTCCTTAATCCCGCCGATGCCGGTTTCGCTCGAGGTGATCATTTCATAATTCCAACGTTTTCTTTCCACATATTTCGTATACATTCTAAGGAGGTTCGACACAAATAGCGCCGCCTCTTCTCCTCCGGTGCCGGCGCGAATCTCTAGGAAGAGGTCACGATTGTCATAGGGGCTTCCCGGGTTCAAGACCGATTTGAGGGTCGATTCAATTGTTTCTTTCTTTTTCGTTAACATCTCCCATTCTTCTTCGGCCAACTTTCTGAATTCGGCTTCCGTGTTTTGGTCCTGACGCACTTCTTCCGCTTCGGCGATTTGTGCGAGTACCGTTTTGTATGTTTCGTAGAGCTCCACCGTTTCTTCGTATTCGGCCCTTTTTTTGGTGATACGGATCTGCTCTGCCGGGTTTGCCAAGACCACGGGATCCAAGAGCTGGGATGTGAGAGACTCATATGTTTCTACGATTTCTTCAAGCTTTTCAATGAAGGAATCGGCTTTTTCTACAACCACTGTGACACCTTATGTGATTGGGAAGTGTTCGACGGCGTATTTCATGCCAGGGATAAGACCGGTTTAAATAAAAAAACCTGCCAACAGGCAGGCTCCGGCGAGACCCCTTCGCGCTTATTTTTTTAAGAAATTTTGGTATTTTTTCTTAAACTGCTCGACACGGCCTTCGGAGTCGACGATTTTTTGTGTTCCGGTGAAGAAGGGATGACATGCGGAGCAGATTTCCAGGCGAATGGATGGACTGGTCGATCGGGTTTTCAAAACGGAGCCACATGCGCAGCTGATTTCCACATCATAATATTTGGGGTGAATATCCGACTTCATCTTCCCGCCTTTATTTGAGAACGAATGAGCGATAATAGCTTAATTTTCGACACTATTCAACTTATTTGTTCATGGATTCTAAAAACTCTTTGTTCGTTTTTGTTCCTTTGATTTTATCGATTAAAAACTCCATCGATTCGACGGGAGAGAGCGGGCTTAAGACCTTTCGCAGAATCCACATCCGGCTTAAGACTTCTTTATCGACAAGGAGTTCTTCTTTTCGCGTTCCCGATAAGGAAATATCGATGGATGGATATATCCGTCGATCGGCAAGTTTTCGTTCCAAGTGTACTTCCATATTTCCCGTTCCCTTGAACTCTTCGAAGATCACATCGTCCATCCGGCTTCCGGTATCGACCAGCGCCGTGGCGATGATGGTTAAACTGCCACCGTTTTCGATGTTTCGCGCCGACCCAAAAAAACGCTTTGGCCGTTGGAGTGCGTTGGCATCCAGGCCACCGGAGAGCACTTTGCCGCTGGAAGGGATGACGGCATTGAATGCACGGGCCAATCGCGTAATGGAATCCAGTAGGATGACGACGTCTTTCTTGTGTTCGACGAGGCGTTTTGCTTTTTCAAGGACCATCTCCGCCACTTGAACATGGCGTTGGGCGGGTTCGTCGAAAGTGGAGCTGACGACCTCGCCTTTTACCTGGCGTTGCATGTCAGTGACTTCTTCCGGGCGTTCGTCGATTAATAGAACGATCAAAACGACTTCGGGGTGGTTTTTCATGATGGCCTTGGCGATCGACTGCAAAAGCACCGTTTTCCCGGTCCGGGGCGAGGCGACGATCAGTCCGCGCTGTCCCTTGCCGATGGGGGTGATCAATTCCATGACGCGTGTGGAATAATCCGATTGATCGTACTCGAGTCCGACTTTTTCCATTGGGTAGAGGGGAGTTAAATTATCGAACAGGATTTTTTCTCTTGCGGCGTCTGGTCCTTCGTGGTTTATCTTTTCAACTTTGAGTAGGGCGAAATAGCGCTCCGTTTCTTTTGGCGGACGAATTTGTCCGGAGACGATATCTCCCGTCCGAAGGTTAAACCGTCGTATTTGTGAGGGAGAGATGTAGATATCGTCAGGGCCGGGAAAGTAGTTGTAATCGGGGGACCGTAGAAATCCAAATCCATCCGGCAGGGTTTCAAGCACTCCTTCGCCGTATATCGTGCCGTTCTTTTCAGCTTGGGCTTGAAGAATTGCAAAGATGAGTTCCTGTTTTCTGAGGTTGCTGGCGCCCTCTACTTTTAAGTCTTTGGCAACATCGAAAAGCTTTGAAATGCTCTTCTCTTTCAATTCGGCAAGGTGCATGGTTGCTCCTCCTATCTACCTATTTTTAATTATGTTAAGTTTTTTAATTAAATAAGAAAAGAATTCCTCGAGACGCGTTTCCTCAGTATGAATCATTTCCACTGCGACGATGAGGGATCCTGCAAAAGACTGCTTCCATCTATGGGGATCCGGAAATCAGCAATAAAACCGTCTATGGTTTCTTGCCTTTTTAATTTTAGAAAGGTGTTCTGTATGCCTAGTTTTGATTATTCTGAAGTATATAACGGGAGAAAGCTGAGTGAGGCGCCTCTTATACTCTTTCTGGTTGATCTATTGTTGAATTGGTCCGGCCATATGAGAAGGTCATCTTTTAGGCCTGGAAAGTAATTATTTTTGACTGCGAAACTAATGCAATTATATTAAAGGCTCACTTTATTGTCAAATTGTTTTTATCTTAATGGTGGTGATGATGCAATCCGTTTTGGTGTATTCTGCGATTTGATGTTTTATTGGCGAGATATAACAGCTGTTTATCGGATTCAGTGCCCGGTTTTCCGAGACGATGATTTTTGAATTCACTGATTTTTTTTGATATAGTGATCCAACCTTGATTTTGCCCTTCCCACATTGTGTTCAGGGTCGCTTGTGTTCAGGGTCGCTATTGAAGGAGATGCGGTTTCCATTGTCATCATGGTGTTTTATTTTTATGAAGATGCGATGAAAGACGTCGCAAAGATTTCGGTGGACGGCCTTGTTCCAAATAGTTTCCACCTGAGTCATTGGAAAGGGAACCAAACGCCGGTGCCCTTGAAGGCGGACACGGCAACGGAAATCGCCTTTCGATATATATCCCACCCGGACCGGAAATCATTCTTCCCGCAGGCCAGTATTATTACGAACAATCATTTTGATACCGACGGCCTGCTCTCCGTATGGACCTTATTAAACCCGCGAAAAGCGGAGCCGATGGCAGGCAGGTTGATTTCTGCGGCGGAAGCGGGAGACTTCTCCATTTTTTCATCGGAAGAGGGGGTTCAGATCAACCTCTTGATCCATGGGCTCTGCCAAGCCCGCAAGGGACCGATTTCGGATATCATCGATGCCTACTCCGGGCCTCGAGAGGCGGCTTATTATAAGGGGCTTTTGCCGCTCATCCCCGATTTGTTCCGAAAAAAGGATGACTACCGGTCGTTTTGGGGGCCGCCTTTCGAGGCGATTCTCCACTCAATGGATCTTTTTGAGAAAGGCGTTGTGGGTGTGGATGAGTACGAAGAGGAAGCGTTGTCGGTGATCATGGACGAAAGCCGGCCTGCACGACAGGCGATCGATCATTATTGCCAGGGGGATCTGATCCTCGTCGTTGAAGACCGGGAGAAAAATGAAGGAGGCTTCGGCTACGAACTTGAATATCGCTATTATTCCTGGGCAGATACGGTGACGCGGCCGCCGATTAAAACCATCGATATGGTGCCGCTTGCAAAAACACTGAATCGGCTAGACAGCGCCGCTTCCGGCCATTGGGTCTTTGAAGACTACCCCGGACGGGCGATGACTTCCGCCTTAAAATATACGGATGCCAGGGGCGGGCGTCGGTTGAGCCATCTTCACCCGGAAGAGGTGATCCGTTCGGTGTTGGTCCATCTTCAGTCACAAAAGGACACAAACGGTTGAAGCATTCCCGGAAACTGAATTTGAAACGGATGAAGGACCATTTTTTGCGAATCGTCCAGATCGACAGTCTTTCTAAAAAAGAACGCGCCGTGGCTTTGGTTCTTCAGAAAGATCTGGAGGACCTTGGGGCGCAGGTTTCTTTCGATCGGGCAGGGGAGGCGGTCGGTGGCGAAATTGGAAACCTGATTGCGCGCCTTTCCGGAAAGGATTCGTCTTGCGCGCCGCTGCTTTTATCCGCGCATATGGATACCGTCGTGCCGGGAGAGGGGATTCGGCCAATCTGCGAAGGGGATGTGATTCGAAGCGATGGCACGACGATCCTTGGAGGAGACGATAAGTCCGGGATTTCGATCATTATCGAAGTGCTTCGGAGCTTGAAGGAGCAGGCGGTGCCTCATGGGGATATTGAAGTGATCTTCACTATCTGCGAGGAATACGGTCTCGTGGGCGCCAAACACCTCGACTTGTCGCGCTTGAAGTCGGAGTACGGCCTCGTGCTCGATTGCGACCATGCCGATTTTCTTTTTACGAAGTCTCCCGCATCGGATCGCATGGAATTTGTCGTTCACGGCCTAGAGGCCCATGCGGGTGTCTGCCCCGAACAGGGGATCTCCGCCATTCAGATCGCTTCGGAGGCCATCAGTCATATGTCTTTGGGGCGGATCGACTTCGAAACCACGGCCAATGTCGGGGGCATCGAAGGCGGCGCCGCGGTCAATATCGTTCCAAACAGGGTGTCCGTGCTGGCGGAATCGAGAAGTCATCATCCGGAAAAGCTTGCGCGCCAAACGGCGCATATGCGGGCATGTTTTCAAGGTGCGGTTAAAAAATTCGGCATCGAAGTCAATGGTTCGCGGCTCACCGGGCGCGTTGAAGAAAAGGTGTGGCGCGATTACAACCGGATGAACCTTCCGCACGATGTGCCGATCGTTCAATCGGTGCTTCGGGCCGCCGAAAAATGTGGATACCATGTCAAGACGAATGCAACGGGGGGCGGCTGCGATGCGAATATCTTCAATGAAAAAGGCATTACGGTTCCCAATCTAGGGACCGGCATGCACCAAATTCACACCGTTCATGAATGGCTGAGTTTTAAAGAAATGTCACAAACGGCGGAAGTCGTTTACGAAGTCGCGAGTCATTTTAAGACAGACGCGTAAGTTCCCGGCCCGTCCATATTGCCACAAATCAATTCTAAGCCTGCAAGTAAAAACCATGCAATTTGAAACCATGAGCCAGCTCGGCGACACCTTGAAGGGGGTTGTTCATATTTCAGAGGGAGCGGTCCAGGTGCTTGATGCGAAACAGTTGCGCGGTTTCCTTCTCGATCGGCTGATCTGGACCGCTGTTTTTCATCCGAAAATGGAAATGAGGGCCATGGCGCGGTGGATTATCAAAATGGCCGGCCCTTCGTTTGGTCTTTGCCTCGGTGTTGTTTTGCAGCAGCCAGAGAAAGGGGTGGGGGCTGAGCGATGCCAGCTCCCCATCATCCATCTCCAAGGGTTGAGTTATGACGTCGCCCGAACAATTCTTCGGGTTGCCACCCGGTATCAGGGCCTTCCCTTTGTTTTGGAACACCGAGCGTCGAAAGATGCGAAGATACGACAATCGCCGTCAGAATATATTGCAGTAATCGTCGCGGCCGCCATTCGAGAAGGGTATCGGGGGCCGCTTTTCCTAAAAGAAACGCTTCTACCTCCCAAAGCGATTGAGAAAAGTAAGGCCTCAACGGCTGAAGAATCGACAGCGGTGTTCCTCAAGCATGTTAAAGCTGCGATTTCGACCGGTTTTTTTTATATCGATCTGGACATATCCTTGTTGAATAAAGAGGAAGCGGCCTATCTCTCAATGGAAATCCAGTCATTTGCACCTCCCGGTGTTCCAATTTTTTTGTGCGAAACCGATAAAAAAACGGAAAATGAAGGTTTAAAATATGCGAATTGGGCGTTATCCCTCGGTTTCCGTTTTCAGGGGCGTCGAAAATTGTGTGTGGAAATACAACGCTCCCCCGAGCATCCCTCGCGGGAGGCCGGCATTATAGAAATCGGTCTTTCACCTCAAGATGCCATGGAGGGGCACTCCCCAAAAGAAGTTTTGTGGCGGCTTCCAGTAGGGGTTCGGGGAAGCATTTGTGGCATTGTTTCGGAAAATACCCAAGCTTTTTTCAAGAAAGCGGCTCCCAATCGAAAACCTTTTTCAATAGATGATCTATGCACGACGGTCCCCTTTTCTTTTGCCCTGAGGGATGAAATCGCCGCCGCCGCTCTCGAGTCGGGAAGCGATCAAGGGGCGCCATTGTTTGTGTCGGTGTGAGGGTCGAAAAGGGTTTTATTTCAAGAACGGTTCTCTTGAAGATCTAGGCAACGGTAACTTCTTTACACAGATAGACGTCTTGGATGGCATTGAGCAAGGCAATCCCTTCTTTCGGTGTTTTTTGAAAGGCCTTTCGACCTGAGATCAGACCGCTTCCGCCGGCGCGTTTGTTGATGACGGCAGTTTTGACGGCTTGCGCCAGATCGTTCTTACCGGAGGCGCCCCCGGAGTTGATGAGGCCGGCCCGGCCCATGTAACAGTTGGCGACTTGATACCGGGTGAGATCGATGGGGTGATCGCTCGTCAGTTCGGTGTAAACTTTCTCGTGGGTTTTGCCGAATTGTATCGCTTTGAACCCGCCATTGCATTCCGGCATTTTTTGTTTGATGATGTCCGCTTCGATGGTCACACCCAGATGATTGGCCTGACCGGTTAAATCGGCTGCCGTATGAAAATCGGTCTCTGCGGTTTTAAAAGCCGGATGCCGAAGATAACACCAGAGGACGGTGAACATCCCCAGATCGTGGGCTTGCTTGAATGCGATGGATACCTCTTGAATTTGTCGCTTTGATTCGGGTGAGCCGTAATAAATGGTCGCTCCCACGCCGACGGCCCCTAAGTCAAAGGCTTGTTGGATATTGGCGAAGGCGATTTGGTCGTATGTATTGGGGTATGAAAGAAATTCGTTGTGATTGAACTTGAGGATAAAAGGGATTTTATGGGCATATCTTCTGGCCAGCATGCCCAAGACGCCAAGTGTCGACGCCACGCCGTTGCACCCTCCCTCGATCGCCAGGCGAATAATCTCCTCCGGGTCGAAACAGGCCGGGTTGGGGGAGAAAGAAGCGCCGGCAGAATGCTCTATTCCTTGATCGACCGGTAATATGGAGAGGTATCCTGTCCCGGCGAGGCGACCGTGATTAAAGAGACGGGTGAGGTTGTTTAAGACGCCGACCGGGCGGTCCGATGGGGTATATATTCTGTCAATGAAGTCTCCTCCAGGTAAGTGCAGCGATTCTTTTTGAATCCCCGTACACTTGTGCCCTAATAGATAGGACGCCTCATCGGAAAGCAATTTTTCTATTTGCGCGAGCATCTTTGTGTTCTCCTTTAGATCCCGTGATGCCTTCGGTATGACATTTCTTCGGATGTCTTGTTAATGAAGTTGCTTTATAGCGGACTTGCGGTATTGAACGGCGACCTTTTCTAAAAGAGAGACGCGGTGATGTCTTTCAGGATCGATGGTGTGAAAACCTTCCAATCTTCACGAACCCTCCAGCCCGTGTATCAAAAATACACGGACCACCCGATCTAGACATGCCGCTTGCCTCATCCGTTTCGGGTGATAATTCATAAATATGCCATTCAAGACACCAGAAGTCAATTGCACTCCTCGGTTGCGGTGATCCTGCCCAAGAAAAGCAAAAGCCGGTGGTGCCGGGAACGCATCACGATTGTTGGAGCTGCTCCATGATTGGAACGCGCCTGTGATACACGGCGTGGCCGTTCTTGAGGAGGACTTGGGGAATACGCCGATGCAGTGTATCCCAAGCCGGAGGGGCCGAGATCTTTTCGCGTCGTGTCCAGCGCTTGTCAGTGAACGGAAGAGAGCGGATTGTAAAAATATTCGATTTCAGTTGGCCTCGAAGTATTTTCGTGTGGATAATCAGCAACTTACTATTTAAAGACGGAAGTGGTTTTTTGTGGTTTTCGGGGTTCTTTTTTTAAAGGGGAATGGATTTGTTTGTGAGTGGTTCGGGGGGCAAGCCCATGGTGTATCGAGTGCTTTTCGAGGGTTCGTCTTGATTTTATAGGGGCTATGAAGTATACTTTTGAGAAATAGACACCATGGGCACTGTTTCAGGGTGTGCAAGCATAAACAAGCTGAAATGTTTCAATCACAATCATCAATTGAGAAGGGGGATTGCAATGGAAAAGGTCTCTCCGATTAAGGTGGGCGATAGAATTCGAGCAGTCAGGGGCAAGCAAACGCAAACACAGTTTGCGGACGTCCTTGGCGTGAAGAAACAAAACTATATCAGCCGGTATGAACGAGGCCGTATCCCTTCCCCAGATTTATTGGTCCGCATTGCGGAAATCGGTCGCGTGACGACCGATTGGTTGTTGACCGGTAAAAGAGGCGGCGCGCGCGGCGCAGCATTGTCTCAGCAAGGTCGAGGGGCCAAAAACTCGAAACCGGGCAAGAAGAAAAAGGTTCGTTCAAAAAAATAAGGACCTGGATTGATACAGGCAACGTCGTTTATCTGGATGGATGGTCAGCTGGTGCCGTGGAAAGATGCGACGGTGCATGTCTTGACCCATACCCTCCATTACGGTTTGGGTGTTTTTGAAGGAATCCGTTGTTATAAGGGACGATCGGGTACGGCGATCTTTCGCCTGAAAGAGCACACCGAACGTCTTTTTAGATCCGCCAAAGTCGTCCAACTAGATATCCCCTATTCCCAAGATCAAATCGCAGATGCAATCGTTGAAACGGTCCGTGCGAACGAGCTGGCCGAGGGCTATATTCGCCCGCTGGTTTATATCGGCTACGGGGAGATGGGGCTTTATGCCAAGGGTGCCAGCATTCGAATATCTATTGCCGTTTGGCCGTGGGGAACCTATCTTGGAGAAGAAGGCATCCGACAAGGCATTCGCGTTCGGGTGTCTTCGTTTTCTCGTCATCATGTGAATATCAGCCTCACTCGTGCAAAGGTCTGCGGTTATTATGTCAATTCCCAATTGGCAAAGCGGGAGGCGAAGGAGACCGGTTTTGATGAAGCGGTTTTACTGGACACGGACGGCTTTGTAACAGAGGGCCCGGGTGAGAATATTTTTATCGTCAAAAAGGGCGTTTTGAAAACGACCCCAATGAGTTCGTCCATCCTCGAGGGTATTACACGCGATACGATCCTCCAATTGGCGCGAGAACTAGAGATCGAGGCCGTTGAAGAACGTTTTACAAGGGATGATCTTTACCTGGCCGATGAAGCCTTTTTTACGGGAACTGCAGCCGAAGTCACCCCCATCCGTGAGGTCGATGGCCGGATCATTGGGGATGGGAGGCCGGGGCCTGTGACCCAAACCCTCCAGAACACCTTTTTTGATATCGTTCGCGGCAAGGTCGAAGCCCGCCAAGGCTGGCTAAGCTATGTGTAATGCCGCTTGTGCGACACGGGTCCGATGGTGTGCCTGTTGACGCTCAAGATTTTTTTAGGTCATACAGATTAACCCCTTCTTGGTTTATTTCAGATTGTGCTTTTCAGGCCTTTCTCATTCAAGCGAAACCAGTGGCGGATGGCGGTTGCCACTTAGTCAAAACGGGCGAAATCGTTCTTGTCTTGCCCGATTTTTATTTCGAATTGTCTTCGGACCCAGCGTTTAAAACCATTGCGGGTCGCTGGAATCAGGAGCAAAAAACCGCCGAAGTCCGTCAATAAACCGGGTGTCATTAAAACGACCCCGGCCGCAAAAATAAGTAATCCATCGACCATTTCCCCGGTCGGGATCCTCCCAATCGCTAATTCTTCTGAAATTTTTCGCCATATCTGAAGTCCCTGCAATTTTGCCAACGTGGCTCCGAGGATACCCGTTACGACCTGTAGCGTGATGGTTGGCCAAAAGCCGATGACACCCCCAAGTTTGATGAGGAGCGAGATTTCGATGAGCGGAATAACGATAAAAAGGAAAAGAAGCCGCCCGAGCATATGCCACTACCCTCTGGAGCGGATGGGAAGCCCGTTTCTTTCGATAAAATATTCGACTGCTTGCGGTGTTTTGCAAAGCGGAAAAAACACGTGACTTGGAGTAGGGGGATCGAGACCGATGGACAGGTGGGGGCTCATAAGGATCACTCTAATCCCTTTTATATAAAATGTAAACCATGATTTCCATTCTCAATTTGTCCCTCAAGTCATGATCGGTAATCGATAAAGAAGGTGGCGTGGGCCCGAAAACAGTTTAGATGGCCTTCGAGTGCGGATCCGTCGTAAGGCTGACATCAGGAAGCCATCGAAGCGGATCAGTGAAGTTGACTCGGTCGGGGTTCGATGGGTCAATAACCTTTAACCGGTTGCTGCCTTGACAATTTTTAAACCGCTATGCTAATTTCAACAGTTTTTCAGAGTTTTTGCCGACAGAATATCATGCTTATTTAGGGAGAAGACGATCGTGAAAAAATACCTTTTAGCACCCGGCCCGACGCAGGTGTCGCCCGATGTACTCTTGGCGATGGCGCAGCCCATCCTCCATCATCGCGCGCCGGAATTCGTTACGCTTTTACAAGGCGTTAAAGAAGATTTGAAGTGGTTGTTTCAAACGGAAAATGATGTGTTGATTCTTGCGTCCACCGGGACCGGCGGGATGGAAGGGGCGGTGAGCAATTTTTTATCTCCTGGCGATAAAGCGTTATACGTCAATGGTGGAAAGTTTGGGGAACGGTGGGGGAAGATTTGCCAGCGTTTCGGGATTCAAACCGAGGAAATCAAGGTCGAATGGGGGCGTACGGTGAATCCGAAGGATGTGGCGGCGGCCCTGCAGAGGGACTCTTCCATCAAGGCTGTTTTTACGCAGGCATCCGAGACTTCGACCGGCGTTGCTCATCCGATTCGGGAAGTGGCGGAGGTCGTACGGGCTTACGACGGCTGTCTGATGGTGGTCGATGCCATTTCGGCGCTGGGTGTATTTGATGTGCAAACCGATGCTTGGGGGCTCGATGTCGTGGTCAGCGGCTCGCAGAAGGCCTTGGCGCTTCCACCTGGATTGGCTTTTGTATCCGTTTCGGATAAGGGTTGGCGGCAAGCCGAGAAGGCGGAAAACGGCAGGTTTTACTTCGATTTTAAAAAAGAACGGGATGCCTTGGCAAAAAATCAAACGGCCTATACCGCGGCCGTGTCCCTCATTGTGGGCTTGGAGCAATCTCTGAGGATGATGAAGGAAGAGGGCCGGGAGCAGATCTTCGCGCGGCGAAGCCTCATGGCCAAAGCCCTGCGTGAGGCGATGACGGGCATCGGATTGGCGTCCTTCCCCAAGGAATCACCCAGTGTGTCCGTGACGGCGATTTCCGTTCCGGAAGGTTATGACGGCCAAGCGATCTATAAAGATCTTCGAACGAAATACGGCATTACAGCAGCAGGGGGGCAGGACCATCTCAAGGGAAAGGTTTTTCGGATTTCCAACATGGGATATCTCGATACCTTCGATACGATCACCGCCGTCGCGGCAGTGGAAATGGTGCTCAAAGGGATGGGGCATCCTCTCAAATTGGGGGCTGGCGTCGGAATCGCCCAGGAAATTCTTTTGAAGAAGTAAATCCGTTCCACGAACCGATATCTTAATCCCTATATTAAAGTCATCGCCCACCCGGGAGCATGAGAAAATTCTTAACCAGTAAGGAGGTTTTATGCGTGTTTTAGTCAGCGACCCCCTGGCCGATCGGGGCATCGAAATATTAAAGAAGGCCGGCCTGAAAGTCGATATCAAAACCAAACTGTCGCCAGGGGAGTTGATTGAATCGATCCCGAATTATGATGGGTTGGTTATCCGAAGCGGCACGAAAGTGACGCAGGAGGTCATTGGTGCGGCCAAAAACCTGAAGATTATCGGCCGCGCCGGGTCGGGATTGGACAATGTTGATATCAACGCGGCGACCAAGCGTGGCATTGTCGTCATGAATACCCCCGGGGGCAATACCATCACCACCGCAGAGCATACCCTGGCACTGATGGTCGCCATGGCCCGTCGCGTTCCCCAGGCCTACCTGTCGACCCAATCCGGAAAATGGGAAAAGAAAAAATTCATGGGCATCGAGCTCTTCAATAAAACGCTGGGTATTATCGGAGTGGGTCAGATCGGCGGCCATGTGGCCAAGTTGGCCCAGGGTATGATGATGAATGTCATTGCCTACGACGCCTATCTTTCGCCCGAGAAAGCGGAGAAAATGGGTATCGAATCGGTCGATCTGGATACGCTCTATGCCCGTTCGGATATTATTACCCTTCATACCCCCCTTACCGATCAAACGCGGCACATGATCGATGCCGCCGCTTTTCAAAAAATGAAACAAGGTGCACGCTTGATCAATTGTGCGCGGGGCGGAATCGTGAACGAGGCGGATCTTTACGATGCACTTCAGTCCGGGAAGGTTGCCGCTGCGGCATTCGATGTGTTTGAAGTCGAACCGGTGGATCCTTCGAATCCGCTGTTGTCGCTTGAAAATTTTATCTGCACACCGCATCTTGGGGCAGCGACGAAAGAGGCGCAGGAAAATGTCGCCTTGGCCATCGCGGAACAGCTGGTCGATTTCTTGGTGCGGGATGTCGTTCGTTTTGCGGTCAATCTCCCGTCCGTGTCCCCCGACCTCCTTCCGAAGTTGCAGCCCTATATCGACTTGGCGGAAAAGATCGGCTCTTTTATCGGCCAGACGGCTGAGGGCGGTGTCGAGGAAGTGACGATCTCCTATGTCGGCGAAGCGGCGGATATCCAAACGGCGCCCATTACCATTGCGGCTTTAAAAGGGCTCTTGAGTCCCATCCTGGAGGAGCCGGTCAATTCCGTGAACGCGCCCGAGATCGCCAAGGAACGTGGGATTGTCACGAAGGAGGAGAAAAGATCCGATGCCGGGAATTTCTCGAGTCTGCTCTCCATTAAAGTGAAGGCGGGCGACAAGATCCGGCATGTGACGGGGGCGATCTTTAATAAGACCGAGCCGCGCATTGTCGAAATAGATCGAATGTCGCTTGAATTCACACCATCTGGAAACATGTTGTATATTTTTAACGAAGATATGCCGGGTGTGATCGGTAGTTTGGGGCAACTCCTGGCGAAAAATCAGGTCAATATATCCCTCATGCAGCTCGGCCGTGAAAAAGCGGGAGGGAAGGCCATCTCGGTGGTGGGGATCGACTCGGTTCTTTCATCGGAGGTCTTACAAGAGATCAAAACGCTCCCGCACGTGCTTTCGGTGAAACAAATAAAAATGTAGATGGCCTTCATAAAGATGCCCTTCGTGAGATGGAAAGGGGTTCGGCCGTCGTCCATCCATCTCATGCGTCCTTATAAAGATCGCTCTCAAATCTCTGTTTCGTTCCGGGTCCATGACGTTTTCAAGTAAATCAAAAACGATGATCCCGAAAGGCGTTTCAGCCTTGTTGCGGGAGGGCACCTTCCGGCGCAGGGCGATCGAACGCCAGGTCTTATCTTCCTTGGATGCTTGGGGCTACCAGGAAGTGATTCCCCCGATTTTCGAATTTCTCGATGTTTTTTCTCTGGGTGTGGATGAGGATCGTCTTGAGAACGCCTATAAATTCGTGGATCGTGCAACGGGTCGAATCATGGTGCTCCGGCCCGATGTCACGCCTCAGATTGCTCGCATCGCGGCGACATTGCTACGTGATCAAGCCAGGCCCTTGAGACTTTGCTACTCAGCGAATGTCTTCCGCCATTCGGAAGAGCATGCGGGACGGGAACGGGAGCTTTTTCAAATCGGTGGGGAATTGATCGGTCCCACGGATGCCGAAGCCGATGCAGAGATCATTGCATTGACGATTGAAATCTTGCTCCGAATCGGATTAAAATCCTTTCGTGTTGCCATCGGTCAAATGGAATTTACACGCGGGCTGCTTAGCCCCTTTGGTTCGTCGCCTTTGTTGTTCCGAAAGATTTTGAACTTCGTGGCAAAAAAGGAGGCCTCCCAACTCGAACGATTGCTCCTTGAAGAAAACGTGGATGCCGCGAGTCGGAGGCAAGTGCTTTCGCTGCTCGACCTGCTCGGGGGCGAAACGCTTCTAAAGCATGCCCAGAAGTTGAGCGGCCATCCTGCCTGCCGGTCGGGTTTGAAGCGTCTGAGGGATGTCTACGACATATTGCAGTCCGCCGGATACGAAAACTATCTGCTGATCGATTTGGGGGAGGTTCGGGGGTTTAACTATTATACGGGGACGATCTTCGAGATTTTTGCAGAAGGGCTCGGGTCGGAGCTGGGCGGCGGCGGACGCTATGATCACTTGCTGGGAAAGTTCGGCGCCCCCTCTGCCTCTACCGGTTTTGCCTTCAATATCGATCGACTCCAATCGGTCATCAACGCGTCTATGCCCGAAGAAACATTCTCCTGGGTGGATATCGCCGTTTTTTATTTGGCAAAAGATGGGGCAAGGGCCATTGCACTGACCTCAAAACTGCGCGAAGCCGGATTTCGTGTGACACGGCATCGTTGCCTGAAGGGGCAAGGAATCGATTCTTTTTGCGCAGAGGCGCGAAGGCAAAAGATTAAAAAGATTCTTTTGATGGAAGGACGTCAGCAAGATGCGCTTCGGCTGATCGATCCAAATACTGGTGCCGAAGCGCTTCAGGATCGGGAGGATGCCTTAGCATGGCTCCGGTTAAACACGGCAGTGTGAGCGGATCGGTCGATCTATCGATCCAGAAGATCCCACCACAAAATATCGAAGCCGAGCAGGCGGTGTTGGCTGCGATTTTGATCGACAATCAGGCGATGAATCGGGTCGTGGGGACGCTCCATCTCGAAGATTTTTACAAGGAGATCCACCGAAAAATTTTCTCCGCAATGCTCGATCTCAATGAGGTGGGTGAGGCGATCGATCTGATTACCCTTTCCGACCGTCTCCGGGCAAAAGACCAGCTTGCGGCAGTGGGTGGAAGCCTCTATCTGACCGAACTCCTGAATTGTATCGCGACTGCAGCCAATGTTTCCTTGCATGCGAAGATTGTTCATGAAAAAGCCCTGTCCCGGGACCTCATTCGCATTGCGACCGACATTGTGACGCAAGGCTATGAAAATCAAGGAAAAGTGGAGGACCTACTGGACCATGCGGAACGGTCCATCTTCGCCATTTCCGATAAAAGCCTGCGTGCGACCTTCGTGCCGATGAAACAGTTGGTGAAACAGGGCTTCGAGATCATCGAAAAGTTGGCGGATAAAAAATTAACCGGTCTGCCGACTTATTATAAGGACTTGGACAAACTCACTTCCGGTTTGCAACCCTCGGACTTGATTATCGTTGCCGGTCGGCCCTCGATGGGAAAGACGGCCTTTGCGCTTGGGGTCGCCCAGAATGTATCTATCCGAAACAATGGGACGGTCGGCGTCTTCAGTTTAGAGATGTCGAAGGAACAATTGGTCCTTCGCATGCTTTGTTCCGAGGCCAGAATCGATGCGCATAAACTTCGGTCCGGTTTTATCGGAAAACAAATGTGGGATCAGCTGATTAATGCCGCAGGCAAGTTAAACGAGGCCCCGATTTTTATAGATGATACGCCCTCCATGTCGATTCTGGAGATGCGGGCCAAGGCGCGGCGATTGAAATCGGAACACAATCTCAGCTTGATTATCGTGGACTACCTCCAGCTGATGCGTGGCAGGGGGGATGCAAATAGTCGAGAGCAAGAAATATCGGATATTTCTCGCTCCTTGAAGGGCTTGGCGAAAGAACTCCATATCCCTGTCATTGCCCTTTCCCAACTCTCCAGGGCGGTTGAATCGCGCCCGGAAAAAAAGAAACGGCCGATATTGGCCGACCTTCGCGAATCGGGCGCGATAGAGCAAGATGCCGATGTGGTGCTCTTTATTTATCGGGAAGAGGTGTACGACCCCTGTAAGTGTTCCCCGGAAGGGGAATGTCTCTGTGGAAAGAGGGGGTCGGCGGAAATTATTATCGGAAAACAGAGAAATGGGCCGATCGGGGATGTTCCAATGAGCTTTATCTCTCGATATACGCGTTTTGAAGACAAATCAGACCATCCAGTTCCCTTCCATCAAGATTGAAACTGAAGGCCGTTCGATTGAGGAAGCTCCGTGCCCTGCTGCTGCTGCGATGCTTTTCTTTGGCCAACAATAGCCAACATTAGGATGTGAGAATGCACCTCCCGGCGTGGGTAGAGCAGGCTCGAACCGCAAAATAGAGTGGATATTTATCGCGGCCGCAGGAAAGGGGATGCGTCCTATTTGACAATAATTTGTATTCCTCCTATAATTTCTGGGATGGTAAGTTGGAAAGTTTACGCTTCCATTATATTCCAATTCGGAGTAATTTTTTGTAGGAGGATAAGATGTTCGGAATTGGAATGCCGGAACTGCTGGTTGTGCTTGTGATCATTCTTGTGATCTTTGGCGCCGGCAAACTGCCTGAGATCGGATCTGGGCTTGGAAAGGCGATACGCGGTTTTAAAAAGGGGGTTTCGGAACCTGACGAAATCGATATGACCCCAAAAACCCATAAAGAAGATGACAAGCAGTAAAGTATGTCGGTTTTGTCTGAAATTGAGGATGATGCTTGCGGCCACTTTGGGGAGTATGCGTCAATAAGTATCGAGATCCATTCGGAATTTATTCAAATGAGAAGCGTTGCGTGAAACAAAAGCTTCACTCCCAGATATTTCGCTATTTTTTATTGATTCCCCTTGCGGTGTCATGTGCATCCATACCCAAAGAGGCTGTCTTCAATCCGCTGACGTTTTCCCAAGAAAACGCGCCAATACAAGGTATCAAAACGGTATCGGAAGACTCTCCCAGTTCCGCTTCTTATTATCACGCAATCCGGGGGCTTCAATATGAGGAAGAACGTTCGCCCGGTTCGGCTGGGAATCATGACAGATTGGCACTGAGGGAATATCTTGCCGCGCTGGCGCATGATCCGAATGCCGTTTTTCTGCTCAAGCGTATTGCCGTTTTGCAGCATCGACTGGGAAACTTGGAAGATGCCCTCTTTTATGCAGAAAAAGCCCGCATGCTCTATCCGTCAAATTATGAAGTGCTATTGTTGCTGGGTGATTTGTATATCGCATCCGGGGATTCCGAAAAAGGACTGCAAGCCTATGAACAGGCCTTGGCGCTTGCTCCTGAAAATAGCGATACCTACTTCAAAATTGCGGGTGTTTTTGCCGACCGAAAAGATTTGAAACACGCTGAGGAAATGATTCACAAAGGTATCGAGGCCTCTCCGCCGACACCGGCCGCCTACTATTACCTGGGACGGCTCGGCGTCGAAAAAGGAGATCTTTTCGAGGGATTGGCTTATTTTCGAAAGGCCTTGTCCTTGGATCCTTTTTTTGAACCGGCGCACATGGAAATTGCCGCCATTTTCGAACGACAGAGGCAAGAGCAGGCGGCCATTAACGTGTATCGAAATATCGTCAACCGTGTCAACCCCGGAAACCATCAGGCGATTTCACGCTTGGTTCGATTGCTCATTCGAACCAAGGCCTACGATGAAGCATTGGTGCTTCTCGACCGCCTTTCGGAGGAGGATCCTTCCAATCTAGATATTTCTCTCCAGAAGACGCATGTATTGGTCGAGAAAAAAGCCTTTTCCGACGCGATACAAATGTTATTGCCGGTCGTTGAGGCCAAGCCGAAAGATGTACGGTTGAAAATTTATCTGGCATCCCTTTACGAAGAAAATCGTGAGGTCGATCATGCTTTGGCGGTTTATCAGGGTGTCCTTGATCAGGATCCAAATGTCTATGATGCGAGAATTCGTCTGGGTTATCTTTATTTTTATCGATTTAAAAATATCGACGAGGCGCTTATTCAGGGGGAACTTGCAAAGCAGCTCGATCCTCAAAGGGTGGAGTCCTACCTTTTTACCGGTCTCGTCTTGCACGATTCCGAGCGTTTTGAGGAAGCCGTTGAAGCCTTTTTGGAGGGTCTTGAAATGCGGCCTTCCTTACCGGACCTGCACTTTCACCTCGGTGCGACTTTCGATAAGATGAATCGTTTCGATGATATGGTTTTCGAGATGGAAAAAGCGATCACCTTAGATGCCGAGCATGCGAATGCCTTGAACTACCTTGGATATACCTATGCGGATAAAGGAATCGAATTGGATAAAGCAATCGACTTGATCAAGCGCGCACTCGCGGTGCGGCCTGACGACGGGTACTTCATCGATAGCCTCGGATGGGCTTACTACAAAAAAGGAATGCTTCAAGATGCCATCGATTTATTGCAAAAGGCGGTGATGTCGGTTCCGGATGACCCGGTCATACACGAGCATCTTGGAGAAGTCTATCTAAAAAACAACCGCATCGAACTTGCCAGGAAGGCATGGGAGCGTTCTTTGGAGCTGGATCCTGAGAACAACCAACTGATGCTTCGTTACAAAGAAGCCGGTTTTGGGTCTCCGTCCCACGAAAAATCCCTACAAAAAATCAAGAACCCTCCTCCGGAGGTTTCTTCAGAAGCCCTGGCGCACTGAGCGCTCAGGGCCATTTCCCTATCGTCCTATGAAAAACAACAAAGGATTTACCCTCATAGAACTCATGGTTGCCGTTGCCGTCGTCGGTATTTTGGCGGACATTGCGATTCCAACTTATTTGAACTATTTGGCAAAATCACAACAGACGGAAGCAAGGACCAATCTCGGCGCCATCTTTGTCGGCA
The DNA here is from genome assembly GCA_046756925.1 of Nitrospiria bacterium. Taxonomy (GTDB): domain Bacteria; phylum Nitrospirota; class Nitrospiria; order SBBL01; family JAADHI01; genus JAJDBU01. Next base: position 26,218 of record JBHHXH010000034.1, read on the forward strand.
TGCATGCCTATACGGCGCCGAAGATCGATGACGGTTTTTCTGGTGCGACTTTGAAGAATATTGGTTACACCACAAGCGGAAAGTTGTATTACACATATTCTCTTATCACAGTGACTACTAATACCTTTTTAGCGAGGGCGAACGGGATCTATGGCAGAGTGGTCGGTGATGTGTGGGAAATTGATGAAAAAAAGGATATACAGGATAAGGACCCGGATTTTAATAAGTAGGATCCGTCCCTGAATGACAAAATATGTCATTTTGTTTTATGAAATATCACTTTTTTTGTAAGAATGGTTAGTAGGTTCAAAATGTATTTTCCGTAAGACATTGAAAATAAATGATTTAATGTTAATATTGGGGTGTGGCATCTAACCTGCATTAATGAGTCTCATGAAGGACATAAGACAATGAACTATTATAAGGAGAAAGATCATGAATGATAGGATGAGAAATCAGAAAGGTTTTACATTAATTGAGCTGATGATTGTGGTGGCTATCGTCGGGATCTTGGCAGCGATTGCGATTCCCAACTTTCTCAATTATCAGGCAAAGTCTCAGCAAGCGGAAGCCAAAGCGAACTTAGGGGCCATTTTTACGAATATGGTTGCATATGCGGCTGAAAATACAGGCGTTGGTGCAGCCGGGGGATATTCAGGTGCCTCGCTCGCGAATATTGGTTTTGCCGTTGCT